>CAYJHH010000067.1:0-15865 GCA_964369995.1 uncultured Desulfovibrionaceae bacterium
CCTTACAAGGCGGATGTCGGGGGTTCGATCCCCTCACTGCCCACCAGCAAAAAAATAAGGCTCATGGGAAACCATGAGCTTTTTTTGTACCTTCAAGGAAAAAGAACTCCCCCCAAAATAAAAAGGTTCTTCACCAAAGATAGAGGGTTCTTCACCAAAGATAGAGGGTTCTTCACCAAAGATAGGGGCAACAAAAAGGGGAGAAAGCCTAAAAAGCTCCCTCCCCATAAACATCGGCACATGCCAATGCCAGTCATACACTATTTTCCAAACAGAATTTCTTGATAATTAGGCAAAGCCCACAAGTCATCAGCCACAAGGCCTTCCAATGTATCGGCCCACTGACGCACTTCCACCATGCTAGGAATAACCTTTTCACAATAGAAGGTGGCCTGAGCATGCATGTTATCTTCAATCTTTTGCGCTTTATCCACAAGTTTAGCCAATTTAGCCACAGCTGCTTGCATTTTGTACAAAGCTTCTGACACTTCGTCCAAAGTATCCGTAGAGAAGCTTTTACCAATGGCTTTTAAGCTTGCACATGTGCTTGCCAACTCGCCTTGATAACGCATGGCCGCAGGAGCTATGATAGTTTTAGCAATGCGCTTCACAAGCATGGCTTCGGAGCGAATGGTCTTGCAATACAATTCAAATTGAATTTCTTGACGGGACTTAAGCTCCACCTTGCTCAATACATTTTGGCTTTCATATAAAGCCACCACTTCAGGTAGCATAAGCGCTTGCACGGCCTCTGGTGTGGTACGCAAATTAGGCAAGCCGCGACGCTCAGCCTCTTTATGCCATATGCTGGAGTATCCATCACCATTGAAAATAACAGCGCTGTGCTCTTCTATAATATCTTGAATAAAAGCTTGCACTGCATCATTAAGGCTCACATCACCCGCAGCTAAAGCTTTTTCTAAGTATTCAGCAGCAAAGTTCATGGAGTCAGCCATGATGGTATTCATGGCGGCAAGAGAACCGGCGGCGGACATGCTAGAACCTAAAGCGCGAAACTCAAAGCGATTACCAGTAAAGGCAAGGGGGCTTGTGCGGTTACGATCACCCGGATCTGCAGGTAAGGGGGGTAAGGTATCCACACCCACATTCATAAGTCTTTTGCCCTTGGCACCCTTCACGCGGCCAGCGCGGAATTGCTCAAAAACGTCTGTGAGTTGATCACCAAGGAAAATAGACATGATGGCAGGTGGAGCTTCATGAGCGCCAAGGCGATGGTCATTGCTGGCGCTGGCCACAGTGGCGCGGAGTAAGGCACCATACTTATGCACAGCACGAAGCATACAAGAACAGAATACCATAAACTGGGCATTTTCATGTGGGGTGTCGCCGGGATCAAAAAGAGAGCCCAATTCTTCATTACCCAAGGAATAATTTAAATGCTTACCAGAGCCATTGATACCCACAAAAGGCTTTTCGTGCAAAAGGCACTTCATGCCATATCGTTTAGCCACATTGCGCAACACAGTCATGATGGTATGGTTATGATCCACAGCAAGGTTACCGGATTCATAACGAGGGGCAATTTCATATTGACTTGGGGCGGCTTCATTATGTCTGGTCATCACAGGAACGCCAAGCTTAAAAAGCTCACGCTCCACTTCCATCATATACGAAAGCACACGTTGCGGAATAACGCCGAAATATTGGTCGCTGAATTCTTGCCCTTTGGCAGAACGCGCTCCAAAAAGAGTTCTGCCTGCCAAATGAATGTCAGGGCGGGCAAAGTTAAAATTACCATCAATGAGAAAATATTCTTGCTCAAGGCCAGCAAAAGGTACAATGGGCATTTCTGTTTCTACACCGAAAATAGCAAGCAAGCGCTTAGCTTCCTTGTTTAAGCTTTGGTTAGAGCGCAAAAGCGGGGTTTTCTTATCAAGGGCGATGCCTGTCCAAGAAAGGAATACCGTAGGTATGCACAAAAATGTACCATTGGGATTTTCCATGATATATGCAGGACTGGTCACATCCCATGCGGTATACCCGCGAGCTTCAAAGGTAGAGCGCACACCACCAGAGGGAAAACTTGAAGCATCTGGTTCGCCTTTAATGAGCATGGACCCAGAAAAAGAAGCCATGACGCCGCCAAAGCCATCGGGCTGCAAAAAGCTGTCATGCTTTTCTGCGGTGGTGCCTGTGAGGGGATAAAAAATATGCGTGAAGTGCGTGGCGCCTTTTTCAATGGCCCAATCCTTCATGGCTGCGGCCACATTATCCGCTATGCCAGAATCCATACGTTCGCCAAGGTCAATGGTTTTACGTAAAGCTTTATACACAGCGCGTGGCAAACGTTCACGCATGACCTTATCATTAAAAACATTGCACGCAAAAATATCTTGCGGTTTTGTTTCAACAAAATTTAAGGGAGCATGATTAGAACGATAATTAGTAATGGCCTGAGTGGCATTATTACGGGCGATATTGGCAGACATGAGGATCTCCTTGAGGGTTAAAATAAAATCTGCCCCCTCCTTATAGTGAAAAAATCCTCAATGGTAAAGGTAGAAAAATGGGCGCGTAGCGAGGCCACGCCCGTTAATCGTTTTAATTATGAAGAGCTAGCGTAATAAGACAATTTATCAAGGTCAGCAATGACCAGACGAGCCTTAGTGCAGCGCGTTATAATGTCTTCATCCTTAAGACGACGCAGTATTTTACCAAGCCAGCTACGACGCACACACAGCAAAGAAGCTATTTCTTCATGGGTAACGCCAAGTGGCACATCTAAAGCATTCCCGTAAGAACGAGATAGCTCCAACATAAGTTTGCAGGTATTGGCAAAAGCATTACCGCCGGCAATGCTCACAATACGGCGCATGTAATACATATTCTTCAATGCTTGGGAGCGAACCAAGGATAAAGTTAAGTGAGGATATAGCGAGGTAAAGGCTTCATTCAGAAAATGCGAAGAGGAAAAAAAGTAAGCTTCACAAGGAGTTAAAGCATACATATTGTAATGGGCTGTTTGGTCATGGGCAGCTAAGTCATAAAGTAATGTTCCCTCCCCCACATGATATAAAGTTACCTTCACATCTTCGCCCGCATAGGTGGGATTGGGACTTTCATGTACGGCTTTGGCCTTGCCATACTTTAAATAGTAAAAACCCGGTTCACCGTCCAAAGAGGATGGAATATGCTCTTTGGGTTTAAAGGTTACATACCTAGCAAGGTGCAATACACTTTCCCACTCTCTGGAAACATCGGTAATCCAAATGGGGTTGTAGTAAAATTCACTTTTGCGTTGCACCATGGAAAGCGGTCGTTTTTTCAGAGCAACATGGGGTTCGTCCCACTCACTGTCAGCGTCCGTTGCGAAAGCTTTGTGTACGAAATTAGTCATCATAAACCTCGCTTGTTAAAATTTTCCCAATAAACACTGAAAAAAGCCTTTTCGCTCATACTTTATTCAGTGTTTTGCAATTACGCTCCTTTACCATATAGTTTTTTCTATGCATTCTGACAAGGGCTTAAGGCAAAAAATGTCATAATATTCTTCAGTTTTCCACAAAAAAGAAGAGCAACCACCTTAAAAGACACAATATTTTTATAAAAAGAAATACCACTCTCTGCATTTGTGTAAAATGGCGCATTCTCCATAGACTAAAGTATCTTATAAGGAAAAGGAGACAAAAAAGTGATATGAGTATGATTTTACCGTGAGCAGAAGGGCTTTTTTTTACTTTAACCCCATGAAAAAAGGACTTTTCAAGATTATTGACGCTTACTAGTAAAAAACATTGTCACACAATTGTAACATTGTTGTGAAAACAATATCTAATAGTAGATATTTTCTACCAAAAAGAACACTCTATCCGCTTCAAAAAGCCCTGCCTAAAAAGCCCTATTAGGAAAAGCCACATCCCATGGCGCTGGAAAAAGGAGAGCTTTTTACGTGGTCAGATATGACGCAACAAGATAAGACGCCGAGCATGGGGCTTATACTTCTAAAAAAGCCCCCTGTTGCAAATAATTTTGCACATAATCACGTACACCCTCTTCCAAGGAAGTATCACAAGGCGGGCAACCCTTGGCACATAAAGACTCCATGCAAGCTTCTGTATAATTTTGATATTTTCCGTGTAAAATCTTTGGCATATCTACATATTCAATGCAAATATCACGCTGCATGGCAGAAAAAATAGCTGCGGCCAAATCATTCCAGGTACGCGCTTTTCCCGTACCCACATTAAAAATGCCGCTCACTTCACTATGTTCTAGTAGCCACAACATGGTACGCACGCAATCTTTCACATACACAAAGTCGCGCATTTGCCCACCATGGGGGTACTGCGCATCTGTGGAACGAAAAAGACGTAAGGCGCCCGTTTCTAAAATTTCCGCATACGCTTTACACACCACAGAGCGCATGGCATTTTTATGGTATTCATTGGGGCCGTACACATTAAAAAATTTAAGACTTGCCACAGGCGTGGGAGCCTTTTGGCGCAATAACCACAAGTCAAAAAGCTGTTTGGTGTAGCCATACATATTCAAAGGTCGCAAGCGTGGAATCAAGGAAGGCTCATCACTAAAGCCAAGGCTTCCATCTCCATAGGTGGAGGCCGAAGAGGCATTGATGAAGCGAATATTTTTTTCCAAAGCTGCTTGGCATAAGTCACGACTGAAATGAAAATTATTTTCCATTAAAAAGTCAGCATCCCGCTCGGTGGTGTCAGAACACGCGCCCAAGTGCACAATACCTTGCACCTGAGATCCCAAACCTTTTTGCCGCACCTCAGCAATAAAAGCCGCACGATGCACATAGTCTGTATAGCGCAAGCCTACGAGGTTTTTCCATTTTTCGCTCTTGCCTAAATTATCCACCACCAGCACATTCTCTATGCCGGCTTGATTAAGCCCCCAAAGTAAGGCGCTACCCAAAAAGCCCGCGCCGCCGGTGATAATATACATGGCTTACCTCGCCCTACTTTATGAAAAGGTGTAAAATTCCAATGTGGGGCTTTGTGCAATGAGCCCCATCTGTGCCAATTTAGCATAAAAAAGCTTCAGCCCTTCCAGCTCATCGCCGCGTAAGGTATACAGTAAACCTTCATGATAATACGTAGAAAGTTCTTCACGCGACAAGGGACATCCATGTTGCGTTAAATCTAAAATCACGTCCATATTTTCAAAACTCCACCGACGTGCCTTATGAAAGAGTTCGGTGGGGTCGGCAGAAAAAAGACGGGCATGAGCAGCTTTGCGACTCACCACCCACAGGCCAAAAATGAAGGGTAATCCCGTCCATGAGCGCCATGCCTCGGCAAGATCCAAACGGTATGGATACTCGGCATGGTTGCGCAAACGTAAGGCTTCATCACCAATGGCTAAAAAGGCCTTGGGGGCATGCGTAGCCTTGGCAGAGTTCCCCACACCGGCAAGACATTGGCTTACATTATCCACGCGATACGTGGCCTGAATGCCGTATTTTTGCTCAAGGAGCATGCGTAGCAAAGCCGAAGAGGTGGCCGTTTCGCCGGTAATCAGTATTTCTTCACCCGCCAATTCTTCCACAGGGCAGGAAGAGAGCAAAAGCACGCTCATGACAGGCCCGCGTGAACCGATGGATAAGTCACGTATAAGATAATATTGCTCAGGATGGCAGGCATATTCAAAGCAAGAGATGGAAGAAATATGTAACTCTTCTCGTGCCATCATGGCATTGAGAACTGCCGGTGGCGCCGCCACCATTTCAAATTCATGGGCAATACGCCCCGATTCCAAAGGATAATAAATGGGAAGTACATTTAAATAACCAATGCGCCCCATACGCACAATGGTTTTATCATCTTTTGTCATAGTGCCACCTAAGCCGTCACCGGCGTATAATCCATGGTTCGTTGCACAGGCTTAAAACCTGCCGCCTCAATGATGGTATGAATATGCTCACGACTTAAAGAATACGACGTGCCTGCAGCGGCCACCACATTTTCTTCTAACATGAGGGAGCCAAAATCATTGGCGCCATAAAATAAGCCCAATTGCCCAATATGAGGCCCCATGGTTACCCATGAAGATTGAATATTTTTTATATTATCCAGCACCAAGCGCGACACTGCCAGCATGCGTAAATAGGCCGGCGCCGGCAGGGTTTCACAGCGTATTTGCGTATGCCCCGGTTGAAATGTCCACGGAATAAAAGCTGTAAAACCACCGGTTTTATCTTGCGTGGCACGCACGGCAAATAAATGATCAAGGCGATGCGACGGATCTTCTTCATGCCCAAACATCATGGTGGCTGTGGTGCGTAACCCCAGCCCATGCGCTTGTTCCATAATATGCAGCCAGCGCGTACCAGAACATTTATTGGGTGACACCTGCGCGCGCACGTCATTATGCAAAATCTCTGCGCCGCCGCCAGGTAAAGAATGTAAGCCGCTGGCCTTAAGCCTTTGCAAAATTTCTTCGGTGCTCATGCCATACAATTCCGACCAATAGGCAATTTCCGGCGGTGAAAAAGCATGAATGTGCAAACTTGGCCATGTTTCTCGCATCCAAGAAAGTAATTCTTCATACCAAGAAAAAGGCAAGTCAGGATGATGCCCCCCTTGCATAAGCACTTGCGTACCGCCCAGAGCAAGGGTTTCATTGATTTTTTCCGTAAGGCTTTCACGACTTATGACATAGCCCTCTTCCTGCCCCGGTGCACGATAAAAAGCACAAAAGCGGCAGGCACACACGCAAACATTGGAGTAATTAATATTCCTATCACCCACATAGGTGACCACAGGGTCAGGGTGTAAACGCATACGCACATTATGCGCTAAGTGCGCCAATGTAGGCAAGGAAGCCTCATAGTATAAAGCCTCGGCATGCTGGCGTTCAAGGCGCTGCCCTTGCAATACACATTGCGCCGCTTGTTGCACCTTGGCACTTTCCTCAAAAGGGGAGTGACTGTTTGCAAATTCCATAAATTAATCCCCTACTTCTTCAAACAGTGCATTGCGACGCACCGGCCTAAAGCCAGACTGGCGAATCATATGCTCCAAGGAGGCTATGGTCATACCCTGCTCTGATTGCGCGCCGGCCATATGCCCAATATGCTCTTCCACAATGGTGCCATCCAAATCGTTGGCGCCGTACCATAAAGCCGTTTGTGCCAGCTTTTCCCCCATCATAACCCAATAGGCCTTAATATGCGGAATATTATCTAGCATGAGACGCGATACGGCCACAGTGCGCAATTGCTCAAGCCCTTTATGCGGCCCCACTTGCTCCTTAGGCAATTGTAATTTGCTATTTTTTGTTTGAAAGGGCAATGGAATAAAACAAGTAAAACCGCCACTTATATCTTGTTGTTCGCGTAAACGACACAAATGATCCACCCGCGCCGCCGCATCTTCCACATGACCAAAGAGCATGGTGCAATTGGTTCGAATTCCAAGCCCATGCGCCTCACCGCATACTTGCAACCACATATTGGCATCGGCCTTGACAGGACAAATTTTCTCTCGCACTGCAGGGTCAAATATTTCTGCGCCGCCGCCTGGCATCATGCGTAAACCCGCCGCCTGCAAACGCGTGAGTACATCAAAAGTGCTTATGCCTTCAAGCTTGGCAAAGTGAGCAATTTCCACGGCGGTAAAAGCTTTAATCATAAGCCTTGGGTAATGCTCTGTCACCGTGCGTAATACATCCTCAAACCACGCTAAGGACAAGGTGGGATGACAGCCACCCACAATATGCAATTCATCAAGGCATACATTATGACTTAGGGCCTCATGTGCTGTACGAATTTTTTGCATAATATCTTGCTTACTAAGTACAAAAGCGCCGTCTTGATCGTCACTTTGCCGGCAAAAAGCACAAAAAGCGCAATCATTGACACAGACATTGGTATAATTTACATGCCTATTTACCACATAATGGGTGGCATCGCCATGAAGGCGCGTGCGTACATGATGCGCTAAAGCCCCCACGGCAGTGAGGTCTGTACAAGCAAAAAGCGCCAGCCCATCTTCATGGGAGAGACGCTCATTTTCCATAACCTTGGTATAGATGGCCCCTAGGCCAAGCTGCGTATAATATTTGACGTTAAACATAGTTTATGATTATGTTACGTCCTGTTCGCACTGTCAATGCTCCAGCCACCCTTTTTACAGAGAATTTCTCATGCAAGATACCCTTACCCTTGGCATTTCACCATGCCCTAACGATACCTTTATTTTTCATGCCCTCTTACATGGCTTGGTGGATTTTCCTTACAAAATTAAGTACATCATGGCTGATGTGGAAGAGCTTAATGCCAGAGCCTGCGCAGGAGAATTGCATGCCACTAAACTTTCTGTGGGGGTTTTACCCACAGCGCTTAGCCACTATGCAGTGCTACGCAGTGGCGGCGCCTTGGGTTTTGGTTGCGGCCCCCTTCTGGTGGCGCGCGAGCCCTTAAGCCCTGAAGCGCAGCAATATGCCAGCATTGCCATACCCGGACGCATGACCACGGCGGCGCTTTTATTAAACCTGCACGGGCGCTTTCAAGGTTCACGCCAAGAAATGATTTTTGATAAAGTTATGGAGCATGTGCTGACAAAGCGTTGTGATATGGGGCTTATTATCCATGAAGGGCGCTTTACCTATGAAGCGCACGGCCTACATAAAATTGTAGACCTTGGACAATGGTGGGAAGAAGCCTTTCATGCCCCCTTGCCGCTGGGCGTTATTACCGTGCGCCGTGACGTGGATAAAAACGTGGGACTGGCCTTGGAAAAAGCCATCACCCAAAGTATTTTGTATGCTCGCGCTCACCCCGAAGTCAGTGCCGATTTCATTGGCGCCCACGCTCAAGAAATGTCCCCAGAGGTCACCGCCGCCCATATTGCCACCTTTGTTAATGACTATAGTCTTGACCTTGGAGAGCTTGGTCAAAAGGCTGTGGAAATGCTTGTGCATAAGGCTTTGCCACACAAGACTACTCACGACTATTCTATATTTTTAGAAAATTAGTTTTCATATTTTACATTTTTATTTTTAAGTATATTTATGCGCCATTACACTACTTCTTTTTTTTCTAGCCTTGAAGCCAAGCGCCTTATGCGCTTGGGTTTACCCATTTTTATCGCTCAACTTTCAGGCATTGGCATGTCCTTGGTAGACACCATCATGACAGGGCAAGCCAGCTCTGTGGACATGGCAGCGGTGGCGGTGGCCACTTCCATATGGAACCCCATTTCCCTTTTTGGTGTGGGTGTGCTTTTAGCCATCTCGCCTCTTTGCGCGCAATTGGTGGGCGAAGGCCATGAAGAAAAAGCGCCGCATATTATGCGTCAGGGTCTGTGGTGTGTGGCTCTTTTAGCTTTACCGCTCATGCTGATTTTTTACACCATGTCCCATCATATGGGCGCCTTTGATTTAAGCCAGCGCCTTGTGGAACTTTCCGGTGGCTATTTGCGCTCTGTACTCTGGGGCTTACCTTTCTTTTATCTTTTTGTGTGCACACGTGGCTTTGTGGAAGGATATTCCCACACCAAACCCGCCATGTACATTGCGCTTTCAGCATTATTATTAAACATTCCCATTAACTACATACTTATTTATGGACATTTGGGTTTTCCGGCCATGGGCGCCGTGGGTTGCGGTGTGGCCACAGCCATTTGCTTTGCTTTCATGGGCATAAGCATGGTGACCTATGTATGCACGGCGGGAAGATTTAAGCACTTGGGGCCGCTTTTTACACCGCTTTTTCGTAAAGTGAGCTTATCCCCCACAGACACACAAGAGCTTGGGTCACGTTTTGATGGTACAGCTGTCAGACGTATTTTCCGCATTGGTTTACCCGGAGCCTTAGCCATACTTTTTGAAATCACCCTTTTTGCGGCATCTGCTCTGGCCATTGCCCCCCTTGGCACCACCATTGTGGCAGGGCATCAAGTGGCTTCTTCCGTGGCTGCTGTGCTTTTTATCGTGCCGCTTTCTGTGGGCATTACAGCCACCATTCGCGTGAGCCATTATTTAGGCGCCGGACAATACGTTCATGCGCGCTATACGGCATGGACAGCCCTAAGTATAGGCCTACTCATTGCGCTTACCGGAGCTTGCCTCACCTATTTCTTTAAGGAAAATATCGTCATTCTGTATAATGATGAAGAAGGCGTGATCAGCCTTGCCATGACTTTGCTCATTTATGCCGCGTCCTTTCAAGTGGTGGACAGTTTACAAATCATAGGTATTGGTATTTTGCGCGGCTATAATGACACGCGCATCATTTCCATAGTATCTTTTGTGGCTTATTGGCTTGTGGGTTTTCCGCTGGGATATATTTTATGTCACAAAGATTGGATTGCTCCCGCCATGGGCGCGGCGGGCTTTTGGGTAGGATTTATTGTGGCTTTAAGCCTATGCTGTGTATGCTTTATCCATCGCATTGTAAAATTACATAAGCTCAGCCCTGACATGGTCAAATATAAAATTCACCAATAACAAATCTCCTGCCCCTGAATGCGGTATTTTATACTACTTTTCAGGGGCAAGGGCTATTTTTTGCCATGCATAAGCTTCCAGGTAACCTTCACCACGGTGGCCATATCATTGAGCCGCGGAAAAGCTGAAAATAGTTCCACGCCTAAATCTTCTTCACCCATGGGGTCAAGTACCTGCTTTTTATCCATACCTTCGGTACTGCGCTCAGCATTGATCAGCTTAGGCATGCCCGGAATAACTCCTGTCATATCGCCCGTATGGCCTGTATAACTGGAGGCATCGTAAGGAGCCACAAGAGCGGTTGCAAAAGCGCCAGTGGCATCTGCCTCGCCTTGCGCGCCCCATAAAGCGGTAGAGGCTTTTTGCTGTAGCGCCAGTACAGAATCATGCAAAGGCATGGCTTTAGCCTGCTCACGTAAAGAGGCGTATTCTTCACGATGCTGCTGCATATTTTGCTCATGCGCATCACTCAATCTTTGTATTTCCGCCGGTAAAGCTTGCACTAAATCTTGCAATTCCTCTGCGGTGAAGGCCTTTTGTATTTGCCCCAAGGTAAAGGGCGGATTATCACTAAATAAACACGCGCGTGCCACGCGGGTCACAGCATCTTCAGCATTACCAAGATTAAGGCCAAGCACAAGCACGCCCGCCGCTTCGCGGTATGCTTGCGCACGAATATGACTTTCTGCCAAACGCACAAAAGGATTTTCTGCCGTGGGTAAAGCGCGCAAAAGCTGTGTATACGCCAAACGCGCCCGCGCCCATTTTTGTGTGCGCACAAAAGTAGTGCACGCTTCATTGAGGTAATACATTTGCTTTTGAAAATTCTTCTTGCCCTGCCACGCGGCGGCAAGGCCATACTCCGCCTCACCCTTCACATCTTTATGATATAAAGCCTTAGTCAAAGCTTGAATGGCCGCATTCCACGCTTTATCCTTCACATGCTGCAAGCCTTCACGAAAGTTCATTTCTGCCTTGGCGCCTTCGCCTTGGTAGCTTTCTAGCTGCTTTAAAATGGCATGAAACTCCGCCTTACCTTGGGCGGCTTCTTGAGAGTTTTCTATGGCTTTAGGCTGAAAGTTTTCATACACATTACCCAAAAGGCGACGCACATCATCTTGCGTATAAGGACGCATAAGCACAGCATCAAAACCACCGGTCATGGTGCGCAAAATGTGCGCTTCTTCCACATTGCCCGTAATGACCACCATGGGCAAAGCCGCCAAACGAGGATGCTGGCGTAGCAAGTCCATCCATTGCATGGCAGACATATCTTCAAGACGAGGATAACAAAAAATACAATCCACCGCTTCTGTATCTTCCACAGGCTTATCAAGCTGCATGGCCAAAAAACGTGCCGCTAACATGCCTGAAGTTAACACCTGCACACGGCTAATTCCGGCATCACGCAAGGCTTTTTTATCCATGCGGGCGCTGCTTTCTACTTCAACCAAGAGTAAAGCATTTTCATATGCATGCGGCGTAATGACCTGAGCATTCGGCACAGCGCGAACAACGGTTTTGGCCGCGGTCATGCTTTGGTTTTCTTTGGGAGAAGGCGTATAGGGGGCATCTTTACTGGTGGAGAGAACTTTATCATAACTGGTGCCAGGGTACTGCGCCACAGGAGAAAAGACCCCGCCCAAGGGCCTTGGGGGTCTTGGGAGCCTCGAGGGAGAGTCATCTGCCTTAGCAGATGGCGTAGCGGGGGGCTGCGAAAGCGCCTTGGACAAATGAGCCTACCTTTGTCCCCAAACGCATACAAGCTACTCGTATATGCGGCGCCTTACGCAAAAAAGCCGCGCCATAGATACCTACCTTCCTTTAAAAGGAAGAAGAGTAGCCGTGCGAGGTTTGGGAACATGTGTACTTTGCCCCACAGCCTGTGCATCAAAGGCATACACAGAGGAGCAGTACTTACAATATAAGGCATTATCCTGCATACGCAAGCGAAAAAGCGTCCCATCTCCCTCATAGCAATGGGGACAATAAGGCCCTTGGTCATGCATATCTGTACGTATCCAATAGAATTTATTGTCAAAATATAATGCTTTTGGCAACAATAAAATATCTTCAAATTCTTGCACACGTGCATTAAGAGAGTTTATGCGATCTTGTAAAGCAATTTTATCTGCCTGAATTTGCATAAGCAAACGCAGGGCGAGGTCAGATTTACCTTGCAGGAAAAAATTATGAATTTGTTGAAATTGCTCGTAATCTTGCATCACATTTCCGCCATTCTAGTAGCATTATATTTACGCTTATACCCTTGCGACAGATATTGCGCTGCCCCTGTCTCATAAGCTTTTATGAGACAAAGACTTTATGCAGTCATTTTCAAAGACGCTCAAAGTAATTTATCGCCGCATTATTATATTTCTTTAGATGGTAAAAAGTACAAAAAAAAGGCGAACACATGTATTCGCCTTGTATAATTATATTTATTTTCTAGATATTTTCTTATATATGTAGACTAGAATCACATTCTCGTGCTGGAAGCTGGCTCTAAATTATGCAAAAGCTTTTCCAAGTCTGGTTCTTCTTGCTCTTTAGGGCTATCAATCAATGTTTTCACATGTGCCTTTACTCGTGGCGTAATGGTCACATGCTGTATACGTGGACGCTTTTTGGTTAAATCTTCCACACTTTCCAAGGCTTTTTCAGCGCCCTCCTGAAGCATTTGAAACGAAGCAGCATCCTGATGCTGTTTAGCATTGGCGGCTGATTCTAGCACATCTGGGTGCACATAAATGGGCATGCCAAGCTTTAAGGCTAAAGCCACACCATCGGAGGGACGACAGTCTACTCTTTGCACCACATCCTTTTGACGCACAACAAGATCCGCATAAAAAGTACCTTCTGTAAAATTGGTAATTTCTATGGATTCAATGCTACCACCAAGGGCATCCACCACAGCCACGGTAAGATCATGCGTTAAAGGGCGCGGAATATTTTTTCCGCTTAAGGCAAGAGAAATACTCATGGCCTCCATGGAACCTATCCAAATGGGTAAAACCCGCTTGCCATCCACTTCTTGTAAAAGTAAAATGGGAGTTTTGGCATTACCGTCCACACTAAGCCCTAAAATACGCATATTTACCATGGTTGACCTCCCTGCTCACCCACAAGAGTGTGCCTTTTGGCCGTTACAATTTTCACAGGGAGCAATAGGCCTCTTTTTCCAAGACCTTGCGGCAAAGACACATTCACAGTGACGCCATGAGGGTCGCGCCCCTGCCAAAATTCTTGCCCCTCACTGCTTTCAGATTTTTTACTTCTATTTTCAAGCAGTAATACGGTTTTTTCCCCTTCACGCTTTTTAAGCCATGCGGCGGTGAGCTCATCTTGCTTTTCTTGGAAGCGATGCAAACGCTCTAGCATAACTTCCGGCGCCACTTTAAGTGGAAGTTCAGAAGCTTTTGTACCCGGGCGATCAGAGTAGCAAAAAGAAAAAGAAGCTCTAAAGTTTACTTTTTCTAACATGTGCATGGTCTGTAAAAAGTCCTCTTCGCTCTCGCCGGGAAAGCCCACAATAATATCCGAAGAAAAACTCATATCCGGGCGCACTTTTCGCATTTCGTCCACCAAATATAAAAAGCGCTCCGTGGTGTATTTGCGTCCCATATTGGCAAGCACAGCATCAGAACCGGCTTGTAAAGGAAGGTGCACATGCGGGCATAAATTTTCAAGTTCCGCAAAAGCGCCAATGACTTCCGGCGAAAAATCTTTGGGATGCGGCGTCATAAAGCGCAAACGCGCAAGTCCCGGTAAGGCGGCGATTTTGTACAAAAGCTCAGCAAAACTGGTGCCATCTCCTGCGCTATCTTGCGAAAAGGAGTTCACATTTTGCCCAAGCAAGCAAATTTCACGTGTGCCATGAGCTAGCAGCTGCCGGCATTCTTCAAGCACCGCTTCTGTGGAGCGTGATTTTTGCGGCCCGCGCGTATAAGGAACAATGCAATACGCGCAATAATTATCACAGCCTTGCATAATATTCACATAAGCCAAAGGCTCCACTTCCCCATCTTGTAAGGCTGCATCTCGCTCGGGGTATGATTCTGAAAAATCCACCAAAGACATTTTTAATTGCGGCTCAGCAAAAAGTTTCACCACACTTGAGGGAATATCTTTCACACCATCGCCGCCGCACACAAGGCGCACTTGCTCAAATTTTTCAAAAAAACCCGAACCTATTTGCTGCGCCACACAGCCGGCCACCACCACAAAAGCATTGTGGGTATTTCGTGTTTCATGGCGCACCTTACGCAAGGTATTATACACTTTTTGTTCTGGCTTCTCACGCACAGAACACGTATTAACAATAACCACCGTGGCATCTTGTAGTTCTGTTTTCACAAAACCACGTTCTGCAAATGCACGCTCAAGCCAGGCAGAATCATTAAAATTCATCTGGCAACCAAAGGTCAAAATATGAAATGTTTGTTGCATCTATTGCTCTGTTCCTGTGTCATCATCGTCCAAGAAAAGACTGGCTTCGTCCATTTCAAGGCTGTCAATTTTTTCTTCCAACCACTCGCGCACAGCATGGGCTGTACGGTGATTTAAAAGTATTTTAGTATGAATGGCTCGCGTAATCACACGTACCCCTTCATCATCGGGCACCATTTCCGGCCCAAGGGTACCATCTTCTGCCACGTTGCGCTCAGAAAAAGTCGGCGCTTTGTCACTTTCTGCATAAAAGTTAAGTTCTATTTCACCATGAGGATTAATACCGCCCCATACACCATGCGCGGTATGTAATTTTGCTTGTTCCTCTTCAACATATTCATACCGTATACGTGTGGGAAAATGTTTATGCTGTGTCATGTATATTCCTTCAATAAATTACCCTTGAATACTTACCATATGTCCAGAATCTTGTTCCGGTTGCCTTGCCGATAACGATGTGGGAAGAAAAGGAGAACGTTGCTGCACTCCTATCATGAATTGTTCCTCGCGTTGCAAGGTCTTTTGTGTGGCTTCCACGGAATCAGCAGTAAGAAGTTTAGCATCGTCTAAATGCGAGGTATACGGGGGCTTTACATAAATCATTTGTACAAGCGGATTTATTCTTGCCTCAATGGAATACACATCTTCACGTGTTTGCATGCCGTCACCTCTCCTTGGGAAATACGGAAGACTACACTTTTAATCAAGCCTTATTCTTGCCATGAAGCATTTTATGCTTATTCTTAGCCCCATGACACTTGTAAAAACATACGCTTGTTTTCTTCTTTTCTTGACGTAATGCCCTATATACGCCAAAAAGAGGGGGAACAAAAAAAAGCCTGAACCTTATATATATTGTGGTATGGTCATAACCACGCAAGCATGTACTTTTAATATAAGGCCACCTAGGCTTATAGACAATATCTTAAAGGAAGTTTTAGTAAAAATATGAATAGCTACACTTTGGAAAAACTCAACGCAA
>CAYJHH010000068.1:0-15678 GCA_964369995.1 uncultured Desulfovibrionaceae bacterium
GGGATAGGGGGGAGTTTGAGGGGGGAAAGGGAAACTTTTTGGCGCTAGCAAAAGTTTCCCTTTCCCCCCTCATAAAAAAATACTGGAACGCATCTCATAATTCAGCTTGGGCTGAATTATGAGATGGCTTCTAGTACAAAAATCTAATGACCACCTAAGTACGCTTCACGTATGGCGGAGTTATTTAGCATGGCATCAGCTGCATCTTCCATAATAACATTACCCACTTCAAGCACATACCCGCGGCTAGCGAGCTTTAGGGCTGCTCTGGCATTTTGTTCTACCAAAACCACCGTGACGCCTTGCTTGTTAATGGTGCGTACCGCTTCAAAGATGGAGCCTACTAGCAAGGGCGCCAGCCCGAGGGAGGGCTCATCCAACAGCAATAAACGCGGCTGCCCCATGAGGGCGCGCCCTATGGCAAGCATTTGCTGCTCACCACCTGAGAGAGTGCCGGCCAATTGGCGTTGGCGCTCTTCAAGGCGTGGGAACAGTTCATAAATCCATTCAAGGGTTTTGGCAATTTTATCTTTATCTTCTATGGTAAAAGCCCCAAGCATAAGGTTACCACGTACAGACATGGTGCCAAAAACCCGACGCCCTTCGGGGGATTGCGTAACGGCTTTTTTCACAATATCGTATGAATGTAATTTATGTAACTCTATGCCATCATAGATAATTTGCCCTTTGGTAACTTTTTGCAAGCCGCTAATGGTTTGCATGGTGGTGGTTTTTCCTGCGCCATTGGCGCCCAAAATGGCTACAATTTCGCCTTCCTCCACCTTAAGGTTAATGCCATGAAGCACTTCCACAGGGCCATAACTGACATGTACATCTTTTAATTCTAAAAGTGCCATATTACCAACTCCCATCATCGACACCGAGATATGCCTCGATGACAGCCTTGTTATTACGAATATTTTCAGGAACATCCATGGCGATGACGCAGCCATTTTCCAGCACCACCAATTGTTGGCAAATATGCATGACAAGGCGCATATCATGCTCAATGAGCAATACGGTAATATCACGCTTTCGAATGGCGTGAATCAGCTCCATAAGCTCGGCAGTTTCATGCTCATTCATGCCGCCTGCAGGCTCATCAAGGATAAGTAACTCAGGGTCAGAAGCCAAGGCTCGGGCAATTTCCAACAAGCGCTGCTTACCATAGGGCAAAGCTCCGGCAAGTTCACTGTGCACATCATCAATACCCACAAAAGCAAGCTCTTGCATGGCTCTGTCAAAGGCGGCTTTTTCTTCACGGCGCTGCCAAGGCAAACGTAGCATGGAAGAGACCACCCCCGAATGCATGCGGCAGTGGCGCCCTGCCAATACATTTTCCACCGCTTGCATGCGTGGGAAAAGACGTATGGATTGGAAAGTACGCGCAATGCCCTTTTTTACTAAGGTATGCGAAGGCACGCCGGTGATTCTTTCATTTTTAAAGTAAATATCACCTTTTTCTGGAGTATAATTGCCAGTAATACAGTTAAATACTGTGGTTTTTCCGGCGCCGTTGGGACCAATAAGCCCCACAATGGAACCGGCCTCCACTTGAAAACTCACTTCTTGCATGGCGGTGAGGCCACCAAAAACTTTGGTTACATTGGCAAGACGTAACAAACTCATTATTTACCTCCTGCGCTGTCTTTTGCGGCGGCCGCAGCCTCAGGCTCTTTAGGTGTACCGTCTTTATTAAAGAAATTTAACTTATACTTATATAAAGCCGGCGGGAAAAGCCCTTGAGGGCGCCACACCATCATGACCATCATGGCAAGACCGAAAATAAGCATACGTGCTTGCGAAAACTCGCGTAAAAGTTCTGGTAAGCCAATGAAAATAAAAGTAGAAACAAGCACTCCCAATTGACTGCCACCACTTAAAATAACCACGGCAAAAAGCACCACGGACTCTGTAAAAGAGAAAGATTCTGGAGTTACAATGGTCATCTTGGCGGCGAAAACAGTACCGGCGGTGCCTGCCCAGCAAGCACCTATGACAAAGGCAATAAGCTTATAACGCGCCACATTAACGCCACAGCCATTGGCAGCCACGTCATCATCACGAATATAGTTTAGGGCGCGGCCAAAGCGCGATTGCGCAAGCCAAGCAAAAAAGAGCACAGACACAGCCACGCCACCCCACACAAAATAATAGAATTGGGTGGGCGTCACAATACGCATGCCGAAAATTTCAGGACGCGAAATACCAAAAATACCGTTGGAACCGCCAAAATATCCCCCCACATCATTGATGAGGGTTAAGCGAACAATTTCCACAATACCAATGGTAACAATGAGTAAATAATCCCCGCGCAAGTGAATGATGGGGCGTGCCACAATGAGGGCAAATAGGCCGGCCATGATACCTGCCAAGGGCATGATATACAGCACAGGAATGCCAAATTGCGTATTAAGCACGGCGGTGGTGTACGCACCAATGGCAAAAAAAGCCGCATGTCCCATATGGAACAGACCCGCCTGCCCTAGTATGACATTGAGCGATAAGGCAAGCCAAGCATAAATGCCTATGCTTACGCACACATCCACCCAATATCTATTGGCCATCAAAGGGAGTACAATAATGGCAACCACTAAAAAGATGCCGATGAGGGGGCGAATATTTTTCATCATAGTTTTTCAGCCACCCTTTCGCCCAAAATACCTGTGGGGCGGATAATAAGAATACAAATAAGCACACCAAAGGCGATGACATCCTTCCAAGCAGCGGCAATGTAAGCCGCGGACATGGCTTCTATGACGCCCAGTAATAAACCGCCAAGCATGGCACCGGGGATATTGCCAATGCCGCCTAAAATGGCCGCTGTAAAGGCTTTAAGGCCGTAGCTCCAGCCCATGACAAAGTCAATTTGTCCGTAGTATAAGCCCACCATCATGCCAGCAATGCCGCCAAGACCAGGCCCAATCATAAACACAATGGAAATCACTCTATTAACATTAATGCCCATGAGCCTTGCAGCGCCTTGGTCAATGGATACAGCGCGCATGGCTGCACCAGTGCGAGTGCGGTGTACAAAAAGGTATAAGGCCAGCATAAGAATAAAGGAGGCAAAAATAACTAAGATACGAATGCCGGGGATTTCCCAGGAGCCAATGGATACCATGAAGGAAGGACGCACGAATTCCGGATATACAAAAAAGCGCGCTCCATAAATGAGCATGATGGCATTTTGGAAAAATATAGATGCCCCCAAGGCAGACACCACCGCTGAAAGGCGGCTAGCATTGCGCAAAGGTCTGTACGCCACACGCTCCAAAATGAAACCCATGAGCGCCACAAATAAGCCTACCATGATAAAAACTAATACCAAGACAAGCTCCACAGGCAAAGCGCCGGCAAAGCCTGCACTGACCAGTAAAGTTAAGCCAAAATAGGCCCCAATGGTAAATAAATCACCGTGGGCAAAGTTAATAAGCTTTAAAATGCCATACACCATGGTGTATCCCAATGCCACAAGAGCATAGATACTGCCCACAGCTAAGCCATTTATAAGCTGCTGAATGAAATCACCCATGTACACCAACCTTAGTTAAAGAGATAGTAGGATTATGCTTTATAAAAGGGGTAAAGAAAGGGTCTGTATCATACCCACCCCTCAATTTTTTCAAAAAACTTTCCCGCTCCAAGCAATCATCTTTTACTGAGAGAAAAATGACCGCCATGAAAGTTTTTTGCAAGGGGACAGAGGGAAATCTTATGAAAAAGTTCCCTCTGTCATCTCCCTTAGATATTTTTATTCATCCCAATCGTCGTCTTCTTCCACAGGGGCAAAACCACGACGCATGGTGTTTTCTGTTATGACGCGAGGATCCATGAAGTGCAAGAGATAATCTGGCCCACCGGCCTTGGTTCCCACACCAGACATTTTAGCACCGCCAAAGGGCTGACGCTCAACCAGTGCACCGGTATTATTACGGTTAATGTAAAGATTACCTACACGGAAATTCTTACGCGCTTTTTCAAGATTTTTAGGTGAACGACTAAATACACCGCCGGTTAAGGCAAAGCGTGTGCTATTGCCAAGTTCAATGGCTTCATCAAAATCTTTGGCACGCATGATGGCAAGCACAGGGCCAAAAACTTCTTCTTGAGCAATGCGATGCTCAGGTTTAACGCCATCCACAATGGTAATGGGGGCAAAATAGCCTTCACCTTCCGGAATGGGACTCTTATACAAAAGATTCCCTTCGCTTTCCGCAATGGCAATATATTCTTGCACATTTTTAAGCGCAGCGGCATCGGCCACAGCACCCATGGCATAGGTACAATCTTCAGCCGGACCCACCAGCAAAGCTTTAGCACCTTCCACAATACGCTCCACAGCTTTATCATAAATAGTATCTGTAATGATAAGGCGCGAACACGCTGAGCACTTTTGCCCTTGGAAAGCAAAAGCGGAGTATAATACATGTGGTACCACTTCATCAAGGTCTGCGTCATCATCTACGATAATGGCGTTTTTACCGCCCATTTCAGAGATAACCTTCTTCACATTAATTTGTGTGGCGCTGGTTTTTCCGGCTTTTTCCACAATGCGCAAGCCCACTTCCATGGAACCTGTAAAGGCTATGCAACTCACAAGGGGATGTTCCACAAGGTAATCACCCATGACAGAACCTCGCCCTGGCACATAGTTAAAGACACCATCAGGCAAACCGGCTTCGCGGAAAATTTCCACCAATTGATGCCCTATGATACCTGTAAGGTTAGCCGGTTTATAAATAACAGGGTTCCCTGTCACAATGGCCGCAGAGGCCATGCCCATGCTGATGGCAAAGGGGAAGTTCCAAGGTGCAATAACAGCAGCAATGCCCTTGGGCTCATAAATATAGTGGTTGAGCTCACCGGGGGCATTACCCATACGACGAGGAGTAG
Source organism: uncultured Desulfovibrionaceae bacterium (assembly GCA_964369995.1). Lineage (GTDB taxonomy): Bacteria > Desulfobacterota > Desulfovibrionia > Desulfovibrionales > Desulfovibrionaceae > CAYJAD01. The sequence goes on from CAYJHH010000068.1 coordinate 4,897, forward strand.
CAAGGCGCTCCATCTCTCTGGCATAATATTCCATAAAGTCAATGCCTTCTGCCACGTCACCTTGAGCTTGATCCCACTGTTTACCCACTTCCAGTACTTGCCAAGCGCTCAGTTCATACTGACGGCGACGCGCAATGGCAGCGGCTTTAACCATATACTTAGCACGCTCCACCGGCGGCGTATCGCGCCATGAGGGGAAAGCCTCTTCGGCAGCTTTTATTGCCATATCCACTTCTGCAATGCCGCCTTGGCACACTTGCCCAAGAACTTCCGAAGGTTTGGCAGGGTTTAATGTGGGTATTTTATCGGCCACTTCCACATCTTTGCCGTTAATATATAAGGGATAGGTTTTTCCCATATGCGAAGCGCGGATTTTAGCAATTTCCGCAGGGAAAATGCGGCGCATATCTTCGCGAGTAAAGTCCACCATGGGCTCATTTCTAAAGGGGCCAAAGCCTTCTGCCTGAGGCGCGGCTTTACGGCTGGCTTCACGCTTGGCACGCTCACGCTCTGCCGTCACATGCGGATCTTCCAGTAATTTTTCTAAACTGGCTTCTTCCACAAAGCTTTGACGTAAGAAGGATTCATTGGCGGTATTTTCGAGCAAACGACGTACCAAATAGCCCATACCAGGCACCATATCGCCATAAGGACAATACAAACGAACACGACCGGCAATACGCAAAATACCGCGGCGCACAGGCTCAGCCATGCCATACAGCACTTGGAATTCATAGCGGGAATCATCCACTTTGAGATCCTTAGCCAATTCCATGACGGCTGAAATGGTGCGCACATTGTGTGAAGCGCAAGCAAAGTGGCAAATATCACTATTACTTAAAACCATTTCAGCAATACGTTCAAAACACGCATCACTTTCTGCCTTAATGCTCCATACGGGAATTTCCCAGCCCATTTGCTTGGCTCTGACCACTTCATAATCCCAATACGCACCCTTTACCAAGCGGATGGAAATGGCAGTTTGATGCTCACGAGCCCAAGCGATGAGATCCTTAGTATCTTTTTCGGCATCCTTTAAATAGGCTTGAAGCACAATGCCGATATGAGGGTAATCTTTAAATTCAAGTTTTAAGCGGCGATACACTTCAATGGTAATGTCTTTATGCTTGTAAGACTCCATATCTATGCAGAAAAAGGCGCCCATTTCCACGGCACGTTTACATATTTTGCGGGCTTGCTCTAAAATACCCACCACAGATCCTTCAAAATCTTGTGGGTTGGCAAGGCAGAATGTGGCTGTGGGCTTAATGGCCACATTAATTTTAGGCGCATGCCCCCAATCAGGGCTGTCAGCAGTTTTTAATCCAAGGGCTGTCCAGGAATTTTGCTCTTTTTCCATGGCATCCAGCACTTCAAGATAGGTGGCCACATACTCTTCAGCTTCCATATGTGAAAGGGTGGCTTCACCAAGCACGTCCACCACGGCGGCAAAACCCTCTTTACGCAATTTCACAATATTTTTAACGGCATCTGTGGTATTTTCTCCCACAATAAATTGCTTTGCCATTTCATGAATATTGCCAGAAATAACTTTGTTCAGCACATTACCGCCAAAGGAACCCAGCATACCGGCAACCTTGGCGCCGGTGGATAAAAAGGCGGGCATATCTTTTTCTTCACCAAAATATTCGGTGATATGGTCTGTAAGAAGCTTGGGGGTGGTAAGGGAAGGAAAGGCGTCTACAAAGCGAAAAATTTGAACCTTAAACTGATCATTACGCATACTCCAATCCATAACTTTGCCCATCCAAGCGGCTTTGTTAAAGAGCGAAGGTTTTTCTCCAGAAATGCTTGAAAACATTTCCTTACCACGTTGAATGGTTTTCTGATTCGTACTGTCCTGCATATACTCTCCTCGAAAAAAAAAAAGATACTATAAAACAAAAACAACTCGCACAATGCGAAAGATACTTTTCCAGCTAACCTCTTATAGCATTTTACTAGGTTAAGGTCAATATTGTGCTGAAATTCACTTTACAACTTAAAAATGCCTAGGCACGTGCGCACCTAGGCATTGTAAAAGAAAATACGCTCTTTAAATGCTATTTGGTTTTTTTGGTAAATTGCTTTAATACTATTTTAGCTGTTTTATCACCGTTTTTCGCCGCTAATTTATACCAATGCTCTGCCTGAACAATATCCCGAGGTACCCCAGAACCTTGTTCATACATATAACCTAAACTAAATTGCGCCGCCGCATCATTTTGCTCTGCCGCTTTACGATACCACTCCACAGCTTTTTCATAATCAGGGGCAGAAAGCTTGCCTTGCTCATACAGGTAACCCAAATTATACTGAGCCGGCGCATATCCCTTACCCGCAGCTTTAGAATAAAATTCAAAGGCCTTCACATAGTCTTTTTCAAAACCACGTCCTTCGGCATACATAAAAGCCAAATTATTTTGTGCCATCATATGATCTTGATCGGTGGCTTTTTGAAACCAAAAGGCTGCCTTGGTATCACTTTTTTTTACACCGCGCCCATACAAATACGACCAGCCCAAGGAATATTGCGCATCGGCAAGCCCTTGCTCAGCGGCTTTTTCATACCATGACACGGCCTTACTTTCACTTTTTTTTACGCCAAGACCATGGGTATACATATAGGCTAAGTTATACCTTGCAATGGCATGTCCACTTTCGGCGGCTTTGGTGAACCACTTCACGGCTTCACGAGAATTTTTTTTGATGCCTTGCCCACGCGCCAAGGCGCCGCCATAGGAGTTTTGTGCACTTACATCGCCGGCTTTAGCCGCCTTGGCATACCACGATGTGGCCATTTTAGGGCTGCGCTTTACCCCTTCTCCCGTGTCATACAAACGCCCCACAAAATACATGGCTTCGGCATTGCCCTCTTTGGCTAGGGGCTCTAATATGGTGAACGCGGTTTTAAAATCTTTACTTTCAATGGCCTTTTGCGCCTCTTGAAGCCCCACCACATGCGTTTGCGTGGTTTCGCTGGCTGCTGTGGGCGCTGGCGCTATGGCAGCGTATGAAAAACTGGCTGAGCTTACAGCGCACCAGCATATAAAGCTGAGAATCTTTTTCACGTTTTCCTCGTACACATTACAAATTATAAAAGAGCTTTTTACATGCTTTTTTGCACACTTGTCAAGATATGGCTACGCATCAAAACCATATTTTTTCAATTTATTTTGCAATGTTGCGCGAGTAATACCCAATCGCCTTGCGGCTTCACTTTTATTATCATCCACCTCATGTAGGGTTTGTTCAATGGCTTTGCGCTCCACCATATCTAAGGAAAGCCCTGCCAAAGAAAGCGGCGTAGCTTCACTTTCTACCTCCGCACTTTCCTGTAAGGGGGAAGAAAGACTTAAGGGCAACTCTTTTTCCGTAATAGTATCCCCCAAACACATGATAACAGCACGTTCCACAGCATTTTCCAGCTCCCGCACATTGCCAGGCCACCCATAACGCATCATGGCATCTAAAGCTTGCGGCGAAAAGCCTTTAAGATGTTTCCTGTTACGCTGAGAAAAGCGCTCTAAAAAATAGGCTGCCAATAAAGGAATATCTTCCCTACGCGCCCGCAATGACGGCACTTCTAAGGTAATCACATTGAGGCGAAAGTATAAATCCTCACGGAAATGGCGCTCTTTTACTTCTTGTAACAAATCTCTATTGGTGGCCGCTATAATGCGCACATCCACCGTTATGGGCGCATCAGAGCCCACTCGTTGCACTTCCCCTTCTTGTAAAGCACGTAAAAGCTTGGCCTGTAAAAGTAAGGGCATTTCCCCTATTTCATCTAGAAAAAGCGTCCCCTCATGCGCCTGCATAAAACGCCCTTCGCGCTTTTTATCCGCGCCGGTAAAGGCGCCACGCTCGTGACCAAAAAGTTCTGATTCCAATAAATTTTCTGCCAATGCAGCGCAGTTAACAGTGATAAGAGGCTTATGCGCTCTGGCACTACCTTGATGAATGGCTTTGGCCACCAATTCCTTACCCGTACCCGAAGGGCCTGTAATGAGTACTGTGGCCTCGGTGGGAGCCACGGTGGTGATGACATGGCGCATATCATCCATGGCCTTACTGCGCCCTAAAATGCCGGGTACCACCAAATTTTCACTGAGCTGACGACGCAGCTCTCTATTTTCCACCGAAAGTTGTCTATGTTCTAAAGCACGCGCCAATGTTTTTTGCAAAACATCAAAATCTAAAGGCTTCAATAAATAATCATAAGCGCCTATGCGCAAGGCCTCCACCGCTGTTTCCACAGAAGAAAATGCCGTCATAAGAATGACCGGCAAAGCAGGGTTGAAGGTTAAAATACGCTGCAACGCCTCAATGCCATGCATTCGCGCCATGCGTACATCCATCAATACAGCATCAAAGCTTTGCTCTTGTACTTTTTCCACGGCTATATCACCGTCTTGCGCTTCACATACTTCATAATTCCATGACTTTAACATCATACGAAGCATATGAGCGTGGGCGGCATCATCATCCACCACCAATATTACAGGACTGTGCATCATTATGAATCACCTTTTTCGGGGGCTATGGGCAAAAGTATACGTACGCTGGTGCCACAAGAAGATTGCGGTACTATGCCAGCAAGGGATAAAGCATTTTTTTGTTCTTTGGTGCAGCGCGACGTTACATAAATTTCACCGCCATGAGCTTGCACTATCTTATGTACTGTGGCTAGGCCAAGGCCTGTACCTTGCCCCTTGGTGGTGAAGTACGGATCAAAAATATGCGCTAAATGCTGCTCTTCTATGCCCTGCCCCGTATCTTTGATTTCCACGGCAACAAGCGCCCCTTGCACCGATGTGGAAATATGAATATCTCCTCCTTCAGGCATGGCTTCCATGGCATTAAGGCAAATATTGAGCAAGGCTTGGCCAAAACGATCCACATCAAGCATAACCAAGGGCAAAGGCCGCTTGGGACGACGTAAAAAAAGCTGAATCTGCTTTTTTTCAGCATCAGGTCGCACAAGGCGCAAAACATGTTCCAACACAGGGAGCATATCCACAGGCTTGGCATGAACATCGGTGGGGCGCGAAAGCCCTATAAGATCAGAAATCACTCTATTTAAACGCTCCACCTCACGCACCATAACGCCGGCGGCTTCTCTATCTTCACTGCCCTCAGGAAAGCGCTGCCCAAAATACGTGGCATAGCCTTTAATGGAGCTTAAGGGATTGCGGATTTCATGCGCCACACCGGCGGCCAAATTGCCAATGGCTGCCAATTTTTCTTTACGGCGCACTTCTTCTTCTAAAACACGAACCTGCCCCTCAGCAACATCTTGCAAGCGTCGCGATTCTTGCGCCCTTTGCGAATAATACAATGCTAATAATAGCGCTGCCCCCAGTAAAGTGAGCCCTGCAGCTAAAGAAAATAAATATATTCTATCTTGCTTTTGCCCCACTTCAAAAGGGCTGATATCCAATCCTAAAAAAATAAGCGGCCGTTGCTTTAATGGATTTTTCGGGCGTACATGCGGAGGCTGAATTTCTCGCATGCGTCTTCCTTGCGGCGCCATGGCATCTTTCTTCGGCATGGGCATAAATTCACGATACACTACAAAGGTATCTTTATTATCAATTTTCGCTATGAACCAACGTAAACTACTGTTCTTTACAGGTTTAGAAATGCTGCGTAATGCCGTTTCCGTGAGTTCTTGTCCATCCACATGCAAAATACTCCCCATACGCGTTCTGTCATTATGCGCCAAAATGGTTCCATCGGGCATAAGTATGGACACAAAGCGTACATCAGCCTTGACTAACTCTTGCAAGGTATTTTGCAATTGCACCGGAGACTCTTGGCGCATACTCATACGCACAGAGCCTTCCACAGCATAGATAAGCGCTGCCCCCTCACCCACTAAGTGTCGTACCATGCTGTTTTCATTACGTCCTAAGGACAAAACAAGCACCGTTGTTACCACAAAAACCAAAACCCCCACGGTGCCAAGCAAAGGCCAGAGCACAGCCGAAAAAGGGGCTTTAGCGCCCTTGGGCTGGGCTGATGAATGAGGTGTCGCCGCTGCACAAGCAGGCGATGATTTTGGCATATATGGCATACTGTAGTGTACTCCCATTGTATTTTTTAAACAAGACGTAGCTCCCGCCCTATTTTATGCTATTTTTTGGTACATTTTTTGCAATAACTATGTTTTAGTAAGCAATTAGCATGAAATATGCCAAGAGGTCATACACTTCTTGCCAAAATGCTCATACAAAGCTACATAGCTTTACACTTTGGGAGAAAATTATGCGACAACATACATATACCATCTTATTCCTCTGCGCTTATATGCTGTGTATAAGCTTTGAAGCGCAGGCAAAACATGGCCGCTGGAGCTCTGAGCTCAGCGCCACACAAAAAGAACATGCACAAGATATCATACGCAAAGCTAGCCCCGAAATTGAAGCTATGCGCGTAGATATGCTGGAAAAAATACAAGAATTACACAACTTTACTTACACATCTTCTGAAGACCACCAAACCTTAGCAAAATTGGGGCAAGAACTACAACAGCAAAGGCAAGCCCTACGTAAAAAATTACGAGCCTTAGATAAACAACTTTTAGAAGAAGTGGGCGTCTCTTTACAGGGCTATCGCGGGAGGGATTGCAATGACCTATGTCAAACCTCGGTGGCGCAAGAAAGCAATTTAGAAAAACATACTATGGATCCACCGCATCATACAGAATAAATGACACACTTTTACACAAGATAGTGTAAAAAACAGTAAAAATACAAACCGTTGCTTCATGTAAAGCAACGGTTTTTTTATGAAACACAAAATGAAAACCCCATACACTAGCAAAACAGTAGGAAACTGTATAAAAACTATACAGCTGTATATTTTTTATACACCCTAAATCCATAAATGCATAAAAATTATACAGCCACACTTGAGGCACAAGAAGGGTATTTTAATTAATTCTATTATATCAATAAACTAACTAGCAAAACAAGCTTTGGCACACCACTTGCTATAAGCTAAGTACACTAAGACAAGATACAAAATATCAAGCTTCCCATGAAGGAGTTGCATATGACACATAGTAAAAAAATTATTCCGGCCTTAGCATTCATTCTCTTAGCAGGCGGCGCTTTTGGCGCAACACAAGCCAAGGCTTATGATTGCCCCGCAGGACACAATATGCATCGCCCCTGTATGGAACAAAACAGTACCATTACTGATGCACAACGCAAAGAAGCTCGCATGCTTGTGGAAAAAGCACAAAGCACCATGCTGCCTCTTAAACAGCAAATGTTTATTAAGCATGAAGAACTTAAGGCTTTACAAAATGCCGCCACACCAGATGTGACAGCAGTTTCAAAAAAAGCCACTGAAATAACTGAGTTGCAACAAAAAATTGCAGCAGAGCGTAAAGCACTTGGCATGGCCATTGATAAAGCTTTAGGCTTAGAACCTGGAACACACAACTTTGATGGTAAAGGTTACGGCAAAGGGCATGGCAAAGGCTCAGGCATGGGGCATGGTAAAGGCTCCGGCATGGGACATGGAAAAGACCATGGTAATCAGCATCAAATGTAAAAAAAATATTGTAAATACAGACACCTACAGCGTATACAACGCTTTAATATATACGGTTCGCGGCTTCATCCACCGCAAGGCAAAGAAATAAACTCCTAACTCCTCCTAAAATACACTCTACCCCCTCCTCCATGGCCATCGAGTTCTTCGGTGGCCTTATTTTTTGGTAAACTTTCCCTGTAATTATCAAGGTATAGAACATTGATAAAACCTTCCCTGCATATATTTAGAGCAAAAAAGCATTATATAGATTGATAGATATCATATTTTATATTATTTATAAATAAAGTAGGATTCTTTAGGAGGTTATACCATGATAAAGCAATTACAATTCACCTTAGGCGCCGTGATGCTCTGCTTTTCTTTGTGCGCATTGGCCTATGCCACTGACGCTCCGTATAAAGGAAATCATAATTCTATGATTTACCATAATCAATCTTGCAGATATTATGATTGCAAGGCTTGTACTGTGCCCTTAATGTCTCCTGAACAGGCACGAGAAAAAGGATTTAGGGCTTGCAAAATTTGCGGCGGGTAAGCGTGCTACTTTACAGCACATCAGGTAATGGCGTGATTATTTCTACGTACTTGCTATAATGCATAAGCAAAGCTTCCCATGGAGATTACCAAGAAAGAATTGTAAACTCTCCCACCTTAGCGTAAAGTTTCAGACTCAAAATGCACAATTATGACTAAGCGCAATACATTTTACCACACGCCTAGTTACATAGCATTGGGGATTGAAAATATAACGTATGGTGAGCAAAGATAATGAATGATAAAGCAAGCATTATTCCGCACGTAATGGAGCGCCTTGATAAGCTGGAAAAGGGGCAATGTTTGGATATGCGCACCTTTAAGCGCAACCGTTCTGTGGCAATTATTTGCACCGGCAAGGATAACTTTACCGTCATGGAACGTGGATTTCATGAGGAAACATGGGAAGATCTCACGGCGGAAAAAATTAAAAGACTGTTGAAAACATTACTCAAAAGAGAATTTCCCCGCAGTAATAAAATACGGCTATATATGCTGGACTCTTTTGAAAATGCGGATGTAAATCGTATGGGGCATGGCTCTGGGAGATTTGGCGCGTAAGGCTCAAGCGTCCTTACGTTATACATAACAACCTTTTCTCCAGAAAAGGCTTCCCACCAGTAAACTTTATCAGCAATCTGACCCGAAAGAGCGAAATGCTCTTTCGGGTATTTTTATGATGGCACTTATTTTTCTACAGGCGTGCCACCTAGAGTTTTTCCTTCAAACTCACCGGTAAGCGTACGTAAGAATGCAACAATGCTGGCTCTATCGTCAGGGGATACTTCAATGCCGGCCAAATAGGTTCCCATAATACGCACCGCATCATCCAGACTTGTCACTGTTCCATCATGCAAATAAGGTGCAGTGAGTTCAATATTGCGTAAATTAGGTGTTTTAAATTTATGCACATCTTCTTCTTTGGCGGTGAAGCCTTTTAAGCCTGCATCAGAAGCCAGTGGATTGCCACGATCAGCAAAATAATCTTTCTTCAAATTCATAAATTCAAAAGACTTGCCACCTAAAGCCTTACCCACATGACAAGAGGCACAACGGTAGGCCTTAAAGCGTTCATAGCCATGCCTTGCCTCAGCACTAATGGCATTATCGTCACCAGCCAGCCATTTATCAAAAGGACTATGAGGTGTAATGAGGGTTTTTTCATATTCTGCAATGGCATGAGTAATATTTTTACTTGTCCAGCCTGCAGGGTATTCGGCAGTAAATTCTTGAGTTAAGGCCGTATCTTTATGAAGTTTAGTAATAATTTCTTGCCAATCCACACTGGCCATTTCAATGGGATTTAAAGGAGGACCGCCCGCTTGTTCTTGCAAATCTGCAGCGCGACCATTCCAAAATTGCGCTTGATTATACACAGCGTTGAACACCGTGGGCGCGTTAATATCCCCCACTTGTTTACGCACTCCCTCAGAAAAGCGAAGGTTATCCGTGCCGGCCTTGGCAAAATCATGGCATGTGGCACAAGATACCGTATCATCGGTGGATAAGCGCTTATCGTTGAATAATTTTTCACCTAAAGCGGCCTTTTTTGCATCAAAAGGAACAGCTTCTATCATTTGAATGGGTTCATTGGCATGCCGTGGCGCCATACCCTTAGAGGCATAATATTGCGCGCGTGTTGCCTTAACCCATGACAAAATTTCTTTTTTTTCTGCATCTGTAAGGGAGGTTCCCCAGTGAACAGCAGCAAATTTCGCCGGCGGCATGGTATTATTGTGCACCACCCATTCCATTTTTGCTATGGTACTTTCACCCACAGGAACATTTTTATTCATGTCTATAAGCTCTACGCGTAAATCCATGGCACGAATACCATCCACATAGTCTTTTTCAATGATTCCTTTAATGCCCGGGATCCTAGCATAAAAAGGTAATTCAAAGTCTTTTGTATGGCAGGCCATACATTTTTCCTTTAAAATACTACCGACTTGCTGAAATTTCTTGCTTATTTCACCATCCTCAGAAGGAATGCCTGCCGCCATGACAGGTAAAGCATACAAAGCCATTCCAAGCACACCACATGCTATAAAGCTGTTTCCCTTCTTCATATTTTTACTCCTACAAAAAATAGTAATAGAAATTATTACTATGTGAATATTGGCACATTTCTCTACACAAGGCAAGAAAAAGGATACATTTTATCTTCCGCAAAGTATCATTTTATACTTGAAATTCTTAGTTTTTTACTATTAAATACCCACTTAAACAGATTGAAAAGCTCTTCAGCTAAGATAGTCGACACTGAAAAACAATTTAACTATCAGTAAAAATAGAACCTATAAATCAAATAACGTAATAAACTTTACCAGAAATAAATGAATGGAATTCGTTTTCTGGCAAAGTTTAGATATTTGAAATAGCATTTTTCAGTGGAGACTATACAAGACATGCCTTTGGCATGGCTTGCCGCCACGTAAAACAAGCCGGAATTTACTTCCGGCGGCCCCAAAGGGGTGTTTGAAGTGAGCGTGCCTTTCTTAAAAACGTGTGAAAACACGTTTTTAAGCGCCGACTAAGATAGTCGACACTGAAAAACAATTTAACTATCAGTAAAAATAGAACTTATAAATCAAATAACGTAATAAACTTTACCAGAAATAAATGAATGGAATTCGTTTTCTGGCAAAGTTTAGATATTTGAAATAGCATTTTTCAGTG
>CAYJHH010000069.1:0-15577 GCA_964369995.1 uncultured Desulfovibrionaceae bacterium
GGGTAAAGAGCATATCACCAAGTTCATGTTTTTGGGCTTCGGTATTATCGCCTTGGGCCACATCAATCCATTCCAGCCATTCAGCTTCCACTTGCTGCTCCACTTCTTGTTCTTCCGGCCACGTAAAGCCTACACGAGCAGCCTTGGAGTGTATGCGATATGCTTTCACCAAGGGGGGTAAAGAACGTGGCAAGGAGTCATACACACCCTTGGGTTTACCTTCTTCGTCTTGCTTTTCATTACGTTTAATGGCTTCCCATGCTTTAAGCTGTTCGTCCATGGATTCAAAAGTGGTGTCGGAAAAAACATGGGGGTGACGACGCACCATTTTATCTGCGCTCATATTAAGGGCATTTTCCAAGGAGAAATCCCCATTTTTTTCGTAAATTCTAGCAATATGTAACAGAAGAAAAGCTACATCACCAAGTTCTTCGCAAACATCCTTGGTCTTGCCTTGACGTATGGCATCCACAAGTTCGTGACTTTCTTCAATGACATAATCTGCCAAAGAAAGCGCCGTTTGCTCTTTATCCCAAGAGCAGCCGTCAGGGCCAATGAGTTTTTCTAAAACAGATTGCAAATTTTCAAGAGCTTTCATGATTTTCCTTTATCTTTATGAGGCTGTATTAAGCGTTTATGTTAAAAAAATCGTGCGGAATATAGGCACGAATGCTTTCTATAAAATTGGTCAAATAGGGTAAAAGGAAGGAATTTTCCAAAAAATCTGCATTGCCAAAAAAACGTTGCGTGATGAGGATAATAACACTGCACAGGAAAGTAGCCTTGGCAAGGCCAAGAATACAACCTGCCAATTTATCTGCCCAAGGCAACATGGCTAAGGTTAAAATGGATTGCAAAAGCACAGCACAAAGCCCCGCAGCTATATTGGCTCCCAAGAAAATAAGTATATAGGCGGCTATGGTGCGCCATGCTTCTCCGTCAATGAGGGTAAAATAAGGACTAAGCATAGGATGGTAGGTATAAGCAAGCCATAAGCCGCCAATAAGACCCACAAGACCAAAAAATTCTTTGCAAAATCCGCGCATTAGCCCCGTGATGGAGAAATAGGTAAAAGCTATGGCAATGAAAATATCAAAAAAACTAAATTCCATGAAGGACTCCTTTAGTGTATCTTGTCCTTGTATCAAATCATCCTTATATAGACAAGAGGCGTAGGGCAGGTATGCGTATGGGACGGTGTATAAAGTAGTCGACACTGAAAAACAACTTAACTATCAGTAAAAATAGAACTTATAAATCAAATAACGTAATAAAGATTGCCAGAAATAAACGTATGGAATACGTTTTCTGGCAATCTTTAGACATAAGAAATGCTTTTTTCAGATGTCGACTACTCAAGACATGCCCTTGGCATGGCTTGCCGCGCGTAAAATAAGCCGGAATTTACTTCCGGTGGCCCCGAAGGGGTATTTGGAGCAGGCGTGCCTTTCTTAAAAACGAGTGGAAACACGTTTTTAAGCATTAACTAAAGTAGAAAATTCCTCTGTGAACGCAGACAAAACCTCCATCCCTCACTTGCACTTCTGGTCAAGAGAAGGTAGAACTCGCTGAGTTATTTTAAAGAGTGAGTGAATATGTCCACAGCAATGACTTCTTATACACCTATTATTCACGTAACTGTGTGTGGTAAAACCTTTGAATTACATCGCGCAGCTGATTTGGAAGCCTTATGGGATGCCATGACATGTGAGGTGAGCTCATCTACCTTTGAAGATGATGAGCGCTTGCCTTATTGGACAGAGCTTTGGCCTTCCTCTGTGGCTTTATGCGGCTGGCTGTATGAACAAAGAGAGCGCATTGCCGGTGCTCATTGCCTAGATGTGGGCTGTGGCCTTGGGCTTACGGCCATGGTGGGGCAATGGTTAGGAGCCAAGGTGCTTGCCATGGACTATGAAGAAGAAGCCTTGCATTTTGCCTCTAAAAATGCGCAAGTTAATGGAATTACGCAGCCCCTATGGACTGTGATGGATTGGCGCAGGCCCTCTTTACAAAAAGGGAGTATAGATTTTTTGTGGGGCGGGGACATTATGTATGAGCGTGGTTTTGTGCACCCTGTACTTAACTTTATTGACTATGCTTTAACAGAGCAGGGTGTGGCGTGGATAGCTGAGCCTTGTCGTTCTGTGTATGAATTTTTTCGCGCAGAAATAATAAAGCGACAATGGGTGGCTAAAAGAGTGTATGAAGCACCTGTGGAGGCCATTTATGCGCAAGATGTACCGGTAACGGTGCAAGTGTGGGAATTGCGCCGCTCGTAATTTTTATTAGTATGCATGAGGGTAGTATGAGTAAAGTGACACGTTTTGGGGTTTCCTTAGATACCAACTTACTAGCTTCTTTTGACGCTTTATGTGAAAAAAATTCTTATGCTAATCGTTCAGAGGCCATACGCGACTTGATTCGTAAAGCCTTGGTGGAAGACAGCTGGAATACTGCCACCGATGAAGCTGCAGGAACATTAACCCTTGTGTATGACCATCATAAAAGTGATATTTCTAAAAGACTTATGTCTTTACAACACGATGCACACGATTGCATTATTGCCACGTTACATGTGCATTTGGATCATCATAATTGCTTGGAAGTTTTGGTTCTTAAGGGAGAGGCAGAACGCATTCGAAGCTTAGCTCATGCTTTAATTTCTGTTCGCGGTGTTAAGCATGGGGCTTTTTCATCCACAACAACTGGTCAGGATTTGGTGTAATGGAAGATGTACAAATGGGCCCAGCCTTGGTGCCTTTAAATATAGATCGCGTGGGAATTCAAAATTTTTCTTTACCTGTGGTGGTGCTTGATAGAGCCGCCGGGCATCAGCATACCATTGCCAAAGTCTCTCTTGGTGTGGAGCTACCTTCTGCCTTTAAAGGCACACATATGAGCCGTTTTGTGGAGGCTTTGGAAGGCTGGGGAGAGGAACTTAATTATCAATCCATGAAGCGTCTTTTGCAAGATGTAAAAAAAAGATTACAAGCTCAAAAAGCCACCATATCTTTTTCTTTTCCTTATTTTATTCGCAAAAAAGCCCCTGCTACCGGACGTGAAGGTGTTATGAATTATCAATGCACATTGACGGGGGAAATTGCCAAAGACAATGACAAACCGGAATTTTTGCTTGAAGTGGAAGTTCCTGTCATGTCTGTGTGTCCTTGTTCCAAAGCCATAAGTAATGAGGGCGCCCACAGCCAGCGCACATTGGTACGCATGGCCGTACGTATGCGAAAATTTTTTTGGATAGAAGAATTGGTAGAAATTGCTGAAGCAGCAGGTTCTTCGCCGGTATATAGTTTGCTTAAGCGTGAAGATGAAAAATTTGTCACTGAGGCGGCTTTTGCCAACCCAGCCTTTGTGGAAGATGTGGTGCGCGCTGCGGCTATGCGACTTTCAAAACATGCGCAGGTATCGTGGTATAAAGTAGAAGTGCAAAGCATGGAATCTATTCATAATCATGAAGCTTTTGCCTGCATTGAAGCTGTAAATCCAGATATATAAAGAGAGGGACACATGCAAGAACATATTACTTCTTTCACTGAAGGGCATATCGCTTTACGCCATGAAGCCTTTAAAGATGCGAGCATATCCAAAAAATTAAAAACGCTTTTGAAGTTTTACCCCGGCGTGAAACAGGTTAACATGGATGAAAATGCCGGTACCCTTGAAATTAACTATGATGCTGCGCGTCTGAGTAAGGATAAAGTGATGGGTCTGCTTAAGCAGGGTGAAGCTTGGCTTGCAGGCTCACAGAAGTAGTTTTTTCTCACAAATAAAAATCCATGAAGGCTTTTGAGATACCTCAAGGGCCTTTTTTTGTATTTTTTATACAAAAATATCTAGCCTATGGAAATTTTTATAAAATTTTTTTTCTTGGGGCTTTATATTGTGAAAAAAATCTTTTTTCGAGGTTACAGTCGCTTACAAAAAAAACTGTGCGCTCAATGACCAAAATGATAATAAAAAAGACCATTGGTTGTAAAAACAATCAATTTTCAGGTACTTGACGCTCTTATTTAGCCTGTGTAGGTTGCAACAATGGGAAAGCATTTCCCATGTTATTTTTAATTTAAGGAGAAGGAAATCACCATGGCACAAGATAGCTTTACCACATTATTAAACGAAGAGCGTACCTATATTCCTCCCATGCATAAAAAAGATACAGCATGGGTGCGCAGTGAAGAGGAATATGAAGCTATTTGCCGTAAGGCGCTAGAAGATCCCGAAGGATTTTGGGGTGAGCGTGCAAGGCAGCTTTTGCACTGGTTTAAGCCATGGGATTCTGTACTAGATGCAGATTACAAAGAGCATAGTTATAAGTGGTTTTCGGGTGGAAAGCTCAATGCCTCCTACAATTGTATTGATAGGCACCTTATCAATGGAAAGCGCAATAAAGCTGCGCTTATTTGGCAAGGTGAAGGCGAGCATGAGGTTCGTTGTTACACTTATCAAATGATGTATACCGAAGTGTGCCGCATTGCCCACGCTTTAAGCTCTTTGCGTGTGCGTAAGGGTGATAGAGTAGCCCTGTATATGCCCATGATTCCGGAGTTGGTCATTGCCATGCTAGCCTGCGCACGCATTGGCGCCATTCATACGGTTATCTTTTCCGGCTATGCTGAAGGCGGCGTACTTGGTCGTATTCAAGACTGTAAAGCTAAGGTTGTTATCACCGCCGATGGTACCGTACGTGCCGGTAAAGTAAAGCCGCTGAAAGCGAACCTTGATCCCATCATTGAAAAATGCCCCTCTGTGGCGCATGTGGTGGTGGTGAATCGTGCCAATCAAGATGTACAAATGAAGCGCAATCGCGACATCTGGTGGCATGATTTATTAGACGACTTTACCTTGGATGCAGACTTTCCTTGTGAATCCATGGATGCTAACGATACTCTTTTCCTTTTGCATACCAGTGGCAGCACAGGTAAGCCCACAGGCGTTATGCACGCCACCGGCGGCTATTTAACCTATGCAGCCCACACCACGCAATGGGTGTTTGATTTACGCGATGACGATGTGTATTGGTGCACTGCCGACTGCGGCTGGATTACCGGTCATACCTATATGGTATACGGCCCCTTGTCCCTTGGTGCCACCACGGTGATGTATGAAAGCGTGCCCAATTATCCCAAACCCGACAGATATTGGAGTATTGTGGAAAAATTCCGCGTGAATATTTTTTATACAGCGCCCACGGTTATTCGTTCCCTTATGCGCTCGGGTGAAGCTTGGCCAGAGCGTTATGACTTAGCCTCCTTACGTATTTTAGGTTCTGTGGGCGAGCCCATTAATCCAGAAGCTTGGATGTGGTACAGAAAGGTTATCGGTCGTGACGAGCTGCCCATCATTGATACGTGGTGGCAAACCGAAACCGGCGGTGCCATGATTGCTGCCATGCCCTATGCCACGAAGTTAAAACCCGGCTCTGCCACCAGACCCTTGCCCGGTATTGATGCCACCATCATGAGCGGCGAAATAGGAAGCGGTCAAGAAGAAGTGGACGGCAGGGGCGGTCACCTTGTGATACGCAAGCCTTGGCCTGGCATGATGCAAGGGGTTTTTGGTAATCCGGAAAAATATAAATCTTACTTTGAGCGCTTTGATGGCTATCAATCCGGCGATGGCGCTCGCGTGGATAATGATGGCTATTACTGGATTTTAGGTCGTATTGACGATTCTATTAACGTATCCGGTCACCGTCTTTCCACCTCGGAAATTGAATCGGCCTTGGTGGCGCACCCCCTTGTGGCCGAAGCCGCCGTGGTACCCATGCCTCACGACCTTAAGGGCGAAAGCATTTATGCTTACGTTACCTTAAACGACGATCTTCCTTGGTCTGAAGATACACGTAAAGATTTACGTGATGCCGTGCGCCGTGACATTGGCCCCTTGGCTACGCCGGAAGTTATCCAATTTGTGGATGCCATGCCCAAAACATGCTCTGGTAAAATTATGCGTCGTATGCTGCGTAAAATTGCCGCCGGTGATGTGGCAGAATTAGGCGATACTTCTACTTTAGCAAAACCTGAAGTCTTACCCGAAATCATTGAGCATAGCCTTAATGTAAAGCAAGGTAAGCCAGAAAAAGCTGTGTAGTTTTTTGGATTATTTATTGGGAGGGGAGAGGGAAACTTTTGCTAGCACCAAAAAGTTTTCCCCTCCCAACCCCTCCCCTCTCCTTTCAAAACGCGCTTATTATTCTGATAAAAACCGTTTATAAAGCTTTAAAATTTACATGGCGCCAAAATTTTACTTTCAAAGATACATTTTGTCGCCATGAAAGTTTTTTGGAAAGGCCAACCCAAAGGGCGCCTGGGGGAAAACCCTTCAAAGGCATATTTACCAGCACTTGACACTTTCCCTTGTCCGCGATAGGCCAAAGCCATGAAAACATTATACCGTTGCCAAATAATAGTGGAAGAGGAAGCCGTAGAAATTCTATGGGGGCTTTTGGCCTTACATATTTCCTTTGGCTGGGAAGAAGAAAGTCTGCCCACAGGGGAAACTCTCTTTCGCATTCATTGCGAAAATAGGGAATTTATCGATACTTTAACGCAAGCTGTGCAAGGCGCAGTGCCCATGGCCAGCATAGAAGTGAGCGAAGTTGAGCATAAAGACTGGACGGAAGCGTGGCGGGAATATTTTACCCCCATCGCTTGCGGAAAACGCTTTATGGTTTTGCCCCCATGGCTTGTGGATAGTACAGATCTTGAAGGGCGTCAAGCAGTTATTATTGAGCCTAAGTCTGCCTTTGGTACAGGCCATCACAGCACCACGGCTTTGTGCCTTGGGGTTGTTTCTGACCTATTGGATAGTGGACGCATCACTGCCGGTCAGGAATTTTTGGATCTTGGCACAGGTTCAGGTATTTTAGCTTTGGGCTGCTGCCATTCTGATTTGTATGGCATTGGCACCGATATTGATTCTTTGGCCGTGGATAATGCCCTAGAAAATAGAGAAATTAATGGCGTTGGCGCCTATGATGCGGCGCAAAAAAAGGGCTTAGAAGTGTTGCTCGGTTCGGTGGAAGCTGTGCAGGGACGCACTTTTGATGTGGTGCTGGCTAATATTTTAGCTCGTCCGCTCATAGAGTTGGCACCGGAGCTTGTAAAATTACGTAAAGCAGACGGATGCTTGGTTTTGTCCGGCCTTTTGGTGGTGCAAGCCGACGATGTGGAAGCAGCTTATATGGCAGAAGGTTTACCTAAGGCGCGCCGAGTCACTGAAGGAGATTGGGCCGCTTTGGTTTGGGAATAAAATGTACTATGGGGGAGAAACTCTGTAATAATAGTTTCTCCCCCATATAAAATGTATTGTAGTATAAATGTTTTTTGGGTTTTAAGCCTCAACCCTGGCACATTGCTTTTGGTAAAAACGTTTTTTGCAATGGCGAGTTTGTAATTCTAAAATAATGTGTTTTTCATATTCATAAGCCAATTCCACATCTGCGCCCCATTCCTCGCGCAAAACTCTTTCTAATTCTTGCGTTTCTGCCCAAATATCGAGTAACTCGTCATTGGTAAGTGATTTGAGTCTAAGTGCAAAAGGGATATCCTCAGTAAACACGCTTTTCGTCGCCATAAATACCTCAAGGCAGGGGAGGATATTTGCTCCCATCAGCAAATACTTGCTCCGTTTTTTCCAAATAAAAATGTGTTAATGACTCTTGTCCTAGTAAAGCAAGCACAAGAGACAAGGGGGATAGGTACCCTTGTTGCCATTGAGTAGTGAATTGGATTGTTCCCCGCTCTTTATCTATGGTTGACTCGCTAATCAAGGCGCGAATATCTGTGGTTCGCGGGCCTTTCTTGGTATCACGTGTCCATAAGAAGGTATCCATTTCAAGAAAATCTTGCCATGTTTGTAAAAAGTTGTCTACGTTTATTTCAAGATTTTTAAATGTGAGACAAAACTTTTCTTGAACAGCTTGTTCAGTACGCACAGATTTATGTGTAGGCACGACACAAAGCATATCCATCCCTTGTGGCAAATGCGCAGCCAAACGTTCCATAACTGTTTGGGGCGCAATATTTTGGCGTAATGTAATGGCAAACCATTCGGCTTGACTACTCACACCCACAGGCAGGGCGCGGCCAAAGGAAATAAGCGGTAAGGGGTGAAAGCCTTGAGAAAAAGTCATGGGTAATTGTGCGCGGCGTAAGCAGCGTTCCAAAATGGCTTGTAATTCCAATTGGCTTAAAAATGCCGAGCGATCTGTTCTGTTATGCCATATTCTATACTCCACAGCTTTTACGGTGAGCTCTGCGGCAATGGCAGGGGGACTGGCCTTGCCGCGTGGCGGGCAAATGAGCCTGCCTTCTTCATCAAGCTGCGCCTTATGCGCCTCTTGGTCACGTTTTGCAAAGTTCAGCGCATTGGCAATGGTTTCATCTTGTTTTTTGGGCAAGCGTGAAGGTCCGGCCTTGGTATCGCATACACCGCACTGACGACAAGCGTGGTAACGGCAATCATCGGTGATTTTCTCTTCCAAAGCGCGTTGCATTTCTTTACGCAAATATTCTGGGCTCACACCGCAATCTAAATGATCCCAACATAAAGGGCCATCCATGGGGCGAGCGGCAATATAATCTTCTGCTTTAAGATTGCATTCTTGCATGGCTTCTTGCCATGGCTCAAGGCTAAAACCTTCCACCCAAGAGGAGAAGATGCCACCTTTGTGGTATACCTTTTCCACCACGTCGGCCAGTTTTCTGTCACCGCGGGAGAGTATGCCTTCCAAATGGCTCATGCTAGGCTCATGCCAGCGCATTTTTATGCTTTTGTGGGTTTTAAATTGGTCACGTAAATAGTAAATACGTCGATGAATTTCTTCCATGGAAATTTGTTCCACCCATTGAAAGGGGGTGAAGGGCTTGGGAACAAAAGGAGAAATGGCCGCCGTTACTTGTAAGCGTGGGCCGCCGCGTCCGGCAATATCGCGCACCTTACGGCATAGCTCTACAATGGCGTCTAAATCTTCATCGTTTTCTGTGGGGAGCCCAATCATAAAGTAGAGCTTTACTTGCTGCCAGCCATGCTGCACAAGTTTTTGAATATGCAACATGAGCTCTTCTTCGCTAATGCCTTTATTGATAACATCGCGTAGGCGCTGACTGCCGGCTTCAGGGGCTAAGGTGGCACCGGTGCGACGAATGCCTGCCATACGTTGCATGATGCTATCATCAATGGAGCCTACACGTAAGGATGGCAGTGATACGGAAATTTGTTCCTCGGCGCAGCGATCCACCGTATCCATAAATAAAGTTTTTAAAGCGGAGAAGTCACCGGTGCTTAAAGATAGGTAGGAAATTTCGTCAAAGCCTGTACCCTTTAAACAGCGTTCTAAAATATCTTTGATATCCGGCAAGGAGCGCTCACGAACAGGCCTGTATACCATACCCGCATGGCAAAAACGACAGCCCCGCGTACAGCCACGAGCAATTTCCAACGAAAGTCTATTATGAACCGCCCCGATAGGCACCACTTGGCGGATGGGGTAGGCAGCTTTGCTTATATCAGCCACAATGCGTCTGTACGCTTTGGTATAATCGCTGTATTGAGGGCTTAAACCACCATGGGCATTTTCGGTGAAAAGTGAAGGTACATAGACACCGGGTATATGCCGCGCTTTAGCCAAAAAATCACTGCGGCTCCAAGCTTCTTCTCTTGCTTTGCATAAGAGTTCGCAAATATCCACTAAGGTTTCTTCGCCTTCGCCAAGCACCATAAGATCCATAAAGGGGGCTAAAGGTTCTGCACTTAAAGTGGCACCACCGCCAGCTATGATAATGGGGTAGGCAAAAATATCCTCCCCGCGATCCTTGGTGCGTAAAGGAATATGCCCAAGATCCAGCATATATAAAATATTTGTATAGGCCAGTTCATGCGTTAAAGAAAAGCCGATGGCATGCATTTCGTGCAAAGGTGTATCGGATTCTAATGTTGCCAAGGGGGCATTATGTTTGCGTAAAATTTCGGCTGTGTCTCGACAAGGAGCCATAACACGCTCGCCCCACCAGTGTTCGCGTGCATTAATTACATGAGCAAGAATTTTTTGCCCAAGGTAAGACATGCCCACTTCATAGGTGTCGGGAAAGGCTAAAGCCACACGCAAAGAGCACGCTGCGGCATCTTTGTGCACGGCGCCTTCTTCTATGCCTATGTAGCGGCTGGGTCTTGGAAGGAGAGGTAAAAATTCACGCATGGTATATCCTTGAAAAGATGTAACTATCTAAAACTCCTCTGAAGGAATTTTTTTCCGAGAGGGTATGGTAAAAAAATGTTCCCTTCTCAAACCTTTTCCTAAAGTGTATTGAGGAAAAGGAGAGAGAAGGGGAGAATCTTTCAAGCAGGCTTGCCCGCATATGCAAAGAATAGATTCTTTGAGTCGTTACTTAATAAGACCGCTGTCATTGGGCTTACCAAATTGCAATTTGCCCATGCCACCATTGGTGGAAATATTGATGGAAACTTCAAGATATTTATCTTTAATTTCTTGAGGGGTATTTTCGTAGCGATAGAGGAAGTGCTTGCCTTCAATGCTGCCGCAAAGGGTATTTTCAAAGGGAATACCGTAGGGTAAAAGCATCATTTGTACGCCGCCTTGTTGTACAGGCATGCTTTGTAATGTGGCCACTTCATTAACCACATCTTTTTCTGCATCGTATTTTCCAATGATGATTTCACCGGTGACAAGTTTGAATAAACGAATATCTTGAGCCATAATAATCTCCTTACAAATAATGTTCCTTTAGGTAGACATAGCAGGGCTTACTGTCAAGGTAAAAAACACCTATTGGATGTTGCATTGCAAAACATATGCAGGGAAATTCCTCAAAAAAAGTCCATGAGCGTAAAATCTCTTTGAGGGATTTGGCTTGCAATTTAACACAAGAGCGTATACTAGGTGAGCATGGTTTTACGTAGATAAAAGGCTTTACGGAGGGTTTTATGGCAGGATATTTGGAATTACAAAATAAACTTGGATACACTTTTCATAATTCCGATTATCTTCAAATGGCGCTTACGCATAGTTCTTCGGCCAATGAGAACAAAAAAGTCGGCATGCATAATGAAAGGCAAGAATTTTTAGGCGATGCTGTGCTTGAGCTTTGCGTTTCTTGGGCGCTTTTTTCGCGCTTTCCCACTGCTCGAGAGGGGGATTTGACAAAACTTCGCTCTTCCCTTGTTTCTGCCAAAAGCTTAGCTAATCTTGCACGAGAGCTGCACATAGACAAATATCTACGTCTTGGCCGCGGCGAAGAAAGTCAAGGGGGAAGACAAAGGGATACAGTTCTCAGCGATGCTTTTGAAGCTGTGCTAGGTGCTGTATTTGAAGATGGCGGTTATGACGCTGCGTATGCTGTTGTGCTCTATGTATTCTCCAAGCATTGGCCAGAAAATGCGAGTCAAAACCTTCGTAAAGATTATAAAACGCAGCTTCAAGAATCCATGCAACGTCTGCACAAAGACCGTCCGGTCTATGTGCTACTGAGTAGTTCTGGGCCAGAACACGCCAAGGTGTACGAAGTGCGTCTGACTTTACCCCAAGGGCAAATTTTTCAAGCAAGTGGACAAAGTCTGAAGCGTGCCGAACAAGAAGCTGCGCGTCTTGCGCTTATGAGTTTATAACTGTACTCAAAAGCTTTTGCTCGTATCCCTCTTCTGTTCTTATGCCACAACAAAGCGTATATACTTTGCAGGCGTATAAACATTGACGATGAATGAGGGGCTTATCTTTAAGCGTGCCGCCCATTGCCGCACGCTCACTGCCTTATCTGCATGATTCACTCAGCAGCCTCTCACTGCTAGGACTGTGTGCTTTATGGTGACCAAGTGTCTTTTCAGACCGGCCTGGAGGTCGTCATCCCCCAGGCCTCCCGTCTTTGGTCTGCCACAGCCTATATATAAGATGGTCTATTAGCCGCCTATGAGCTGCTGTGCCATCTTTGGCAGTGAGTTAGCTTGCGATAGCATGGCTACCGCGCTCTGGGTGAGGATCTGGTTGCGTACGAATGTTGTCATTTCTGTCGCAACGTCCACATCCGAGATTTGTGATTCGGCGGCTTGCAGGTTTTCCGCCTGAATATTCAAGTTACTAATGGTTGCTTCTAAACGGTTTTGAATGGCTCCAAGGTGTGCGCGGATTTTATCCTTAGAAACGATAGCTTCTGTAAGCGCTACCAGAGCGGCCTGTGCTTGCGATTGTGTGGATACGGTGTAACCAGCGTCACCAATCTTACTTTGGTTACCAATACCAAGAGCAGATGCGGTGGAGTCACCAATGCGGATGTAGTAGTAGTCTTCTGCGCTATCGTTGGCGGTACCAAAGTGTACCTTTAAGGCGCCGGTGGACTTCATACCATTACCATTGTGTTCGCCAGACAGGCTACCGTCGAGCAGTTTGATGCCGTTAAAGTCAGTTGCATTTGCAATACGGGTGATTTCCGATGCGATGGCCTGATATTCAGACTCAATCATCAGACGTTGTGTTGAGTCATAAGTACCCGTTGCGGCTTGTTCGGCAAGCTCTTTCATACGAATGAGTTGTTCGTCGATGGTTTGTAATGCGCCGTCAGCTGTTTGAATCATAGAGATGGCGTCGTTAGCATTGCGAGCACCCTGATTTAAGGTTGCAATGTCTGCACGTTGCAATTCGCGGATTGCAAGGCCAGCTGCATCATCAGCTGCGGAGTTAATGCGAAGACCGGACGAGAGTCTTTCGGTTGATTGAGCAAGGTTACCATAGTGGATGTTCAAATTCCTGGCGGTATTCATCGCCATTAAGTTGTGGTTAACGACCAAAGACATAATGTACCTCCTTGAAAGGTTTAAGCTGTACTTCTCTTCTAGCAATCGCTGTGCCAAAGTTGTTTTATTGTTTAATTTTAAATAGTTATTTATTTTAAATGCCAAGTAGGAAAAAATTTTAGGGTAAAAATGAGCGTATTTTACGCTGAAAAGGGAAGACTTTTCCCGCTTTTCCTTAGGAGAAGGGCATGGCATTTTGGGGGGGGAATATTTTGCTATTCATATGCAAGGGAACTTTGGTGAGTGCGAGGACTTTTGGGGAAGAGTCTATCTTAGTACTTGCAAAGGGGCGTAAAACTCCTTAGGGTGTTTTCACTTGTGCACCATATATATGAAGACCTCTGTATATGTGTTGATGTTAGATCTCATATTTGCTAGGCAAAATGCGCTCTGTGTCAAAACACTTTTTATGCGCCATGATTAAAAATAAAGATGTGTGGGCAAAGCCTTATCTTTCTTGATTTTTTAGTCGCTTTACTTTGTATAAGCCTTTGTGTTTGTAACAAGTAGAGCACAATATATATATATGACATGTCCTCATAGTACTTATGGAGCGCAAAATCCCACCTACAGCACGGTGGTAAATGTGGCTGAGAAATTTCTATCATAAGGATATTTATGACTGTCGATCATACTTCTGATTCAGATGCTGCTTCTAAACCAGCTCCTAAAAAAACCCGTCGCAGCCCAGCTAAAGCTGGCACCCGTACCAAAACTTCTGCTACTCCTTCGGTTTCTGCCACAGAGGAAAATGTTACAAACCCTTCTCTTGAAAAGAAAAAAACTCCTGCAAGGCGTCCTCGCAAAAAAACTGTCACTACCACAGTACAAGCAGAGGTACCTGATCAAGAAATACCTATGGAAGTTTCTTCCGCACCTTTAGAGGAAAAAGATGCCGCACAAGGCAAAGCAGAAGCTTCTAAGCCTACACGTGGTAGAAAACCTTCTTTACGTGCAAAGAATAAAGAAAATACCCTTGAAAATCATAAGGGTACTTCTTCTGAAGAAAGTGCTGTATCCCTTTCCACAAAGGAAGTGGCAACGCTTGAAAGTTCTGCTTTGCCTTCTGTAGAGGAAACTGCGCCAAAAGCAGCGCCCCGACGTGCGGGGAGAGGGCGGCCTAAGAAAATTACCACGGAAGAAAAAAATGCTGAGGCTACAACGCTTACAGAGACAGAACTTTTTTCCGATGATCCGCAAAGTGCCGGCACAGAAAGAATAGTTTCTGAAGTACCTGATATGCCAGTGGTGCGTGAAGAAAAAAAATCACGTCGTCCTCGTCGTGGTGTAAAAACAAAAGCATCAGCCCTTGATGAAGAAAAAATACTAGCGCCTTTGCCTTTAGAAATAGTAGGGCAAGTATACGAAGAAGAAGGCGAAAACCATGAGGAAGATGTTGCCGCCGATATGGCTGGTGATGATGTTGCACCTAAAAGTCGTCGTGGACGCCGTGGTGGACGGGGCAAAAGAGGCAAAAAACGCGCTTTGAGCGTGACGGAAGCCTTACAAGAAGCTTTGGATGATGCTGAGGATGAAGAACTTTCCTCTGCGAAAAAGGGCGTGCTGGCTGCCAAGGGTGGAACCTCGTTAAGTGAAGGTAAACCCGGGCGTGCGCGTAGTGCTGCTGTTAAAAAAACGGTGGAAACGGCGCAGCGTAAAATGTTCATTTCCATGGTGCAAGGCGAGCAAGTGGAAGTGGCCTTGGTGGAAAATGGTATTATTCACGAATATTATTTAGAAATGCTGCATCAGGTGAAAACCAAGGGTAATATTTACAAAGGTGTGGTCAATAATATTGATGCCAATTTACAAGCAGCTTTTGTGAACTATGGGGCCAATAAAAATGGATTTTTGCAAATTGACGAAATTCACCCCGAGTATTATCAATCTCACCATGAAGTGGCCAAGGGAAAAAAATTCCCACCTATCCAAAAAATCATTAAACCTGGGCAAGAAATACTTGTACAAGTGGTGAAAGAACCCACAGGAAACAAAGGGGCTTTTTTAACCACATGGCTTTCTTTGCCGGGACGTTTTTTGGTATTGACGCCTGGGCAAGAGCAGATAGGCATTTCGCGTAAGGTAGAAAGCGAAGAAGAGCGTGGTCGTTTGCGGGAAATGATGACCGGCATAGAACCTGGCGCAGGTCTTGGGGTCATTGTGCGCACAGTGAGCGCCGGTACGTCAAAAACCACCTTAAAAAGTGACTTACAATATTTAAAACGCGTGTGGCGTGAAGTGCGTAAGCGCGGCGTTAGTGATGCAGCACCCGTTCTTTTATACAGAGAATCCGGCCTTGCTGAGCGTGCCATTCGCGATTACCTTACCGATGATGTGACTGAGGTGTGGGTGGATAGCACGGAAGTGGCTGAACGATTACGCGAAACGGTGGCTTTACTTTTCCCGCGTAAAAAAGAGCTTATCCGCATGCATGCTGATGTGCGTCAAACCCTTTGGGAACGCTTTAATATGCAGCGTCAATTGGAGCAAATTTATGCGCGTGAGGTAGTTTTACCTTCCGGCGGACGTCTAGTCTTTGATCAGACAGAAGCGCTCATGGCCATTGATATTAACTCTGGTAAAATTTCCGGTAAGGGAAATTTTGAATCCATGGCGCTCAAAACCAATATTGAAGCTGCTGAAGCCATAGCACGGCATTTAAAATTACGTGATATTGGCGGACAAGTGGTTATTGACTTCATTGAAATGCGCGATAAAAGCCATGTGCGTGAAGTGGAAAAAACCTTAAGAAATGCCA
>CAYJHH010000070.1:0-15576 GCA_964369995.1 uncultured Desulfovibrionaceae bacterium
TTTATAAGTTCTATTTTTACTGATAGTTAAGTTGTTTTTCAGTGTCGACTAATTAGAGCCATGTGCCATAAAAGGTGCATGGCTCTAGTTTTTGTAGCACTTTTAGTGAACATATGGCGTACAAGAGCTTTTAAGCGTCGTTTAAGTTGCTTCCTGTAAAGGCATCGACAAAATTTTGTAAATAAGACACAAATCTTGAAAGGTGAAAGCCATCGCACACGGCATGATTAACTTGAATTGCCATGGGCAATAACATGGTATTTTCATGCTCATAGTATTTTCCCATGGTAAAAATGGGCGGAAAGTGCGTATAGCCTTTGGGTAAATTAAGGTTAAAGCCTGTAAAACTTGTCCATGGAAGTACAGAAACGCTGAAATTATTTTTATATTGCAGGGGTTTTGAGTTTAGATAATCATTTTTATACATATTCATATCTTCAGTATAGTTTTGTAAAAAATCATAAAACACATCTGAATATTCAGTCCAAACATTTGTAAATGTTTCCGTTTTTTTATGAAAAACAGTGAAGCAAGGATGTGAAATATCGTAATAGCCAAGGTGACCATTTTCATCTACATCCATACGAAACTCATTATGATTGTTCACAGTTTTGCTGATGGCATATAACATGCTTGGAAAAAACGTCATTTTTCTTTCATTTATTTCAGCTAAAAATTTTGTTATATCTATGTTAACTGTCATGCTATAAGTGCAAGGAATATCATTAAGAAAATGTAAATATGTTCCTCTTCTATGCCAATTTTGCATATCTATTTTATTAAATTTCATACAGAGCTCACTATTTATAAAGAAGTGTCATAAGCATGAGAATGCCTCATGTTGACATGTTAGCGTCTTTAAATGTATAGAAATATACAGTAAAAGACTTTATCATAGTTGATGCTTAAAAACGTGTTTCCACTCGTTTTTAAGAAAGGCACGCTCACTCCAAATCCCCCTTTGGGGATGCCGGAAGTAAATTCCGGCTTATTTTACGTGGCGGCAAGCCATGCCAAAGGCATGCCTTGTATAGTCTCCACTGAAAAATGGTATTTCAAATGCCTAAATTTTGCCAGAAAACGTATTCCATACGTGTGTTTCTGGCAAAATTTAGAATAAAATATGAATCGAAAAATTAATTTTTACCAACACTTAAATATTTTTTCAGTGTCGACTATCATAGTCTAGCAAATCACGAGCAAAAATTGCAAATAAATTTCTTTCGTTTTTAACATTCTGTAATTATAGATATTATGCTTGTACAGTGTAAGTTTTTGGCATGTGTTATTCTCTTTTGCGTATAATTCTATAAAGTTTTATTCATGTTTTTATGACAGCATCCTTTTCAATTTTGGAAAGAGCGGCTTTTTTGCGCTAAAAAATATTTCATCTATAACCTCATGACTAAGGAGCTACCATGCAATCTAAAAACGCCCTAGGTAATCTTATAAAGCGTTACAAAGCGGTTTTGAAAAAATGCCATCTTATAAATACTTTTGGCAGCCTTGCCCTTGTACCGATGGTGGCACTTTGCCTCACCACCAGTGCCCTAAGCCTAGAATTTTTTAGTCCGCACTCTGCCCAAGCTGCTACACTCATAAGCACAGGCGGTGACGGTGGTCGTGGTGAGAATGAAGGAGGTGGTAGCAGGACTGATGGAACTCTCAGTATAGATGGTGGCGGTGCTGGTGGTGCTGGTGGTAATGAAGCTACTAGTGGTGGTAATGGTGTTAATGGTGCTGATGGTGGCAGTGGTGGCAGTGGTGGCAATGGTGGCATAGGCGGTTCTTCTAGTCCTCTCTTTGGTGGCGGCGGTGGCGGCGGTGGCGGTGGCGGCGCAATCTTCGTCACAGGTGCTACTGACGGCGGTAGCGCCACAAGCACAGGCGGTGCTGGTGGTGTTGGCGGTCATGATACTAGTAGTGGTACTGGTGGTGGTGGTGGTGGCGCTGGTGGTGGTGGCGGTGCTACCACGGCTAGCCATAATAGCACGACTATGAGCAGCGGAACGGTGAATCATGCCTTTGGCGGTAGTGCCGCAAGCATAGGCGGTGCTGGTGGTGGTGGTGGTGATGTTATTGGTGGTGGTTTGGGTGGTGATGGCGGTGCCGGTGGTGCTGCTGGTACTGCCACGGCGGGCAATAATACACTTACCATTAGCAATGGAACTGTGACCACTGCCTCTAGCGGTTTTGCCACAAGCATGGGTGGTGCTGGTGGTGCTGGTGGTAGTGGTTCTAATGATGGTCTTGGTGGTGCTGGCGGTGCTAGTGGTACTGTCACAGTGAGCCAGAATATCATTGACGTTACCGGTGGGTTTGTAAACCAGACCCATGGCGGCTTGGCCATAAGTCAAGGTGGTAATGGTGGTGATATTACTATTGGTTTTGGTGGTGTTGGTGGTGTTGGTGGTGCTGCCACAGCCAGTAAAAATATAACTACCCTGAGTGGGGGCGCAACGGAAAATGCCTATGGTGGTACGGCCATAAGCCAAGGGGGCGTTACTGGTGAAACCGCGAATATTTCTATACATGCTAGTGGCAAAGCAAACATGGCCATGGCTAGTGAGAATACTATATACAGTAAAGCCACCACTAGAAATGCCTATGGAGGCCTAGCCATAAGCCAAGGCGGCGCTGGCGGTAAAAATTTAAATCCTTTTGCAGGCGCTGATGGTGGTAATGGTGGTGAAGCTAGTCTTGCCACTGCCAATGCAAATACTATTCATATAACAAGCGGTAATATTGACCATGCTTATGGGGGTATTGCCATAAGCCAAGGTGGTAAGGCAAGTACAAGTGCTGCTGGTAATACTGGCACGGACGGTGCCAACGGGCAAGCCACAGCTAACAATAATGCCATAAATATCAGCGGTGGCACAGTGAGCGCTACTATTGTGGGTGGTATGGTGCTTGGCCATGCAAGTAGCCGTGCCGAAAATAATAACGTCACCTTGAGCACTGCGCCTACGTTACATGGAGCAAAGATTTGGGGTGGAGCGAGTATAAATACATATACACTTAACGCTGCTGACCCCACTAATATAACTTTTTCTGCTACGCCAAATTTTAGCCCCAATGCTGCTACTTTTAACGGCAATGTCTTACATGTGGACAACTATACTGGCAGTGGTAAAATTGCCAGCATGGGTAATTTTGAAACATACAACTTTACCCTTGCCTCTGGGCTTGTTGCCGGTGCCACCGTTGTGGAAGTGGGTACGTTATATTTGAACAATGGCGCAAGCGGCGCCGCCGCAAAATCTGCCAGCATTGGCTCTCTTTCTTTTGCTCAAGGCAATTCCTTGGCTGCGGGTGATTCTGTTACCCTTATCAATGCCGATAGCATTGACGGTACCCTTGCCAATAATGGCGGCATAGTAAAGAGCACCACAGGCACTTTTGTGGAGCAAGAATGGGAAATACGTCAAGATGCGGTAAGTCATGATATTACCGCAGAATTACTCACAGGAAAACAAGTGAGCCCTGTGGCTTCTTCCGTGGCTAATCCCTACAATACCGCTACAGCTGCCTTGCTGGGGGCTGCGAGCAGAACGGCGGTGGCTGTGGGTATTCCTGCGGCCCAGAATGCCGTGGCTGCCCAGAATGCAGCACAGGGCGCGGCGCAAGATACTGGCAGTGGCCTGAGTGGCGGTTCCGCAAGCAAAAGCTATGGCATTGCTCCCTTTGCCGTGGTACATGGCGGTTTTAACACCTATCATGCTGACTCCCATGTGGATGTGAATTCCATTTCCTTCATGGGGGGGATTGCCCTTAACAAATACTTTTCGCAAGGGAAATTACTGTTAGGTGCTTTTTTTGAAGCAGGTTCCGGTAGCTATGACAGCTATAGTGACCTTGGGGCTGGTACAGCACATGGATCAGGCCATATGGACTATTATGGCGGCGGTTTGCTGGCGCGTTATGAATTTTATGGCTCAGGTGAGGGCATGGGTGGCAAGCCTTACGTGGAAGCTTCTGCTCGCATGGGACAATTGAATACCAGCTATGAAAGCCATGATATTATGGACAGCACCACAGGCTATGGCGTGAATTATGACATTTCTGCCCAGTATTATGGCTTGCATATAGGGGCAGGCTATATTTGGCAGTTGGCACCCCAGTGGGAATTGGACCTTTTTGCCAAATACTTCTGGACACATCAAGAGGGGAGCTCTGCCTACATTGGTGGCAACGACTTTGCCTTTGACGCCATAAACTCGCATATCTTACGCGCAGGAGCGACACTTTCCTATGACGCCGTGGTAGAGCATGCCTACACCTTGAGCCCTTACGTGGGACTAGCTTATGAATATGAACTGGACGGGAAGGCCGGCGCCACTGTGGATGGCCTGAGCGTAGATGATTCCGTAAGCATGCAAGGCGGCACGGGCGTACTGAACCTTGGCGTGAACTTTACACATGTGAACGGCTTTAGCATGAACCTTGGGGCAGAAGGCAGCCTTGGCATGCGTGACGGTATCATGGGTAAATTAGAAATAAAATACGAGTTCTAAAAGCAGAGTGCTTTTACATACATGGAGGGTAGGGTGAAAGCACTAATAATATTTTCCAAAGATTGATTTTGTGAAGTTTAAAGCATGGTGCAAAGTAGATTTTTTGTAATTATTCTCTACACTAGTTCTTCAGGCACATTAGGTGTGAGTTGACAGCAACTATCGTCACGGCACTTAATGGTATAGGCCTCGCAGATTTTTGCATGATGTAAACGTATATTTTCTATGGTCGCATTTTTATCTTCGCGCCAGAAGCCTTCGATAATGGTTTCATGTTCTTTATAAATGAGCTCTGTTTTGCGGTCTCCATAGAGAGAGTAAATACCAATGCGCATAATTTCTCCAGAAATACGTTTCCATAAATCGCTGAGCCTGCTATTTTCGGTAAATGAGATGATTTTAGAGTGAAACTCCATGTCTGCTTTGATAAATGTTACATGGTCTGGGCAAGGATCGCGCATGGTTATAGCCAGCGGAACTAATTGTCCTGCTAGGCAACGCGGTTCCTTTAACTCAAAGATAATATTAATGGCTTGAGTTTCTATCATGTCGCGTACTACAAATATTTCAGCGGCGTCTTTGGGGGTAATATTGCGCACAAAGGCTTGTTTGCGCTCTGGCCAAACAATCCAGCCTTCAATGGCTAAGCGTCGCAGGGCATCCCGTATGGGAGTGCGGCTAACCCCTAACATTTCCGATAAAATACGCTCTTCAAGTACCGACCCTGGTGGGAAATGTAATTCAATAATGAGTTTTTTTATTTCAGCGTATGTTTTACTTGCCAAAGTTATATTTTTTTCAGAAATGGCATCTGATGTGGTGGAAGAAGAAATAGAACTCATGAAGCCTCCGCTTTTTTAATAGAATAGCATTTTCTCTTATTAATGACAAATGGATATTTTCTTACTTAAATAAGCATTTGTATTGAAACGAAAAAATAAGATAACACATGGTATCTGACAAAAGAACGTGTTATGGGAGTCTTTTTCCATGGCAAAATCCCCCCATATTGTAATTATTGTTATGGTTTAACGTGTTTAATAGGGGGCATCCCAAAGAAGAAGTTTTTGACCAATATTTTTGTCTGCAGCATTGTTGTATGCTTCCATACCCCATGCTAAATCAAAAACAGCCATACCACAGGCTATGAAAATAATTCTCTCATCTTGCCTTACACGTCCTTTTTGCTTGCCGCGTATAACATGCCCAATCTCAAGACTTTCTTTTAATGGTGAAAGTTTGCCAACGTCGATAAGTGAATACAAAGGTCCGCCGACACACAACGCGCTGCATGCAAGACACCTGCATCTATGGTGTCTTGCTCAGACAAATATAAAAAATCTGTATTTTTTTTCATGCTATTTCTCCTTTAATTGTCGTATGCTTGAGTAAGTTATTGCAAGGGCAATTTACACAGCGTTATAAAGATGTAGAAAACTTCACGAGGGGGGTGATATCTGCCAAGTGGCAGCCTTTATTAAGATCGCAAGCACGCATGAGAAAGTTAAGTTTTTCAATGCGCTCGCCTGATCGCGGAGCACCATTTTTAATGAAGCCCACTTCAAGGCCTATGGCCAAATCCATGATAATATCATCAATAACTCCGCCGGAACGCCCCGAAGGAATCGACAGCATATTATGCTGGCGTGCAAAAGTATGCGTGTCTAAAGCTTCAGAAAGAGTGCCTACTTGATTGGGTTTTAAAATAAAACCTTCCATGGCTTTACTGGCATGGGCTTTTTTAATACGCTCAAGGTTGCTTACAATAATATCATCGCCTATGATAAGAGTGTTTTGTAGAGCGGCTGTGGCTTTGGGATAGTTTTCCCAGTCATTTTCATCTAGCAAATCTTCAATGAAAAAGAGTGGGAATTGAGCCGTTAAAGATTTTGTATAGGCTATAAGTTCTGTAGCGCTCACTCTTTCGCCCTTGAGTTCATAACTTTGTGTGACTGCATCATACATTTCACTGGAAGCGCAGTCTAAGGCAAAAGCCACTTTATGCTCATAGCCACATGCTTTTACGGCTTCAGCCATGAGCTCTAAAACCACAGCAGGGTCGTTGCTGGGGGCAGTCCATCCAAAAGATTTTCCTATGACCGGAGCTGCGCCGGAAAACTTGTGCAAAATACTTTCAAGCTTTTGAAAGCATTTTATGGCTATTTCTACGGCTTCATAAATGTTTTCTGCCTTATACGGCATAAGTAAAAACTCATTAAAAGCTTGCATAATAGCACCATTTTTACCTCCATTTATCACATTAAAGGAAGGTACAGGAACGCTTTGCGGGGCTTGTTCACCAAGGTAATGGTATACAGGGATATTTCGTACTGCAGCTGCAGCTCGCATGCAGGCTATAGATGTGCTGTAAAGTGCATTTCCCCCAATATTTTCTTTAAATTCAGTGCCATCTAGCTCAATCATACGCCTGTCAATGGCTTTCAAGTCGTACAGAGTGTCTATGGGCATACCCACCAAGGCAGGCTTTAAAATAGTATGCACATTTTCTACAGCCTTGTGCACACTTAATCCATTATAAGTCTGGGGATTATTATCTCGTAAAACAAAGGCTTCATATTTGCCCACCGATGTTCCTGTAGGGGCACTGCCGCGCCCCATAATGCCGGAATTTGTAAGCACGTCCACCTCCACCATGGGGCGGCACTTGCAATCAACAATTTGGCGAGCACGAATGTCTTTAATGGTGATCATGTATTCTCCTTTTCACGTTATTTTTGTCATAGTGCGGGAACATAAATAATATTAAAGTCACATAAGTTAGTGCCTGTATTCCCTGTAAACACTACATCTTCCATGCGTACAAGGGCTTCATGACTGGCGTGTTCGCGCAAAGCTTTATGTATGTCCACGCCTTTTGCTTGTGCCTGAGCTGCGCTTTGGGAATCTGTGATGCCTCCTGCCGCTGTGGTGGTACCATCTGTACCTTCAGAGTCTATGGATAAATGGCATACGCCGGGAATTTTTGCCGCCGTGAGGGCAAAGCTTAAGGTTTGCTCTTGTGAAGGGCCTCCATGTCCGGAAATGATGCTGTTATCTGTGATAGTTGTGAATACTTCTCCTGCTGCAATGAGAACACAGGGAGCTTGTATAGGGTTACCGTAATTTTGAATTTCTCGTGCTATTGAGGCAAAAAAGGTTCCTGCATGACGACTTTCGCCGTCAAGAAAAGAGGTTAGAATAAGCGATGGAATGCCCATGGCCTCTGCTTCTTCTTTAGCATAGCGACACGCGTCCGGTAGGGTGTTTATAAGAAAATAGGTGTTTTGCTCAAACGATTTGGGCGTTTCACCTTCAGGTCCCACATTCATAAGATAATCCACCACATTTTTGGGCAAACGATGTGCCACATCGTAATCATGGATAACCTGTCTTGCATCAGCAAGTGTTGTCTGATCTGACCCAAAAGGGGTGCCGCGATACTGCGCATACGGAATGCTAATGTCTGTGGTGGGCGGCGAGGCTATGGCATCGCTAATACCAATGCCGATAAGCTCTGCTCCGCGCTCGCCAATACGCTTTGCCAGCATGCCACCATTAAATTGTGAAATATGTCTGCGAATGGCATTGATTTCAAAGATATTAGCGCCGGACTTTAACATGACATCGGTGACGCAAATTTCATCGTCTAAAGAAATGCCTTCTATGGGGCAACTCATAAGCGCAGAACTGCCCCCGCTCACAAGGCCGATGAAAAGATCATCGGGCTTGGCAGCATCCACAAGAGATACTATTTCTTGGCAGGCCTTCAAGCCTTCGGCATTGGGAAGAGGGTGACCACCCACAAAAACTTCCGTTTTGTAGAAAACGTCTTGTTCTTCAAAATTTTTTACAATTATGATGCCGCGGGTTAGGAAAGGACCTAAAATTTCGTCTACAGCTTTCGCCATATGATTGCAGGCTTTGCCTGCACCCAAGAGATAAATGTTGCGTTTTTGCAACAAATTCCATTGACGTTGCCCCACATGTAAGATGTGTTCCTCTCGTCGCATGAGGCTTTTAATTCTTGTATACGCATCGAGGCGTTGCAAGGTTTTCTCTGTAATATCAAGGACAATTTGCCTTGACGCTTGATCGCCATGAGACAAAATACTTGCGCGGTTTCGTATCTTTTCACCCATAAGAATCCTCCTTTGTATATTCTTTTATAAAAAATATATTATCTATTAAAAAAAGTGTCAATTAGGATTAATAAATACATAACAGTAAGAAAAATACTTCTAAAAAGTAGAAATATAATTTTACAATAAAACACAAAAAAAATATCTTGACCGTTAAAAAATATTAGTGCTAGGTTTTGTGTACAAAAGTGTATGCGATTGCACCTATGGGTGAGTGCTAAGCGGGAATACGCTATTTTTTTACTATAAAAAATTCATCGACAATGTGTGTGGGCGGCTGCCCGTTTTGCCTTAGGTAAAGTTACAGTTCATTGTACTAAGCTTAGTTGTTTTCTGAAAAAATGAGGAGGAAGTAACCTTGATTAATGTTGGAATTGCGCAAATTGATATAAAAATTGGCGATAGAAAGGCAAACCAAGCCCGTGTTCAGCAGTGGATGGAAACGTATTGCCAAAATACTCCTTCTACCATGCCAACGGTCATTGTTTTGCCTGAAATATGGGACGTGGGCTATGCTCTTGATGCAAAAGACCAGCTTGCAGACGAAAACGGAGCACAAAGTTTAGAATTTTTAGGCAAACTTGCGCAAGAATACGGAGTATGGTTTGCGGGCGGTTCTGTGCTTGCGAAAACTGCAGGTGGCGTTGCCAATAGAGCGCAAATTATTAGCCCAGATGCAAAGCTTGTGAGTACTTACGATAAGGTACACCTTTTCCCTCTTATGGACGAGCCAGACTATTTGGTTGCGGGTACATCGCGTTGCCTTTTCGATATTGACGATATTCGCATGGGTAGTGTGATTTGTTATGACCTGCGTTTTTGTGAATTTTTACGCCGCTATGCTTTGGACGGTGCAAAAGTCCTCTTTCTTTCGGCTCAGTGGCCTTTATTGCGCGTAGATCATTGGGTCACCTTGTTGCAGGCGCGCGCCATTGAAAACATGATGTATATTGTGGCTTGTAACCGTGTGGGAACTTCAAAGGACACTCTTTTTGCCGGAAATTCCATGGTTATAGACCCTTGGGGTACAGTGCTCTATCAGGGCTCATCTGATGCTGAAGAAGGGCAATTTGTGCAATTTGATCCTCATACTGTGGATGCCATTCGTGCAAAATTAAAAGTATTTTTAATGCGTCAGCCGGATTTGTATTAGAGCCCAACTGTAAGGCTATATATACAGTTTTTTTGCTCTGCCATGCCTTTATGCCATGTAGGTTTTAGATAGGCATTTGGAAGAGTATAACTATTTACGAAAGAGGGAAAAAATGGCACCTACCAAGGTTTTTGTCACCGATATTACGTGGCCTGATTTAGAAATTGAAAAAAAAGTTTTTGCCGAATCCGGACTTGATATTGAAATCAGCCTCGCTCAAGGAGGCAGCCCCGAAGAAATTTGCCAAGAAGGGCGTCAATGTGATGTTCTTATGGCACTGTTTACTCCCATGGGTAAAAAATATTTAGATATGTTTGATAAGTGTAAGCTTTTGGTGCGCCTTGGCATTGGCTTTAATAGTGTGGACCTTGAAACTGCAACACAAAAAGGTATTTTTGTGGCTAATATTCCGGACTATTGCCAAGAAGAGGTGGCGGATCACACCATGGCCATGTTTTTGGAGCTCACACGTAAAATTTCTTTGCTGGATGCTGATGTGCGTAAAGGAAATTGGAATATGGATATTGCCAATCCCGTGCCACGCTTGCAATCGTTAACCTTTGCTTTGTGGGGCTGCGGCAGTATTGGGCGTCTTACCGGGCAGCGGGCCAAGGCTTTTGGCATGAAGCTCATTGGTTACGATCCTTTTTGCTCGCAAGAGGTTTTTGATGCTTATGGTATTGAGCGCTACACAGACTTGCAAAGCTTTTTGCAAGCTGGCGATGTCATATCTTTACACACGCCTTTAACAGAACAAACGGAAAAAATGCTTAATGCCACCACCCTTGGGCATATGAAAAAAAGCGCCTATGTGCTTAATACCTCTCGTGGACCGCTTGTTGATGAAGATGCTTTGTATGAGGCTCTTTCAAATAATCGTATTGCAGGAGCGTGCTTAGATGTTTTGCCTGTGGAGCCTCCTGTGGGTATACATAAACTTTGCGCTTTCAAAAATTGTATTTTGACGCCGCATGCAGCATGGAATTCTGTGGAAGCTATTCCTGAATTACGCGTTAAGGCTGCTCAAGAAGTGGTGCGTTTTTTACAAACAGGAGCTGTAAAAAATTTAGTGAATAAAGAAGTGTTGGAACGTACTTCCTAGGAAGCACAATGCCAAGGGTTCCTTGCGGTGCTGGAGCTCTAATAAAAGCTTTTCATGTCTAAAGCGTTGAGTGAATGCTTTATGAAAAGAAATATACTAATTTTCAGAAAGGAGTTTTTTATGAAAAAAATGGCACAGATTTCGTTAGGTTTTGTGGCAGGAACGGCATTCTTTATGGCTTCTAACTTGTGTGCTTTTGCCGTAGAGCCCATCACTTTGCGTCTTGGGCACGTGGTAACAGAAGAGGGCGGTGAACATGTTGGTGCCATGAAACTTGCTGAAATTTTAGATAAAAAATCCAATGGCGCCATTAAGGTGCAAATCTTTCCCAATGGTCAAGTAGGACAAAATAGAGAAATGGTAGAATCCTTACAAGCAGGTGCTTTAGACATGGCTCTGCCAGCTTTGCCCGGCCTTGGTGGATTTACAAAAGCCACACGTGTTTTTGACCTTTTTTATCTTTTTTCTAACAGAAAGGAAGCTGAAAAAATCTTAGACGGCCCTGTGGGGCAAGAAGTTGCTTTGGCTGTGGAGCCTGCAGGCATAAAAATTATTTCTTGGTGGTCACAAGGTTTTCGTGAAACCACTACCAATAAAAAATTTGATAATCCTGATGAACTTCAAGGTTTAAAGATACGTGTTATGGAAAATCCTTTGCATATTGAAGCTTGGAACACCCTTGGCGCCAGCGCCATTCCCATGGCATTTTCTGAGCTTTTGCCAAGCTTGCAACAAGGTGTGCTTGATGCTCAAGAAAACCCTTACCAAAATATTGTGAATAGTGGTTTTGATACGGTGCAAAAATTTGTTGTGGAAACCGGTCACCTTTATGGACCTCTTCCTTTAGTTTACTCCAAGGTGAATTGGGACAATTTAAGCAAAGAGCAGCAAAAAATTATTTTGGAAGCTGCAGAAGAAACCAAGATTTGGCAACGTGAAAAGCAAGAAGAAATCAATAATAACCTTAAAGAAAGTATTGTAAAGAAAGGAAAAACTCAAATAATTGTTTTGAGCGAAGAACAAAAGGAAGCCTTTAGAAAATTACTGGCCCCCATGTATAAGAAATACTCTCCAGAAATGAAAGGTTATGTGGAAAAAATTCATACAGAATTGAACCGCCCCTTGCCTTATTAAAAATTATCGTCACCGCGCAAATAATATGCATGGCATAAGACGGTGCTAGGTGTCACTTGGCGGTGAAAATTTTTTGAATATAGGACACTGTGTTTATGCGACACCTTCTCTAAGTGCCTTCCTTTAAAAGCTTTCTCCTAGCAGGGCATATGTTTGCTAGGAGAAAGTCTTAAAGGGGCATGCCCCCACGTGACAGATTTTATTTTTGAATTTTTCCCTTGAGTTTGGTGTGTTAAGGCTTCAAGCAAAAGTAGTATGTTATTATGAAATGACATGGCAGCCTGTTTTTCCCCTTTACATACAAAAGCACCCCTGAGAACCGTTTTTTAAAAGAGGTTACATTATGGCACATAAAGGAATCATGCATCACCTTGGACGCTGGGAGGAGTATTTATTATTTACCATTATAATATTTATGCTCTTTGTTTTAGGCGTTCAGGTTTTTTGTCGTTACTTTCTCTCCTTTAGTTTTTCGTGGGCAGAGCAAGGAGCGCGCATTGGCTTTGTATGGCTTACCATGGTGGGCATAAGTCTTGCTGCCAAGCATGGTTTACACCTAAAGGTAGATATGCTTCCCCAATTTTTGCCACAGCGCTATGGTAAATATATACTGCTTTTTGCAGAAATTTTTACCATTTGCTTTGGCTTTTTCATGGGATGGCTCATTTTTAAAACGGTTTTATTGCAAATTAGAACGGGGCAGACCTTTTCAGCCATAACATGGCTGCCCACCTGGACCATGTATCTTGCGGGTGTGGTTGGTATGTTTGGTCTTTCTTTACGTACCATCCAAAGGGTCTTTTTTACTAAAAAAGACATGTCTGTCACGGAACCTCCATTGGAATTTACGGAGTAAGCTATGATTACTGTTTTACTGCTCTGCCTTTTAACAACGCTTGTGTTGGCTGTTCCTGTGGCTGTTTCTATGGCTGCCTCTTGTGCCTTTGTTTTTGCCATGTTTTATTCTGGCACTCCCATGATTCAGCTTTTGGCGCAAGCTATGGTGACCACGGCGGATTCTTTTCCTTTAATGGCTATACCGTTTTTCATGCTTGTGGGTACCCTCATGTCCCGTGGTGGTCTTGCAGAAGATATTATTAATGTAGGTGAAGCTTTTACAGGGCGCATGGCCGGCGGCATTG
This sequence comes from uncultured Desulfovibrionaceae bacterium, assembly GCA_964369995.1. Lineage (GTDB taxonomy): Bacteria > Desulfobacterota > Desulfovibrionia > Desulfovibrionales > Desulfovibrionaceae > CAYJAD01. The sequence goes on from CAYJHH010000070.1 coordinate 13,188, forward strand.
GCGCCACAGCTGTAATAGCTTGCATGCTTTTTGCCGCTATTTCCGGATCTGGCCCTGCCGTGGTGGCGGCTCTTGGGGTCATCCTTGTACCGGCCATGATTAAACGAGGCTATGACGCTAGTTATGCAGGAGCCATAGTGGCGGCTGGCGCTACCATTGGTCCCGTTATTCCGCCTAGTATTCCCATGATTATTTATAGTGTGGTGGCGGGAACATCTGTGGTAAGTATGTTTGCCGCAGGCATTATCCCTGGTGTACTCATGGGTTTAATTTTACTACTTTTTAACTATGTCATAGCTAAAAAGCGCGGTTATGTGGGACGAGAGCTTTCTGCTGATGAGCCCTCTGCGTGGCGGCAATGTTGGAATGCCAAATGGGCATTGTTTTTGCCCTTGCTCATTTTAGGCGGCATATATGGCGGTGTATTTACCCCCACAGAAGCGGCCGTTATTGGGAGTTTGTACGCACTGTTTGTAGGTTTATTCATTTATAGGCAGCTGAATTTTAAAAGTGTTTTTGAAGCTTCGGTAGAGGCTGGCTTGTTATCTTGCTTATCTATGTTTATTCTTGGCGGGGCTACCACCTTTGGACGTTTGCTCACTATGGAGCAAATTCCGCAAAAGTTGGCTTCAAGCATGATTATGCTTACTTCAGACCCCATTATAATGATTTTGCTCATTATGTGCTTTTTAATCATCACCGGTATGTTCATTGACACCACGTCTAATGTGGTTCTTTTTACCCCTTTGTTTTTGCCCATTATGAAGTCACTTGGGTATAGCCCTGTGCTCTTTGGGGTTATCATGACCATGAATCTTTGCCTTGGCATGATTACACCGCCGGTGGGGGTGAATTTGTATGTGGCGCAAGGAATAACCAAAACACCTTTTGAGCGTATAATTAAAGAAACCATGCCCCTCATGCTTGCCTTAATTATTGCTATTGCTGTTACTATTATTTTTCCTGATATAGCGCTCTTTTTACCAAGACTTCTTGGTTTACCTACTTAAGCTATGGAAACTGTGATAATTGTAAAAGGATATTGCTATGCTTACACCAATACTGTCTGAATGTTTAGAAGCCTTTACTTCAAATATGATTTCTTTTGCCCAAAAGCTTATCACCTTACCCAGTGTGACAGGACAAGAAGAAGCTGTGGCTAAGGCTATTGTGGAAGAAATGCAAAAACTTGATTATGATGAAATCATTGTGGATGCCACTGGTAATGTTCTTGGTATTATAAAAGGCAGTGGCGGTGCACAGCATATTGTCTACAATTGCCATATGGATCAAGTGGATCCTGGTAATGTGGATGCGTGGCAATATTCCCCTTTTTCTGCACAAATTGCTCAAGGCCATATACATGGGCGCGGTGCCAGTGATACTAAGGGTGCCATTGCCGCGCAGGTGTATGCGGCGGCGGCCATAAAAAAGGCGCAAGTACCGCATAAGGGAGATATTATTGTTACTGCTGTGGTGGAAGAAGAGCCCGGTAGCATGTGGGGTATGCGCCGCTTATGTGAGGATGCCTTGACGCCGTATTTAAAAGATACGGCCTTGGTTGTATTAGGCGAAGCCACGGGGCTTAATGTGTACCTTGGGCATAGGGGTAGAGTAGAAATAGAACTGAGCACTCATGGCTGTATTGCTCATAGTAGCGCACCATGGAGAGGAAAAAACGCTGTGTATGCCATGCAACCCATTGTGCAAGCCATTGAGGAGCTAGACAAAAACTTGCCTGAGCATACTGAACTTACACGTTCAAGTATTGCTGTTACAAGCATTACTTGCTCGCCAGCGTGGCTTAGTACGGTGCCAGATGTATGTACCATACGTATTGACCGTCGTTTTTTACCTCATGAAAATGAGCAAAGTATTCTGGCAGAACTGGAACAGATTGTGCGCCAGGCGCAATTGGAGCTGGGTAAAGATGCGCATATTCGTTGGGTGAGCTTTCCGCATCATTCATACACAGGTATCAAGGAAGAAGAAGCCCTTTATAAACCTGCTTTCATAACAGATAAAGAAAGCTCTTCTGTAAAGCTCACCTTCCAAACGTTGCAATCCATAGGACAACAACCGCAATGGGGGACATGGGATTTTGGTACTGATGGCGCTTTTACGGCCACAAAGTATGGTATTCCTACCATTGGTTATGCGCCTTGTGAGGAACAATATGCACATACACCTTTAGATCGAGTGAGTATTGATCTTATGCAGCAATCTTTAAGTGGTTATGCTGCCATTTCTTTGGCTGTAACCAATGCAAAATTGTAGCTAGTACGAAGACTCATATATAAGTTAGTCGACACTGAAAAACAATTTAACTATCAATAAAAATAGAACTTATAAATCAAATAACGTAATAAAGATTGCCAGAAATAAACGT
>CAYJHH010000071.1:0-15349 GCA_964369995.1 uncultured Desulfovibrionaceae bacterium
GCTTGTGTATGGGCCTTTTGCCAATTTAATTTGCATATGAGTTTTGGTGGTTTATGGGGTGGAACGTATTTGCGCCATACGCATGATTTGAGCCTCGTGCAGGCGGGTAATGTGCTGAATATGGCAGGGCTGGGAGTGGTGGCCGGCGGTTTTCTTATGGGCTGGTTATGTGATTCTGTGTTTAAATCCAGTCGTCGCACCATGATTTTTGCTTCAGCTGTGCTAACGCTTAATTTTGTTATATTGGCAGTATGGGGGCATGAACTACCCGTATGGTCTTTGTATATTTGGTTCTTTGTGCTTTCTGCTTTGGGAGTTCCGGCCATGTCTGTGGCTTTTTCGGCCATGCGGCATATTTTTGGAATTTCCGCCACAGGTTCTGCATGTGGTTTGCTTAATTGTTTACCCTCGGTGGGTATGTTACTTTTTCAACCTTTGACAGGCTTTTTTTTGGAATGGTACCCCAAGGTGGGCGATGCCTTTCCTCCTCAGGCCTATGCCACAGCGTGTTGGCTGTATGTGGGAGCCGGGGTCATAGGCATGTTGGGAGCTTTTAGTATGCGCGAATATAAGGTGTAAGATATGAAAATGAAGGGTTATGTCTCCATATTGTCTTGTGTTTTTTTGATGTTGCTGTGTATAAAAGGCGAAGCTTTTTGCGCCACGTCCAGTGTTTTTATGGATAATTATGACAGCTATACGGTGAAAGAGAAAGATTTGTCTGCGTTATTTGGTAAATATACAGGTACTGCAGTTATTTTTAATCCAGGTAAGCAAGAGTTCATTATATATAATGATGCGCTAGCTAGGCAACGCTTTTCACCTTTTTCTTCTTTTAAAATAGTGTCTGCCATGCTAGGGCTAGAGTATGGTGTGGTGGAAGATGCTAAAAGTACCATGCACTATACAGGTACACGTTATTGGCATGAAGCTTGGAACCATGATGTAGACTTTAAGCATGCTTTTCAGCATTCTTGCGTGTGGTATTTTCATCAAATTATCAATGAAATACCACAAAATAAAGTACGTGAAGCTTTGCAAGCATTGCACTATGGCAATGCGGATGTGTCGGAATGGCAAGGCAATGGAAGTAATAAGCATGAAGAATTAAATGGCTTTTGGCTCAACTCTTCCTTGCGTATTTCACCCCTTGAGCAAGTTAAGGTGATGTATAGTCTTTTTTCCATGGGCAGTGCCTATACGGCTGAACACAGGGAGCTTGTGGCCTCTTTTATGCAATTGGGGCATGGGTCTATTTATGGAAAAACAGGCTCTGACGGAAAAGGGCAAAGCTGGTTTGTGGGTTTTATAAAAAAAGGTCTCTACAAAGATTATTTTGCTTTTTATGTAAAGGATGCTGATGATGCCATGCCACATGCTAAAAATATTGCTTTGGAGTTTTTGAAAGATTATTAGAACCTTTACGCGGCAAAAAGGTGTTCATGTGTAAAGTCTTTGTAGCATACCTTGTTCTTGACTTATTTGTGCTTATTATTTCAACATAACATTTTTTTCTCATGCTTTTTACTCTTCTTTTTAACGCTTAGCATGGCTAAAAGTATGGATGTGGAGAGGGACTCACCTTTACTACAGTTTGGAGTTGTATGATTAATTCTGTTTTATCGCGCTTTAAATATACTCATAGATATATAGAATTAAAATTCTCGCTTTTCATCATGGCTGGTTTGCTAGTGGTGTTTTTTCTTTTGTTTGCTACCGTTTACTCCATGACAAGCACTGTAGCCGGATCCATATCTAAGGACTATGTAGAATTATATTCCTATAAAACAACCACAGCATTGAATTCTAATATTATTAAAGATATTAGTGTGTTGCGTTCTATTTCACGCTCAGATAAAGTGCAGGCTTGGCTTAAGGATGAAAAAAATCCTGACAAGCAAAAAGATGCTTTTCAAATGCTTAAAGCTAGCACGCATTTGGTGCACAATGGAATTTTGCACTTTGGTGTGGCTTCTTCTAGTGAAGAGTTTAATCTTGATACAAACAGTACCATTGACGATTTTGTGGCTCGTGCCATCATAGATAGATCAAATCCTGAAGATTTTTGGTATTTTGAAGCTGTGAGCTCGCCGCATGATTACGAATTAAATGTAGATACTGATAAATTTAAACATCGTACCTTGGTATGGATTAACTTTAAAATTCTCTCTGATGAAGGTGAAGTCTTAGGTGCGGTGTGTACCGGCGTTCCCTTGGATAAAATGCTACGTTCTGCTTTTGATACTTATGAAGTATCAAGTGTGCGTGGAATAGTTATTGATAGCAATGGGCTTGTGCAAATGGATAGTGCAGCTCAAGGCATAGCTTTTGTGGATAATAGTTTTTTGCCCATTAAAAATGTTTTGCCAGATACAAAATTAAATGCAGCTATAGATGTCTATCTTGGTGATATTAAAGGGCATTTTTCAGAAACAGTACGCCCTAAAGTGGTGGAGCTTAACTCTGATGGTAAGTATAGTTATGCAGCACTAACCCCCATTGAGAGCACCGATTGGACAGTCATCACCTTGTTTAATACCTCGACTATTTTCTCTGTAAGTAAATTTTCTGACTTACTCTGGCTTGCTGCTGTTTTGCTTTTTGCTTATATGGCAATTTTAGGCGTAGTAGGGCGTTCTTTGATTTTTAACCCATTGAAAAAATTGGTTGAATCTTTACATGCGCCTGACGGTGGCTTATTGCAAGGCGGTAAAACAGCGGAAATTTTTGGACAAGAACGCCACGATGAGCTTGGTAAGCTTGCACAAAATATTTATACCATGCGCCAAGTTTTAGATAAAAGGCATGAGGAGCTACGCCTTACGGCCAATAAAGCGGAAGTGGCCAATGAAGCTAAATCCCATTTTTTGGCGCATATGTCCCATGAAATGCGTACTCCCATGAATGCCATTATAGGTATGGCTAATATTGCCTTAAAATCACAAGATATGACCACAGCTCATGCTTGTTTTGTTAAAATTGAAACGGCTTCGGTACATTTACTCTCAATTATTAATAATGTATTGGATATGTCTAAAATTGAAGCAAAAAAGCTTGATTTATGCCCTGAAGTTTTTAATTTTGACACCATGATACAGGGCATGGCGAATATTTCATCTTTTAATGCGCAACAAAAAGGACTCACTTTTATTTTAGAAAAAGATCCGGCTGTGCCTACCTATGTTTTCTCCGACGAGCCACGTATTTTGCAGGTTCTTACCAATATTTTATCCAATGCGGAAAAATTCACTCTCAAGGGAGGGAGGATTACTTTAGCTACGAAACTGCTAGAGCGTCATGACGAAGGCGATGGCGGACATTGCCGCGTGCAAATTACGGTACAAGATACGGGCATTGGCGTGGCCAAGGCGCAGCAAGAACGGCTTTTTAGCCCTTTTCAGCAGGCTAATACTCATATTTCGCATACTTTTGGCGGAGCAGGGCTTGGTCTTTCCATCTGTAAACAAGTGGTAGATTTGTTGCAGGGGGAAATTTCTTTTGTTTCTGAAGAAAATGTGGGTACATGTGTCTATGTGACCTTACCCATGATGCTCCCCAGTTCTCAGGATATTCCCACCATAGACCATGCGCCTCTTGGGCTTGAAGGTGAGACTGTACAGCTTCAGGGGAAGAAAATTTTATTGGTGGATGACATTGATATTAATAGAGAAATTGCCATGGCTTTATTGGAAGACACGGGCGTTCTTTTTGATGAAGCGGAAAATGGTCTTGAAGCTGTGGAAAAATTTTCTGCTGACCCACAAGCGTATAGCCTTATTTTGATGGATATTCGCATGCCACATATGAATGGGTATGAAGCTACCCAGAGCATTCGTGCCTTGGAAGTACCTTACGCTCAGACTGTTCCCATTGTTGCCATGACAGCCAATGCCTTTGCAGAAGATGTGGCGCAATGCATGGCCGCGGGTATGAATGCCCATGTGGGTAAGCCCATTAATTTGCAAGAGCTTTTTGTAATTTTGCGAAAGTTTGTGCGCTAAGTATCCTTGCGCTACGCCTTAGGTGTGCACATGATGGGGATTTTTATTTTTTGTTGTATATATTATGTTTAACATATATATTTTGTTGATGATTTTCTTGAATTAAGGGAGCGACCATGAATGAAAGGTCTTTTACTAAAGCTCACTCTTGGAAAGATACTCTGGAATTTAAGTTTAGCTTCATAAACATAACTGTTTTTATTGCTATTATTTCCATTCTTTTTGTCGTTACCTATAATATTCTTACCTCTTTAGCCGATGATGTTGCTCAAGATTATGCAGAGCTGTATTCTTTTAAAACGGCTTCGTCTCTCAGCTCATTTTTATTGCCTGACCTTGCTGTCATGAAAACTGTGGCGCATTCAGAGAATGTTCGTGCTTGGTTTAAAAATGATCAAAACATGGAAGCAAAGCGAAAAGTTTTTGCTGAAACAGAAGAATATAATAAGCGCTTACATAATGGTTTTATTTATTATGGTATTTTATCCTCTAAAAATGAGTATAATTTAAACAGAACAAGTACTTGGGATGATTTTGTCTCCGGAGGGACATTGGATGAAAATGCATCGGAAGATGCATGGTATTTTAATGCCTCGAAAATAGAAGAAGATTATGAACTTAACGTGGATACAGATAAAATCTTACACCGCACCCACGTTTGGATTAACTATAAGGTTCTTTCTGAAACAGGTGAATTTTTAGGTATTATTTGTACCGGAATAAATTTTGATAAAATTCTTCTGTCTGCTTTTGAAAAGTATGATTTGGTTAATATGCGCGGTATTGTCATAGATCGACAAGGACATGTTCAGTTAGACAGTGCCAATGAATATACTCAAATGGTGCATGAAAGTTCTTGGCATATCAACGATATTTTCCTTGATTCCCCTGTAAATGATGCCATTACAAAGCATTTGGCATCCATTAAGGGTTATTTTTCCATGATGCATAGCCCGTCCTTAGTGCGTCTTGGGGGACAGAGCAAATTCTCCTATATGGCTTTGGCACCCATTGAAGGCACAGATTGGACAGTGGTGACATTTTTTAATGCATCCACTTTACTTTCTTTGCAACAAATTACTCCTTTGTTATGGATTACTTTGGCAGTTTTTATTGCTTATGTGCTTATTGTTACCTTGGTGAGTCGTCGTTTAATATTTGTGCCTTTATCGCATTTAATGCGTAGTCTTTTGCCTTCCCAGTCAGCCATGGAGGAAAGCGTTGAGCTTGAAGATATGGAAAGGATTTATGGCGTACAGCGCCATGATGAATTGGGGAAATTGGCCAAAACTATCCAGATATTAAGAGAAAATCTTGCATCTAATAATAAAAACTTAACCGTTGCTGCGGAAAAAGCGCACATGGCCAGTGAAGCCAAAACCCACTTTCTTGCCAATATGAGTCATGAAATCCGCACACCCATGAATGCCATTATTGGCATGTCAAAAATTGGTAAGGATGCTCCCGATATAGATAAGGCGCATGCATGCTTTGGTAAGATTGAAAATGCCTCGGCGCATCTATTGGGTATTATTAATGATGTGCTTGATATGTCTAAAATTGAGGCAAAGGAAATTGAAATTTTTCCTGAAGTTGTTCATTTTGAGCAAACATTACAAAATGTGTGTCATGTTATCGCATTTCGCATGGCTGAGAAAGGGCAAACCTTTGAAGTAGACTTTGATTCGCGTATTCCCACGTATCTTTTTGTTGACTGGCAACGCTTGGCGCAAGTGGTGACCAATTTTCTTTCCAATGCACACAAGTTCACTCCCACGGGGGGGGCCATCACTTTGCGTGTTCAATTGGTTGAACAAAGCTCTACGCAATGCTGTATTCGTCTTTCTGTGTGTGATACAGGTATAGGCGTAGCTAAAGAGCAGCAAGATAATCTTTTTCAGCCTTTTCAGCAGGCCAATAATTCCATTTCGCAAAAATTTGGTGGCACAGGGCTAGGGCTTTCCATCTGCAAACAGGTTGTGGAGCTCATGGGTGGAGAAATTTTCTTTGATTCGGTGGAAGATAAAGGGACCTGTATTGGTTTTATCTTGCCTTGCGCCTTACCTGATGAAAGTAGTATTACGGCTAAGCAAGAGCTACAAGCACCTCATAATGCCATACCATTAGATTTTACAGGTAAAACATTTTTACTTGTGGAAGATATTGAAATTAATCGCGAGATTGTCATGGCTCTTTTGGAAGACTCAGGGGTGCGTTTTGACATTGCAGAAAATGGCTTAGAGGCTGTGCAAAAGTTTTCGGCCAATCCCACAGCGTATACGCTTATTCTTATGGATATTCGCATGCCGGAAATGAACGGCTATGAAGCCACCAAGGCCATACGCGCCATGGATATACCTGAAGCGCATACCATACCTATCATTGCCATGACGGCCAATGCTTTCCGCGAGGATGTGGAACGTTGCTTGGAGGTGGGGATGAATGCTCACGTGGGTAAGCCCATTAATTTTAATGAACTTTTTGTGCTGCTTAGAAAATATATGGCGTAAAGGCGTAGACAAGCTACAAGCTAAAAATCTCGCTTAACGAAAGCTTATGCTGGGGTTTTTCCAAGCCAATGCAGTAAAATTTTAAAAAGCTGTGCTGTATTGATGGGTTTAGTGGTGTGATCATTCATGCCGGCTTTCAAGCTTTTTTCTCTGTCTTCTTCGGTGGCATGCGCCGTCATGGCAATGATGGGAATATGTGTAAAGCGCGCATCTTCACGAATTTTTTTGGTGGCGGTGAGCCCGTCCATGCGTGGCATTTGTATGTCCATGATGACAAGGTCAAAATCCTTTTGATACATGAGTTCGCAGCCCTCCAGTCCATCATTGGCCACAGTAATGATAAGTCCCACATCTTCCAAAATGCTTTGAGCAATCATTTGATTTATTTCGTTATCTTCAACAAGTAAAATGTTTTTTCCGCTGTGGTTCATTTGTAAAAGCTGTTCGAGATCATGCTCGCATAAAGAGTGGTCAGCTTCAAATTGCGCGCCCAATAGATGTAAAAAAGCATTATACAGTGCAGAAGGTGAGAGCGTGGGCAGTATTGTGTATGCTGCGGGTAAATCATCTCTATTTTTAGTGCCGTAATAGAGTATGGGAATATTGAGAACGAAATCGTCATGGCTTTGCAGCGTTTTTTCTAGCAAAAGTGCATCGCTAAAATCTTCATGTACAAGGAGTATATCCGGTGGGTTTTCGGAATCTATATGGCTTTTAAGGGATACAATGTCTTGAAAGCAATCAATATGTGTGTAACCTAAGGGGCGTAGCATATTTTCAAATTCTGTGATGACTGTGTGTGGCATGGCAGCTGCTATGCAAATTTCCTTTAAAGGGCGCATGACTTGTAAGGGTTTTTGATGCTCTTTTTCCAAACGGCAGGTAAAATGAAAAGTGGATCCCTTACCTAAGAGACTGGAGCACCAAATTTTTCCGCCCATAAGTGCTGTAAGATTGCGGCATAAGGCAAGGCCCAGGCCAATGCCTCCATAGCGCCGCGTGTTAGAAATATCTGCCTGTGTAAAGCCTTCAAACAGCGAATCTATATTATCTTGTGAAATACCAATACCGGTATCTTGCACTGAAAAATGCAATAAAGCAGAGTCCTTATTTTCACTTTCCAATTGTACCTGAATATGTATGCTCCCTTCATGGGTAAACTTGATAGCATTGGTAGTAAGGCTGGTAAGAATTTGATTGAGGCGCAAAGCATCGCCCATATATCTTGGTGCCACATTGGAGGCTATATGGGTGGTAAACTGAAGTTTTTTCTCATTAATCCAATGTGATGCTGTTTGGGTGATGCCGTCCATGATAGCTTTCATGCTAAAAGAATGCTTCTCGATGACCATATTACCGTCTTGGATTTTAGAAAAGTCCAAAATATCATTGATAATATTAAGTAAAGAGGAACTGGAATGACTTATTTTTGTTACATATTCGAGCTGCTTAGGGCTTAGTTTTGTGTGTTTTAATAAATGCGTAATGCCCACCACAGCATTCATGGGGGTGCGGATTTCATGACTTATATTGGCCAAGAAACTTCCCTTAATGGCATTGGCTTTATTGGCAGATTCCACCAAATCATTGGCAATTTTTATGGCTTCTTCCAATTCTTGATTGGCCACTTGTAAGGCTTCTTGGGTATCATGCATGCGTGTGATATCTGAACTTGACCCAACGCCAAAAAGCATATTCCCTGTGGAATCAAAGGCATATTTACAAGAGCTTTGTAGCCATTTTATGCTACCATCCTTACACTTTGCCCGTAATTCAAAATCACGCATGATGTAATTTTCCGCAGTGGCTGTGCAAGTAAAGGCATCCTGGTCTACTAAAAGGGCATTAAATGGCTTACCTATAATTTCATAGGGTTCATACTGAAGCACGGCTGTAAGGCGCGGAGAAATATAATTGATATTTTGCTCTTTATCCACGGACCAAATAATATCGCCTGTGGCTTCTTCTACAGCGCAAAAGCGCTCTTGAGCTTCATACAAGGCTCGATTGGTACGTCTGCTCTGAATAGCCGTGCTAATTAATGTACCTGCTGTGCGCAAAATATCTTCTTCTGCTTGACTCCATGTATATTCGGCATGGCAATTATCAAAACCAATGAAGCCCCATAAGTGATCTTGAAGGATAATGGGCGCTGTGAGGATAGAGATTATACTTTGAGACTCTAAAAAATCCCTTTCTATGGGATGCATATTTTTCACTAAATTATTAACGCATTTTCCCTGAAGAAAGGTGTTAATCCATGTGGGCATGGCTTTTTCCACGGGCATATTAACCGCAATTTCTAGGCCTTGTTGTGGCGCTGCCCCTTCGGACCATTCGTACAGTTGTGAAGTATATAGCCTGTCATCTTCTTGGGGATTGGGGGCCGGGTGCATATGCCATACATACACTCTGTCCACTTGGGTAGCATCGCCTAAAATACCTAAAACGGTATTGATGGTGGCGTCAAAATCTGTATTGTCAGATAAAAGTTCTTGAGCGGCTCTGCTGACGGCTTTTAGCAAGGCATCGCGGCGCTCCATGCTGTTTAGCGCTGTTTTGGGGTTATGGCATACATATTCTTCGGCGCATATTTGTAAAAGAACAGCATTTTTTTCTTCCAAAACATGCACTAAACGTGCACCCAGCTGAAAATGCTTTTTATCTTGTTCGCCAAGGGGAACATAAGCAAAGGCGCTGGGGTCTTCATGGCGTTGTAAGAGGGTGCTTTGTGCGTTAATAATGCTTTGCAATCCGGAAAAATGCGGCGTAAATGGCGCTTGGTTAAGCGTGTAGCTTTTGCCATCACCATCAGAAGTAAGCCCTAACGTTGCAAAAGCAGGATTATGGTACAAAAGTTCTAGTGTGTCTTTTTCAACTATGATATAAATATCTTGAGAGCCGTTTAAGAGAGCTTGCAAGCAAGCCACCGATACTGTACCATTCATAAGATAATTTCCGTAATGTTAGGCAAATGCGTGTTAAAATGACTTCTAGAAATAAAGTTAACGATATTCTAAGAGCTTTGTAAAGGGATTTTTCTGCTTTGAACAGAGGGGTCATAAAATGTATACAGGGCTTGGTCAGAATAAAAATATATGAGGAGAAGAGTATGCAATATATACGATGGCGTTTGGCTATATATGTAGCCACGTGTATGATTTTACTTGCCGCCCCCCTGCAGGTGAAGGCACAAGATATTTTGGTGGGTGCGGAGTATTTTTCCGGTTGGTGGCAAAGTCCGGAACCCAATAATTGGCAAATAGTTCGGCAAAAAAAGTTTTTAGATTGGCGCTCTCAGTATGCCGAGCGCGTACCTATGCTAGGGGAATATTCAAATCAAGAGACCATGGATAAAGAAATTGAAGCTGCCTCTGCTTATGGCGTGGATTATTTTTCCATTTCATGGTACTATCCTCATAATTTTAAAGAAAGAAAATGGGCTCATACTGATAAGGCGGATATGCTGAATAAGGGTGTGCACTACTTTATGCAGTCGCCTGAGGCGCATAAAATGCACTTTATGGTGTCCATTTATAATGACAAAATCTTTCCGCTCAATGGCCCTGAAGACTGGCTTAAGGCTGTGGACGAAATAGTTATTCCAGCCATGCAGCATCCCAGTTATTTAAAGGTGGATGGTAAGCCTGTGCTGAAAATTCATGATGGCGCAAGACTTTTTCGTGTGGCGGGTAAAAACTCTGTGGAACGTACTCAGGGTATCATATCTCAAATACGTCAAAAGGTACGCGATGCTGGCCTTGGTGAACTGATTCTTATGGTAGGGCATTATGGTAAAACTCCCATTACGCCTACGTCTCGTTTGAAAAGCTTTTTGCAATTGGGCATTGATGGAACCATGCAATATATGGATGATTTGGCCCCAAATTCTCTTAAAAAATTACCACAGAATAAAGAATACCCTTATAAAGATCTTGTGAAGCGCGCCGAGGATATACGCAAAATACGCCAACATGACGCTTTGCCTTATGTTCCCTATGCTCCCACAGGATGGAATCCTAAGCCTTGGGCGCACAGTCATGGCAAATATGCGCTTTTTGCTTTACCTACACCGCAGCAATGGGGTGAGTCTTTGCGACAAATGAGAGCCGATGTGGAAAACGCGCCTAATTTTGGCTTTCCTCGTTCCGATGGTACCGTGCAAAAATCGTTTACCATTTATGCATGGAATGAATTTGGAGAGGGTGGCTTTTTGGCTCCCACCAAGAAAAAAGGCTTTGCCATGCTAGAAGAGCTGCGTAAGTATTTCGGACAATAGCATACATGATATTTTATTTTATATGTTTGTACGTTAGCAGTCTTTAATGTGCACCCTTATTTCTTTGCCCATACATATTTTCGTGCAAAAGAATGAAAGGAAAATTGGGGGAAATCTTTTATTTTGTAGCAAAGGTTTCCTTTCAGATTGTTGGTAAAGTCTACTGGTGGGAAACCTTTTGTGGACAAAAGGTTCTCCCCCCAGACCCCCCCTTCCAAAAAACTTTAATTGTTTCAGCGTTTTATTTTTGATATTTGCTTTTTTAGTGCCATGTAATGCTTTAAATAACATCCCATGTGTACCTCTTTTAAAGCACTAAACTTTAAAAATTGAAGTTGAGGTCGTAAAAATAAAAATCAAATTTTTACACTAGGCTTTGCCATTAGTCTGGGGGAAATCTTTTATTTTGGTATCAAAGGTTTCCCCACAATTTTTTGTCTAAGGGTGTTACGTCATTTATCTTGACAGCGTATTAAAAAATGACCAATGTGTATGTAATAATGGGATAAAGAAGATTTATAGCCATTTGTGTATGTGTCAATGTGTGTTTTATTCCGTTTTAACCCAATTACTCGCACTTTAGAGGGTTTTTACATGATAATTAGAGTAAAAAAGCCCCTTTTCGTCTTGTTTTTATCCTTTGTTTTTTTAGGCTTTTTTTCTGCGCCATGGAGTACTTTTGCCATGGCCAATCCCTCTTCCGCTGTGCAGCCTTTTACCCTTACAGACGAGGAAAAGGCATTTGTAAGTCAAACTCCGCCCATTAAAATTAGTTATGATGCCTTTTGGCCTCCCTTTGAAGAATTCGATGAAGAAACAAAGATGGTGCAAGGTATAAACTATGAAATCCTTATGCTTATATCAGAGCTTACGGGGCTGCAATTTGAATTTGAACAAGGCCTCACCTATGCTGAGGCTTTAGATTTGTTAAGTCTTGGTAAAATGGATATGCACCTAAGCTATGATACTAATCCTAAAAAAGCTCAAGAGCTCAATGCCATTTTATCGGACACTTTTTTGTCCACACCCATTGCCATGATAGGTAAGGGCTATCAATTAATGCCAGATAGTGTGTTAGCTGTGTCCAAATTACATCCTGTGGTGCTGGATTTTGTAAAAGAGACGTTCCCCCAGCATACTATTTTGGAACTTGAAGATATTACTGCGGCTTATAATGCTGTGGAAGATGGCGTGGCTGATTATACTTTTGAAAATGTTTATGCAGCGCGTACCGCCATAGTAGAAGGCGGATATCCTTTACTGCATATATCAACTATTTTGCCTTTATATGATAGATTTTCTTTTATTTTTCATAAGGATGTGAATCCGTGCTTGGTGTCCATTTTTAATAAGGCCATAGCGGCTTTTCCTCGTGATAGGTTTAGCTCGATTTTACTTAACCATACCACACAAACCAGTTACTCTTCACGATTTGTACAATTTTTGTCCTTAGCTAGTGTGAATTTACTTATTGGCATTATAGTACTTATGATTGTCTTGATGGTGGTACTCTTTTGGTACACAAAAAGGCAAAGGGCCATGAAAATTGTTTTGGAAAATAAGCAAAAGCACGTGCAAGCCATGCTGGATGCTTTTCCCATGCCTATTTATATTGCAGATTTAGAAAGCTATGAAATTTTGTATTGCAATAAAGCCGTACATAAATTGTTCCAATGTGAAAATGTGACTTCTAAGCGTTGTTATGAGGTTTTTCGTAATTTAGATAAACCGTGTTCGCGCTGTACCAATGGTATTATAAGTAAGCTTTCGGTACCCTATACCTGGGATAGATATGATGAACCCACACAAAAGCATTTGCAATTTGTGGACTCATGCATTGCTTGGGATAATAAGGAGAAAGTGCGCTTATCCATTATTACAGATATCACCGACGTGTTGGAATTACAAAAAGGAAAAATGGAAGAAGAGCTTAATTCCGTTATTTCTGAGTACTTGCCCTTGGTTGTTCTCTTTTGGAATAAAGAAGGGGATATTGTAGATTGTAATCAGGAGGCTTTACGCACATTTAAAGTGGCCTCCAAGCAAGATATCATTGAAAATTTCCATTTGCTATCTCCTGAATACCAGCCAGATGGGAGTAAGTCGCGCGAAACTGTTGTGTCTAATCATGCTGAGGTGCTTGAAAAAGGCTATAGGCGTTTTGAATGGTTACATATTAACAGCGATGGGGAATTTATCCCCATGGAAATTATTCACGTGAGTGCCAAGCTTGGCGGAGATGATATTGTTATTTCCTATGCGCGTGACTTGCGCGAGCTCAAAGAAGCTCAAGAACTATTGGATGCGGCGGAGCTGCGTAATACGCTTATGCTAGATTCCATGCCCATCGGGGTACATTTTTGGGATGATACCAATACGCTTATCTATGCAAACTTAGAAGCTGTAACGCTTTTTGGCTATAATGATAGGGAAGATGCTTTGCAAAATTTCCAAGCTATTTTTCCCTTGCATCAGCCTGACGGATGTCTTTCGCTTGATGTGGTGCAGCAACAAATTAAAAAGACGTATGCTAAAGGTTCCTCGCGCTTTGAAATGACTTGTATTCATTTACGCACCGGAGAAGAAATCCCCTTGGAACTTATAGCGGTACGCACTTCCTATCTTGGTAAAAATGGCCTCATTGCATATTTTAGGGATATGCGTCAGCATAACGCCATGTTACGAGAGATTGCTAAGAATGAGAATCAATTACGTCAGGCCAAGGAAATTGCAGAGCAAGGTACCAAGGCAAAAAGTGAATTCTTGGCCAATATGAGCCATGAAATTCGTACTCCCATGAATGGTATTTTGGGTTTATTGCACTTATTGAAGCAAAGCCCCATGAGTGAGATTCAAGAAAATTATGTGCAAAAAACGGTTCAATCTGCCAATAATCTCATGCGTATCATCAATGATATTTTAGATTTTTCTAAAATAGAAGCGGGCAAGATGGAAATGGAAGAGCGCCCCTTCACATTGCAAAGCATAGGCGAAGAAGTCAGTGATTTATATGGTCCCAAATGCGTAGAAAAATCCTTACAATTACAAGTGGGCTATGGCGAATATGAACACGTGTTATTGCTGGGGGATGCATTGCGCTTAAAACAAGTGCTGTTTAACTTGGTAAGCAATGCCATTAAATTTACTGAAGCGGGTTCGGTTTCGCTGGAAATACAAAGCTCTTTACACAAAGATACGGAATTACATTGTCAATTTGCTGTACGTGATACAGGCATTGGTTTAACTGCTGACCAAATTGATCGTCTTTTTTCCGCTTTTTCGCAGGCTGATAATACAGTGACGCGTAAATATGGCGGAACAGGATTGGGATTAGCCATTTCCAAGAGCATTATAAACATGATGCGTGGCAAAATTTGGGTAGAAAGCGCGTATGGTCAAGGCTCTGCTTTTTTCTGTACTGCCGTGTTCTCCTTGGCACCACAAGATACGCAGCAAACAGAAAAGGCTTTGCACGCTGCGCAGCATGAATTATCTTATGATGAATATGATAGCAAACATACCAAGTTAAGCGGGCATTTACTTTTGGCAGAAGATAATGAAATTAATCAATTGGTGGCGCAAGAAATTTTACAAGCAGCCGGTTTTACATTGGACATAGCTTCTAATGGGCAAGAGGCTTTAGACTTATTACAAAAAAATAGTTATGACGCCGTTTTAATGGATATTCAAATGCCGCTTATGGATGGCTATACAGCCACGGAGAAAATCCGCGAGCAGGCGTGTTATGCCACTTTGCCCATCATTGCCATGTCTGCTCATGCCATGAAAGGAGATAAAGAAGTGAGCCTTTCGCATGGTATGAATGATCATATAACCAAACCCATTGATCCGGAAGTACTGTACAAAACGCTTCATTTTAGGTTGCACAAAGCTTAAATTAGTCGACACTGAAAAACAACGTAACTATCAGTAAAAAATAGAACTTATAAATCAAATAACGTAATAAAGATTGCCAGAAATAAACGTATGGAATACGTTTTCTGGCAATCTTTAGACATAAGAAATGCTTTTTTCAGATGTCGACTACTCAAGACATGCCCTTGGCATGGCTTGCCGCGCGTAAAATAAGCCGGAATTTACTTCCGGTGGCCCCGAAGGGGTATTTGGAGCAGGCGTGCCTTTCTTAAAAACGAGTGGAAACACGTTTTTAAGCATTAACTAAAATAGTACTTTATATCAAAGAAAAAGGTGTAGATGAGTATGGCTTATCTACACCTTTTTTTGTGGAAGAGAAAACCTCATGCTTGGCGGAGTAAAGCCTAGAGTGAAATGTACATGGCGCCAAAGGCCTTGAGTGAATGCTAGCTTGAGCCATCATAAAGGCTTTTGTAAGGGGGTGACTTAAGGGGCGGTATCGCTGTGGGCATTTGCGAGCTATGGCAATGACGCCAAGGGAGAGTAGAGCGGAGCTATGGGGCTATTCAGGTGGGAGCCTATTTAGTTAATGCTTAAAAACGTGTGAAAACACGTTTTTAAGCGCCGACTATTTAGTCGACACTGAAAAACAACTTAACTATCAGTAAAAATAGAACTTATAA
>CAYJHH010000072.1:0-15315 GCA_964369995.1 uncultured Desulfovibrionaceae bacterium
AAACGACTTATTTTAGTAGAATCAAATTAAGGAGAGAACCTTTTTTCAAAAAGGTTTCTCCCCCCAAAATGATGACAAAGTCAATACGACCTACCAGAAAACTAAAAACACCATTTTACGGCTGTACAGTGACCACATAAGCATCTTTAAGCTGTAAATATTTTTGCGCCACTCGGCGTAAATCTTCTGCCGTCAACTTTTTTGCTTTTTCTATGGTTTGTTTTCTAAAGTCTAAATCATGCCCCAAAGTTATGCGTAAGGCAGCTTCGTTGGAGCGGCTTTTCAGGCTTTGTCTATCCCTATAATAATCGCCTTCCATCTGATTTTTTGCTCTTTGTAGCTCAGCTTCGGGGAGCAGATTTTTTTGCAAATCTTTAATAATACCTTCAAAGCCGGCATGTGCTTGAGGCACTTTTTGCGGATCAGTGCCTATGTAAAAGAGCAAGTAGCCCGTGGTGGGTAAAAAGCTTTTGCTTGCCGTTACCGAATACCCAAGGCCTTGATTATCTCTGAGTTCCGTAAAGAGCAAACCACTTTGGCCTGCCAAAGCCAATTGTAACAATTCCAAGGCGGCTGCGTCTTCATGCTCACTGGTGGTGGTCTTAAATACCAAGATATGATGCGCTTGATCACGCCCCGGCACGGCAACTTCAAGGCTTTTTTCTTTACCCCATGCAGGTGCCTTCACATCTAAAGTGCTATCTTGGGGCTTTTGTAAGGATTTAGCAAAGGCTATCACTTCTTCGGCATCAAAGTCTCCAGCCACAGAAAGAACCCAAGGCTGACGGCTTTGTTTTTCCCAAAAATCTTTCACATCTTGCGTGGTGTATTTTTCCACCTCAGCAGTATCACCTAAACTTTTAAAACCATAGGGATGATCTTCCCCAAAGAGGAAGGGAGACATTTTAGAAAAAGCGTAGCTTAAGGGCTGATCATCCCGCGCACCAATGGCCGCAATTTGATTTTTCTTTTCTCTATCCACTTCTTCAGCGCTGAGAGCCGGCTGTGTGAGTATATCTTTTATGAGGGAGAAAATGTCCGCATTGAAGCGTGTGGGTTGTTTAGCGCTGAGCCAAAAAACCTGACGCCCTGTGCTTGCCCCTAAAGAAGCCGCACGCTCTGCCAAATAGGTGTCTATTTGCGGCGATGTCATGGTCTTGGTACCTGCGGTGAGCACAGAAGCTGTTAAGGCAGGCAAGCCTTGTTTTTGTGCGCTGAGGCTATTGCCGCCGGTCATATATAAATCCAGCGCGGTGTAAGGCAAAGTAGCATCGGGAATGAGCACCACTTTGCGCCCTTGTCCTAAATCCACCACAGTGGTTTTTCCTGCACTATTTTCTCCTAGTGCAACACTTTTTTGCGCTTTAGCCGGCCAGTTTTTTTGCAATATGGCTTGTAAATCTGGGAGCTGTGCCTCTTGCGGCTTAAGCACGGCCACATTGAGGCGCTGCGGCATGAACCAAGTATCAATACCCTCTTGCAAATGCGCTAAATTCACCCCTTGCAAAGCTGTAAGAAAATTCTTTTCCCCTTGATCTCCACCAAGAAAAAGCTCTAAATAGCCCTTCCAAGAGGCGAGACCTGACAAGGTTTCTTTGGCTCTATGGGTGCTGTCTTCCAATTGCAATTGAGCGCGCGCTATGTCTTTTTCCGTGAAAGCCGCGGCGCTGAGTTGTGCCATATCTTTGGTAAATTCTTCCCAAAAAGCTTCCACTTTATTGGCGTCCAATTGTACGGTAAAATACAATAAACCCACACGCTCAAAGCCGTAGTTGGATACAGAAATGCCCTCTACCAATTGTTTGTCATATTTATATTTTTTATACAAATATGAAGTGGCATCCCCGCCCAAAACCATGGCCAAAATGTCTAAGGGTACGCTACGAGCATCGGTGAGCCCTGGAACAGGTAAAGCCATGCCTAAATACACTTTTTGCCAAGGTCCTGATTGCACATCTATATGCGCAGAATCTAGGGCGCTGGCATCTATGGGCAGCACAGGCTGTGCATCGGCGGTATTTTGCATGGCGCCAAAAAGCTTTTGGCTCTCATTTAAGATTTTCTCAGCCTGCACATCACCCACCACCACCAAGGTCATATTTTGCGGTTGATAATACTTGGCAATATAGGCACGCATGGAAGCGGGCGTCACGGCTTTAATGGTTTCTTCATAACCAATGATGGGATGGTCATAAGGCGTACCTTTTAAAGCCGAAGTATGTAATTCTTTAAAAATTCTTTGCCCTGGATTATCATTACCGCGTTGTAATTCTGAGAGGATAACTTCTTTTTCCGACTCAAGCTCTGCAGCGTCTAGGGTGGCGTGAAAAGCCATATCCTTCACCACATCTAAGCCCAAAGTCCAATGTGCTGACGGTAAATCCGTTTGATACACCGTATAATCAAAGGAGGTGGCAGCATTTAAATAGCCTCCGGCGGCTTCCACTTCGGTGGAAATGGCGCCTTTAGGCCTTTTATCAGTACCCTTAAAAACCATATGCTCCAGCACATGGCTTATGCCGGCATCTTCAGGGCTTTCATTGGCAGAACCTGTTTTTACATATAATCTTGTGGAGACTAAAGGAAAACGATGATCTTCTAAAATATACACGGTGAGACCATTTTTTAAAATGGTTATTTGAGCCTGAGAGGCTGCTAACACTTGCGCAAGGCTCTTTTCTGCCTCTTGCGGTGTAGATTGCGCTGCCCATGCATGGGGTGCATTGCCCATAAGTCCCACTGTACATATCATAAAAACCCCCAAAATGAGTGAGGCTAAACATTGCTTTGTATAATAAGGTAGCATACACACTCCTGTTTTAATTTTTTTCTAGTAACAAATAAGTCGTCATCGTATAATGGCAAGGCTACCATTCATAAAAAGAAATTGCCGTGTAAGCACTTTGGCTTTGCACGGCAATTTCTTTTTATGAATGGTAAATTCTTTCAAAATTAGTGTAAAATTTGCTGTTTGCGATAAGCCGCATAGGCTTCACGCATGGCTATGTAAGGATCCACAGAAGCAGCCTTAGAATCCTTATATAAGGGCAAAACATTGTCTAAATCGTTAAATTCAAAGCCGGCATACATAAAAGCCGTGGTAAAGGTGGGATCAAGATACAAAGCAGGATCAATGAAATAATCCACAGCTGTACCCACTGCCCCACGCGCAGAGGATGGACCTAAAATGGGCAATACTAAATAAAAACCTTCACCCACGCCCCAAGTGGCAAGGGTTTGACCAAAATCTTCCCCTTCGCGAGTATAAGGCACCACGGTCTTTTTATGCTTGGCCACATCAATAAAGCCGCCCATGCCCACGGTGCTATTGACCAAAAAGCGACTAAATTCCACGCCGGCCAACTGCACCTTGCCTTGTAAAAGTGCATTTACAAAACGCACAGGAAAAAGCAAATTATTGAAAAAGTTGCTCAGTCCACCTTGCACTTCATCTGGAATCACAAAGTCATAAGCTGAGTATAAGGGGCTTGCCACATAGAGATAAAAAATATCATTAAAGCCGAACCAAAATCTGTTCCAAGGCTCTAAGGGATCAGAAATACCCTGCACCGGAGTCATTTCATAATCGTCCAAATTGCCATCTTCCAAATCTCTATTAAGCTTTTTAATGACGGGAGAATTTTGCATACTCCCTTCTTGATACTCGGCTTGCCCTGCCACACGATGCAAACTGGCAGCTTGTACCTCTGGCACAGCAAAGCTTAAAAGCACAGCACAGCTTACGGCAAAAATATACTTAATTTTCATAACTTCCCTTGGCAATGCTGGCAGCTTTTTCACGTACACGCGCCACAAGAGCTTCTGGCGAATCATTTTGTAAAGCATCGTTAAATTGTGTGCGATAATTTTTGACTAAGCTAATGCCCTCCACCAAAACGTCATACACATGCCATGTGTCACCCTTGGGTAACATACGATAATTCATGGGTATTTTTGTGCCATCCTTGGTGGTTAAGGTGGTGCGCACTTCCACACGAGTGCCTTGATTACCGCTCACAAAGCCGTCAAAGGTAATCACTTCGCCGCTATAGCCATCAAGCCTATCTAAATAGGTAGCAAAGAGTAAGTCAGCAAAAGCATCCGTAAAGGATTTTTTCTGGGCATCGCTAAATTGCCGCCAATGCGCGCCCACAGTGCGCATGGAAAATTCTTCAAAATCAAAAGTAGTATTCACTTCTTTTTCAATAAAGGCATTGAGCTGTTGACGCGTACTTGCGTTTTTATATTCTGGCTTTTTAATTTGATCCAAAATACGCATGACCGAAGTTTGTAAAATCTTTTGCGCATCTTCAGGAGAATTGGCCAAAGCTAAGGAAGAAGAAAGCAAAAGTCCTAGTAAAAACAAGGTGGCTGAGGGCAGCCAAAATATACGTCGCATTACACGCCTCCAAATGCAAATTTACTAATGAGGGACTCTAAATCCACGGCGGATTCTGTATCGGCAATTTCATCTCCATGGGCTAAAATCATATCAGAACCACCCAAGGCAAGGCTGAGATATTTATCGCCTATAAGACCACTAGTTTTCACCGAAACTATGGTATCATCTGTGAGTTCTATACCCTTATTCATATATAAAGTCACTACGGCTTGTGCTGTTTTTTTATCCAGTGCAATATGTGTAACACGCCCCACATCTACGCCGGCAATTTCTATACTTGCCCCCACGCGCAAACCAGACACCGAGGAAAATCGCGCCGTCAAAGCATAACCATCGCCACCAAGCACTTCCATTTTACCTAATTTCACCGTGAGGTAAGCAGTACACAACAAACCAATAAGCACAAAAATGCCCAAGCTAATTTCACGTGATGTCTTCATAATGCCCCTTATTTGTCTTCTGCTATAGTATATTATTCTTGCATCCAAGCCTGCAATGCCGCTTGCACTGCGGGGTCTTGCTCTTCAAAATGCCCATGCGCCATGGGCTCTGCCTTACGTGCGAGGAAGCTTTGTAAATACCCATCTTCGGTGGCTTTAAGCTCTTGCCATGCACCACAAAAAGCAAGCTCTCCCTCATGCAATACCAGCACATGGTCTGCTATGCGCTCAAGGCTGCTTAAATCATGGCTTACCACCACCATAGTCATATGCGGAAAGGTTTTCTTCATGCTTAAGAGCAAATCATCCATTTGCGCAGCGGTGATGGGATCCAGCCCAGAGGTGGGTTCGTCACAAAAAAGCACAGGCGGATCTGTAATAATGGCTCTGGCAAGGCCGGCTCTTTTACGCATGCCCCCCGAAAGCTGACTGGGGTAAAAATGCGGAAACTCTTCCAGCCCCACAAGGCGCAAAGTGCGCATGGCCGCTTGCTCTATTTGCGCCCTACTCAAATGCGTATGCTCCGTTAAGGGTAGGGCCACATTATCAAGTAAAGTAAGGGCGCCAAGCAAAGCGCCATCTTGAAAAAGTATACCCATGCGCCGGCGCATACGGCGAAATTCCTTGGAAGATAAAGCAAAAATATCTGTCTCGCCCACAAGAATTTTGCCTTCACTGGGGCGAGATAAGCCCACCAAATGGCGTAGCAACGTAGATTTACCGCTTCCGGATCCGCCCAAAATGGCTGTAATTTTTCCTTGAGGCATATGCGCATTGATGCGGCGCACCACCACATGGTCGCCATAGCCAATGCTGCAATCTTGTAAGGTAATGGTGGTATTTTGCATGAAAATTCCTACAATAAAAGCGATGTAAGCACGTAATCTGCCACAAGAATAAGACTGGAAGCCAGCACCACGGCAGAAGTGGTGGCATTACCCACAGCGGCAGGCCCCACGCTATCTTTGCGCAAATGGGCATAAAAACCTTGATGACAGCACACAGAGGTTACCAAGAGCCCAAAAGTCACGGCTTTTGCAAAACCGCCCATAACATCGCTCATGGATACGGCGCTTTGTATTTGATAAAAATACGCCCCTTCATTGATGCCAAGCATGAGCACACCTGTTAAATACCCGCCAAAGATGCCGATAACATTAAATATGGCTGTCAACAAAGGAAAAGCCAGTACAGAGGCCAAAAGGCGCGGCGTGGATAAATAGCCCACAGGATGTATATCCATCACTTCCAAGGCATCAATTTGGTCAGAAATACGCATGACGCCAATTTCTGCTGTCATGGCCGAACCTGCGCGCCCCGTGAGCATAATGGCCGTGAGCACAGGGCCAAGCTCACGAATAAGCGTTAAGGCCACCGCCGCCCCAAGCATGCCGGTGGAGCCAAACTTTACCAAGGTATAATAGCCTTGCAAACCAAGCACCATGCCGCAAAAAACGCCTATAAGCAAAATTAAAAATAGGGACTTTGACCCCATATTATATAATTGCTCACGGCATTTGGCAAAAAGATGCGGCGTGGAAAAGGTTTGCTGTAAAGAAATAAGGAAAAAATAAAATAAGGAGCCCATGGTGGTGAGCATATGCACAGAGGTTCGCCCCACTTGAGCAAAAAAGGAGAGAGGAAAAGAAAGGGGTTCGCGCATATTATTCCACAGCTTTTTTCTGTTGTTGTAAAGGCTTACCTAACTTAAGTTCCACCATTCGCTCTTGCAAAGCCACAGCTTGCTCTGTTGTGCCACGCAAAAGTACAAGCACCTTTAAGTAATCGCCGCTTTTGGACATACGCGTACGTAAACCTTCGCCTTCTAATTTGGCACGCAATGTATCCACAGCCTCTTCACTTTTAAGCGAGGCCACTTGATACACGTAATCATATAAAGTTTTATCCGAAGCCTCAGATTTTTGCGCGGTGGCTGTGGTGCTGGGCTTTGGCTTAGCACTAGCTTTTTGCGCAGCGGCTGTTTGCCCACGTTGCCCTTTCAGCGCTGTGGCATACTTAAGCTCTTCAGGGGACATAACCACACTGGCGGCATTTGTCTTGCTGTCAGCGCTTGCGGCCTCAGTGCTTTTTGTGGAAGCTGTGGAGGCAGGAGGCTGAGCCTGTGCTTTGGCCTCTACTTTAGCCTGTGCATTAGCTTTGGCATTGGCCTCTGTATTTTTTTGTGCCTGTTCTGTAGCAGCTTGTTCCGCAGCACTTTGTTCTACAGCAGCGCGCCTTTCTGCCTCTTGGGCAAGGGCGGCACGCTCTGCTGCTTGCATGGCGGCTTCTCTTTCTTCGGCAATTTCAGCCAAAGTAGGACGCGACGCCACATCGTCACGCCCCACAATAACACCCATCATAAAGGCCACCACCACACAGCCCACCAAAGCCGTCAAAGCTGTCATAAGCGAAGAAAAACCCAAGGTCACAGTGAAAGCCTGCCCTTGTTTTTTCTCTTGAGTCGCGTCCGAGGCTTTTTCTACCACGCGATTTGCCGCTTTTTTGGCAGTATCAGAATGCTTTGCCGCCGGCGAATCCGGCGTTTTTTCTGGTGTGCGTATATTTTGTGTCATGGCCTTACTCTTTTTTACTTAGTTAATGCTTAAAAACGTGTTTCCACTCGTTTTTAAGAAAGGCACGCCTGCTCCAAATACCCCTTCGGGGCCGCCGGAAGTAAATTCCGGCTTATTTTACGCGCGGCAAGCCATGCCAAGGGCATGTCTTGAGTAGTCGACATCTGAAAAAAGCATTTTTTATGTCTAAACATTGCCAGAAAACGTATTCCATACGTTTATTTCTGGCAATGTTTATTACGTTATTTGATTTATAAGTTCTATTTTTACTGATAGTTAAGTTGTTTTTCAGTGTCGACTACTTACATGGTCTCTGGTGCAGATACGCCGAGCAAATCAAGACCTGTGGCTAAAACCTTACCCACAGTGCGCAATAAGGTTAAACGAGCTTTGGCCAAAGCCACATCTTCTTCTTGCAAGATATGATGCTTGCTGTAGTAGCTGTGCAAAGCCGACGCGCATTCAGATAAATAATGGCTAATGAAATGCGGCCCCAAATTTTGCGCGGCCAATTTCACCACATGGGGAAAACGTGAAGCCATACGAATCAGCGCCAAATCATCGGCATGCGTTAAAGCTTGTACATCTGCCATAGCCGATGTACTTGGCAATGTCATGCCTCTTTCTTCACAGCGGCGTAGCAAGGCGCAAATTCTGGCATGGGCATATTGCACATAATACACGGGATTATCCATGCTGCGTTGTTTCACAAGCTCCAAGTCAAAATCTAGCGGGCTGTCGCTTTTGCGAGAAAGGAACATAAAACGCGCTGCATCTACGCCCACTTCAGCCACCACGTCGGCTAAAGTTTCAAAGGTGCCGGCGCGGGTGGACATACTCACAGGCTTGCCGCCTTCAAGTAAATTTACCAATTGAATGAGCACCACATCAAATTCATTTTGCTCATGTCCAATGGCAGAAATGGCCGCACGCATACGCGGAATATAGCCATGGTGATCAGCGCCCCACACGTCAATGAGATAATCAAAGCCGCGGTCAAATTTATTATGGTGATACGCAATATCAGAGGCAAAATAGGTTAAAGAACCGTCAGATTTGCGAAGCACTCTGTCTTTATCGTCGCCAAGGCTTTCGGTGGCAAACCATAAAGCGCCATCTTTTTCATAGGATAGACCAGCGCTTTTTAGAGCTGCAAAGCCAGCATCAATGGCGCCGCGCTCCACCAAGGATTTTTCCGAAAACCAAATATCATGCCCCACACGAAAATCTTGAAGATCCTGCTTAATGCCATCCATAATGCTATTCATGGCGTATTCATAGCAAATATCTTGGGCAAGGGCGTCGTCCTTTTGCAAAAGCTCAGGATCTTTATCCAGCATTTCTTGTGCAATATCTATAATGTAGGAGCCTTTATAATAAGATTCCGGCCATTCCACAGGTAATTTGGCAAGCTCACGAGCGCGTAACCACACAGAAAAGCCCAGCAAACGCATTTGATTGCCGGCATCATTAATATAATATTCAGTGGAAACTTCGTGTCCGGCAAAGCGTAACACTCTGGCAAGGCTATCGCCCACGGCAGCGCCGCGTCCATGCCCAATATGCAATGGGCCTGTGGGATTGGCAGAAACATATTCCACTTGGGCTTTTTTCTTTTCTTCCACCACCTGAGAGCCAAAGGCCGCACCTTGAGCTTCCATATGCAAGAGGCTTTCTTGCCAAAATTCAGCCTGTAAGGTCACATTTAAAAAGCCTGGGCCTGCCACTTCAACCAAGGCAATATGTGGCATGGCTTCCAGCTTTTGCGCCATGCTTTCAGCCAAGGCACGTGGGGGCATTTTAGCTTCTTTGGCAAGCATCATGGCCACATTGGCTGCAAGGTCGCCGCCATGTTTAGCATCTCTTGGGGGCTCAATGGTCACCTTTTCAGGAAAGGATAAACCCATTTCTTGCACTATTTCTTGTAAAGCTTTGCGTACGTATTGTGTCGCGTCCATAATTTCCTCAAAAATCTTTATCTATAACACAGGGCTAGTAAATGGCACAAAGCCTAAGACCACTGCGCTTCTTGGTCAAAATCAGTTACACAAGCGGTGGAAGGCTTATCTTCGCTCACAGGTGCTGTACAAGGGGCTACCATCTTGGAGAGCACAGCTTTAGGCCCCACTTCCAAGAAAGAACGCATGCCGTCCTTCCATTGATTTTGCATGGTATCTATCCAATGAACCGAAGAGGTCATTTGCGCAATCATGCATTCGCATAAAAGATTGGCATCTTGCACAGCCTTACCATGCACATTGCAATATACAGGCATAATGGGTTTGGCCCACTGCGCCTTGCGTAATACCGGCGCCAGCTCCGCAGCAGCTTCGGTCATAAGAGGGCTATGAAAAGCGCCGCTCACCTTAAGAGCAATGCCTCGGCCTTTCACTTCCTTCACGCGACCCAAGGCCAATTCCACGGTATTTTTAGTGCCGCTAAGCACAAATTGCCCCGGGGTATTATAATTGGCCACAAGAAGCATTTCACCGCTTTCTTCAGCAATATTTTGTGCCAGTTCTTGCACCTTAGCTTGTTCTAATTTCAAAATGGCTGCCATGGCGCCCACACCGTGAGGATCCGCTTCGGCCATAAGGCGCCCGCGTAAAGTCACCAATTCTAAGGTTTCGGCGAAAGTCAGAACTTTGGCTGCAGCTAAAGAGGCATACTCCCCTAGGCTATGTCCGGCGGTGCATGCGGGGCTAAAGCGACCCACCACAGCTTGCCATATAGCAAGATTTACCACGGTTAAAGCCGGTTGCAATGCGCGCGTATCACTCATGGCGGCGTCATCGCCATCCCAATAAATTTCACGTAAAGGCAAACCACTTATATTTTCAGCCTTTTTCCACAAATCCATGGCATCGGAAGAGTGTTCAGCAAGGCGGCGCCCCATACCAGATTCTTGAGCGCCCTGACCGGGAAAAAGCAAAGCCATTGTAGAGCCATTTTCAGACATAGTATACTCCAAAAAAAATTATGGGTGAGTATATGTTAGAGCGCAAAAACATGCAAGTTGCTATGAGCTGCCCCCTGCATTTTTTCAAAGCCAAATACAAACTTGTATGCACCTTTGAAAGGCTTTTGCAATACTTGCCTCTTATACTCTACAACTGTATTCTCCCATACAGTAAGGTATTTTAATGGCACTTTACTTGCCAAATTCATATATTTCAGATAATCTCACTGGGAATTTTGCTGGCACAGGTCTTTAAGCAAATGAAACCGGTGCTGGCTATGTTTTAGGGCGTTACACTGTGAGGCGCTTGTGCATTACAAGCAAACCGAATCCATTAAGGAGTACTTTTCATGCCAATTCCTATTCTTGTCAAAGAATCCCTCATACCGGGCAAAACAAGTAAACTTGTTTTAGATGCCCCGCATGTGGCAAAAAAAGCCCAACCAGGGCATTTTGTCATGTTGCGCCTTGCCGAAAATGGCGAGCGCATTCCTCTTACCATTGCTGATGCTGATGCAGAAGCCGGCACCATTACCATTGTGTACATTGTGCTTGGAAAAAGTACTGCCTTATTAGAAACTTACAATGCAGGCGATACTATTCTTGACCTTTGTGGGCCGCTGGGCAAACCTACACATATTGAGAAAAAAGGCACAGTGGTTTGTGTGGGCGGTGGCACAGGCATTGCCGCCATGCATCATATTGCCAAAGGCCATCACCGCGCCGGTAATAAAGTTATTGGCGTCATTGGCGCCCGCAGCAAAGATTTACTACTCTTTGAAAAAGAACTTTCCACCTTTGTGGACGAATTACTCATATCCACCGATGATGGTAGCTACGGACACAAAGGACTTGTGACAGATTTACTTGTGGACAGATTGGAAAAGGACAAAGATATTTTTGAAGTGGTAGCCGTGGGGCCTGTACCCATGATGAGCGCCGTGGCCGCCACCAGCAAGCCTTTTAATACACCAACCACCGTGAGTTTAAACTCCATCATGGTGGATGGCATTGGCATGTGCGGCGCTTGCCGCGTAACCGTAGGCGGAGAAACTAAATTTGCCTGTGTTGACGGCCCGGAATTTGACGGTCATCAAGTGGATTTTGCCGAACTCCGTCGTCGCCTTGCCGCCTTTGCCAATCAAGAAAAAACATCTTTTGACCATTATAGGTGTAATTGCCATGGAAAATAACACTACCAATACCACAAAAAAAGCCAAAAAGCCTCAAACTCCGCGCACCCCCATGCCTTGTTTGCCTGCCGACATTCGCGCACGCAATTTTGAAGAAGTGGCCACCGGCTACACCAAAGAAATGGCCATGGCTGAAGCGGCACGCTGTATTCAATGTAAAAAGCCTAAATGTGTTTCGGGCTGTCCTGTGGAAGTGCCTATTCCTGAATTTATTGCCGCTGTGACCCGCGGCGATATGGACTCTGCGTATCGCATCATTAAAAGCACCAATAGTCTTCCTGCTGTGTGTGGCCGCGTTTGCCCCCAAGAAGTACAATGCGAAGGCAAGTGCATTCTGGGTGTCAAGGGCGAACCCGTGGCCATTGGTCGCCTTGAGCGTTTTGTGGCCGATACCTACATAGCCAGTACCGCTTGTGAGCAAGTAACCGGCACCAACTCTTGCGCTCTGCCTCATGATAACTTCAAAGTGGCTTGTCTTGGTTCCGGCCCAGCGTCCCTCACCGTGGCAGGCTATTTGTCCTCACGCGGCCTTAAGGTAGACGTATACGAAGCCTTACATGAACCTGGCGGCGTACTTATTTATGGCATTCCTTCTTTCCGCTTGCCTAAGGATGTGGTGGCCACAGAGCTTAATGGCCTACGCCTTACCGGTGTGGATTTTAATCTTAACTGGGTGGGCGGACGTACCATCACAGTGCAAGATCTTTTGGATCAAGGCTACAATGCCGTCTTCATTGGCGTAGGTGCAGGCTTGCCCATCTTCTTAAATATCCCCGGTGAAAACTATGTGGGCGTATTTTCTGCCAACGAATATTTAACCCGTGCTAACCTTGGTCGTGCCTACCTCTTCCCTGAGCAAGACACACCCATCTACCCTGGTAAGAATGTTACAGTATTTGGCGCCGGCAACGTGGCCATGGACGCCGCACGCACCGCCATGCGCCTTGGTGCAGAAAGCGTACATATTGTGTATCGTCGTACCCGTGCAGAAATGCCTGCACGTTTGGAAGAAATTCACCATGCTGAGGAAGAAGGCATTCAATTTGAAATGCTGGCCTCGCCACTGCAATTTAACGGCGATGATAAATTGACATTAACTTCTGTAACCTTACAGCGTATGAAGCTTGGTGAGCCCGATGCTTCCGGTCGTTGCAGGCCTGAGCCCATTGAAGGTGACATCTATGATTTGCCCACAGATCTTGCCATTGTGGCCTTGGGTACACGTTCTAATCCCATTCTTTTGGATGCCACCCCTGACCTTGAGCTTAATAAATGGGGTTATGTCAATGTGAATGAGGAAACAGGCGAAACCTCTATTCCCAACGTCTTTGCCGGCGGTGATATTGTTACCGGCGCGGCCACTGTTATCTTGGCCATGGGCGCTGGGCGCAAAGCTGCCAGAGAAATCTGCAAACGCTTATTGGGTGAAGATGCTTAGTCATTGACGACAATACAAAAATGAAACGCCTTTCTTCACGGAAAGGCGTTCAGAGTGCTGACAAAGTCTCCTGGGGGAAAACCTTTTCTGAAGAAAAGGTTCTTCCCCCAGACCCCCTTTCCAAAAAACTTTCATTGCGTCAAAGTGTTATCCTTACTAGCTGTTTTTTGATACCATGTAAGATGTTAAATTATATCTCATTTGCACTTCTTAAACGCACTAAATTTTGAAAATTGAAGTTTAGGTTATAAAAATAAAAATCAATTTTTCACACTAGGGTTTGTCAATAGTTTGAACGCCTTTCTTCACAGAAAGGCGTTTTTTTTATAAAAAAAGAGGCAGTGTTACCTACCTCTTTATATATTATTTAGGCGAAAAAATCAGTACCTGAGCATAACGCTCTTGTATACCTTGCAACAGTTTTTTCCACTCATGGGGCTCGCGTATAATGGCAATATCCCCCATATTTTTTTCATCACTTGGCTTTTCGCTATGCCCTACGCCATCCGCCGATGTACGCGCAAGGCTATGTGCCAATTTTTGAAAAAAAACCAGAGACTCTTCTTGCTCCAAGCCGTACACATAGTCCACAAAGTCAGACATGGCACCAGCCGTAACAAGAGAATCCACTTTGCCGTAATGACTTAAACTTTGCGGGATATGATACACCACCGTAAGCTTTGCATCTTGCTCCTTTATAAGGTGCAACAGCGCGCCAATACTTGTTTCATCTAAAGGGTTTTCTTTATATCCCGCACAAATTATGCAAGTATCTTGGCCAGTACCACCAAGCACACTCCGAACACAATAACTATCACATCCTGACGTCTGCTTTTGGACATTTTGCTCCACATGTTCCACTCCTAAAGCTAATTATTGTAAGAAATATATAACAACCCACAAAGCAAGCACAGCCTTAAGGCCGGCTACCACAAAGCCCATGGCGGCGCCAGAAAGTCCCGCTGCCTTAATATCAGACAAGCGCGTGGTTAAACCAATGCTGGAAAAACCAAGTAAGAAACACCAATCCATGAAGGTTGAGGCCATTTTCACTTGAGGGGCGGTTAAAAAACCTAAGGTGTTGAAGGTAACGATAGCTAAAAAGCCCACCACAAAGACAGGGAATTTATCCACAATCATTTGCATTTTGCTGGTGCCTTGCATTTGCGATTGCACTTCACTATCTTGCGTTGCCACCATAACAGCCAAGGTTAACACAATGAAGGGTAAGAAGATTACACGGCCAATATTATACACACCGGCAATAACTCCAGCATCTTGGCTATAGGCAAAACCTGCAGCAAGCACCTGAGCTGAGTTAATAACACCCACACCTACAAAGGCGCCAAATTGGTTGGCAGAAAGCTCAAACCATTGCCCCACAAAAGGAAAGACCAATAGAGCTAAAAGACCAAACATGAGCACCACAGCAATGGTATAGGCCATGTCTTCGTTTTTGGCACGAACAGCAGGAGCGATGGCCACCGCAGCAGATACACCACATACCGAAAGCCCCGCGGCCAAACAAGCGCTTAATGAAGGAGACATCTTAAGTTTACGCCCTATCCACATGAGTAATAGCGCAGAACCAAAAAGGAAAATAGCAATAATAATAATAGCTTCTGTACCTGTCTTGAGCAACCCCGCAAAAGAGTATTTACAGCCCATAACTACGATACCAGTTTTAGTTAAGATGGTAGAAAATTGCAAACCGGGTTTACAGATTTCCGGTACGCCAAAAACATTTAAAATGACCATACCCAAAATAATAGCAACAATAAAGTTGCTCAAATTCATATTTTTAATCATGGGATGTAAAGACGTTAGGATAGGTGTCACATACCAAGCCACCAATGCCACGCTGAGAAACAAAGCCATGCCAGGTAAGACTTTGCCCACTTGAGCAAAAATCCCCTGTTTTTCTTCCGAAGTTGTTACCATCTTACACTCCTTAAGCAAAATTTCACATTCTTCCTCCTTACATCATTTCTGACATAGGTCAAGTTCAGCACACGAACTTGAGAAAAATTGCTCTTTTTTCAGGAAGGTCATTTTAACTTTATTAATACCCCCAATAAAAGTATTTGTAAATGGAAAACCTCTTTTTTGTATTTATTTCCTCATTAAAGTACAGTATATTGCTATTTTTTGCACAAATACGCCCTACTTTGTGAAAATAAACATTATCTTTTTGCTGTTTTTTTCCGGAATTCTCCCGCATGAACCACGTATTTCTTATTAAGCCAAAAGTTATCATAGTCGGCGCTTAAAAACGTGTTTTCACACGTTTTTAAGAAAGGCACGCTCACT
>CAYJHH010000073.1:0-15163 GCA_964369995.1 uncultured Desulfovibrionaceae bacterium
TGGTGGCAAATGGATAACCATGATCGCCGCCATTGCAATCGAGGATATCAATGGTATGAATTTCATCAAAATAATGCTTTAAGGCATAGGCAGAGAACACCGAAGTGACGCCGGGGTCAAAGCCGGAACCAAGCAAGGCGGTAAGGCCGGCTTGAGTGAATTTTTCTTGATATTTCCATTGCCAAGAATAATCAAAATAAGCGGTGAACCCTTCTTCCTTGCAGCGCTTATCATAAATGGCGCGCCATTCAGGATTATTGGTATCTTCGCATTCATAGTTGGCGGTGTCTATATAGTCCACGCCGGCGGCAAGGCAAGCATCCATGATGGTTAAATCTTGATAGGGCAAAGCCAAATTTAACACTGCATCAGGTGCATATTCTTTAATGAGCGCCGTTAAGGCGGGAACATCTTCAGCATCTATTTGTGCTGTGGTAATGCGGGTGCTGGTTTTACCTTCAAGCTCAGCTTTAATGGCTTCGCATTTAGATACAGTGCGGCTTGCAATGCAAATATCGCTAAAAATTTCACTGTTTTGACAGCATTTATGAATGGCTACACCAGCAACGCCGCCACAACCCACTATAAGTAATTTTGCCATGATATTCTCCGTACTCTGCCCGTAAAGGGTACTTGTTATGCTTGTTAAAAAATTATTGTGTTTCTGCTTCAATGAGCAAATCTTCCACATACTTGGGGAGCATAAAGGCTCCATAATGTAAGTTTGTTGTGTAATACCATGTGGTTAATTTGCGTTTATTCCATCGGCCTGCGTCAAAGTTATGTATGGGATGATATTTTTTTGAAGCAAAGCCAAACATCCAATAGCCCGCAGGACATGTGGGAATATGAGCCTGATATACGCGGCTAATGGGAAAACTTTGGCATACTTTGCGATGCATGGCGCGAAAGGCTGTTTCGCCTTCATCAAAAAAGGGGCTGCCATGTTGGTACACCATAATGCCATCATCGCGTAAAGCACGAAAACAGCTACCATAAAATTCTTTGGTGAAAAGTCCTTCTGTGTGACCAAAGGGGTCGGTGGAGTCATTGATAATAATATCATATTCTGCCTGACGGCGACGCAAAAAACGTAATCCGTCCCTTTGTATTAAATTCACATGAGGGTCATCAAAACATTTGCCTGTTTCCGGAAAAAATTCGCGGCAGGCATCTACCAACACGGAATCAGGTTCCACCACGTCAATTTGTTCAATTTCCGGATATTCAGTGAAAGAAGCGGCCACGCCGCCATCGCCTCCGCCAATGATGAGCACTTTTTTGACATTGGGATGCACAGCCATGGGTACATGCACCACCATTTCATTATAAATAAATTCATCAGATTGTGAGAAAATCACATCACCATCTAGTACCAAAAGGCGTCCGTATTCTGTGGAATCAAAAATCTCGATTTTTTGATATTCGCTCTCTGCAGAGTAAAGTTGCTTAGTGACTCGAATACTTATTTGCCCATTGCTACTGTGAATCCACATATCCATACATATACCGCCTTCTTTACGCTTTTACGTACTATGCATTACGTTTTAATGACCTGGAGAAAGTCCACCACAGGATCTGCTGCCCCTTGCAGTGAACATCCTTTTTCGCGAGCAAAAAGGATATGATCTATAATGTTTTGGCTGACCAATTCGCCAGGTGCTAAAATAGGAATACCAGGAGGGTAGCACATGACAAATTCTGCAGAAACTCGGCCCACTGTATCCTTAATGGCCAAAGTTTCTTTTTCAGCGTGAAAAGGTTTTTGTGGTGAATACACCACTTCAGGAATAACAAAATCTGTGAAATTTTGTCCACCAGCGTCTTTAGCGTGCAATCGCTTAATATCTTCTAAAGCACCCACAAGGCGTTCAATATCTTGAATGCGATCGCCAATGGAAATATAGGCCATAATATTACCAATATCTCCAAATTCAATTTGTATATCGTACTCATCACGCAATAAATCATACACTTCTATGCCGGCAAGGCCTATGTCTTGGGTATAGACGCAAAGTTTAGTCACGTCATAATCAAAGACATTAACCCCATCAATGAGCTCTCGCCCATAAGCATAAAAACCATCAATGCTATTAATTTCATCGCGGGCATATTCGGCCATGCGTACCACTTTGGCAAAGGACTCTTTACCGCGCAGTGCAAGGTTACGACGTGAAATATCAAGGCTGGAAAGCAGTAAATAAGAGGCGCTGGTGGTTTGCGTCAAATTGATGATGGTGCGCACGTGATGATGATCAATTTGATCGCTTAACAGCAAAATGGAACTTTGAGTTAAACTGCCGCCGGATTTGTGCATGGAAGCTGCCACCATATCTGCACCGGCCTTAATGCCGGCAATGGGCAAGTCTTCAGCAAAGGAAAGGTGCGTACCGTGCGCCTCATCAACCAGCATTTTCATGCCGTGGGCATGGGCAAGCTTGGTAATGGATTCAAGGTCTGAGCAAATGCCATAATAGGTGGGGTGATTGACAAACACAGCCACAGCATCAGGGTTGGCTTGCACAGCGGCTTTTACTTCCTCAAAGCGCATGCCAAGAGCCACACCAATGCGTTCATGAATGAGGGGATTTACATATACGGGAATACCACCGCACAAAATAAGAGCATTGATGACGCTTTTGTGCACATTGCGTGGCAAAATGATTTTTTGTCCGCTTTTACATACGGATAAGATCATGCTTTGCACAGAGCTTGTGGTGCCGCCCACCATGAAAAAGGCATGGGCTGCGCCAAAGGCATCGGCGGCAAGCTCTTCTGCTTCACGGATAACAGATACGGGGTTGCATAAATTGTCCAGTGGCTTCATGGAATTAACATCAAGCCCCACGCATTTTTCACCCAATAAGTTCACAAGCTCAGGATTCCCACGGCCGCGTTTATGGCCTGGAACATCAAAAGGAACCACACGGCGACGACGAAATTCTTCTAAAGCTTCATATAAGGGGGCACTTTTTTGACGTACCAAATCCATGATTATTCCTATAAAAAAAGAACGCCGCACGCCCTTCTTGCCTGAAGAAAGGAGTCGGCGTTGTTTGTAACAACGTCTTAAGCATTTTTACGCGCGCAAAACAACACCGTATCTCAATGATAAATCAGATAAAATTCAATATTTCTAACTAAATACTTACCTTTTATTCATGGATGACATGCATGTATCAAATGCGCCCTTTAATGTCAAGAAAAGCTCATTTGCCAGCGTACCTGTATAAAGCATAGTAATTTACTAGAATAATAGCATTTAACAGTGAAAAAGGCATGGCAAAAAATGCCAAAAAGTAGGTATAAAATATGTTATGTGGATAGGCACTAGGGCGAGTTGTAATGCCTTGCGGCGCAACGTTGACTCTGAGCATGAGGGGGCGCATTATGAGGGGGAAATGTCGTGATACAACATCATGTAGCGCAAGTTGCATTATAAGATGCTTTTTAATAAAAGGGAAGCATAAGGCAAATACGTTTTTTAGTAACACAGGAAGGAGTACACATGATTTGCAAAGATTTAGCGTATTCATTGCAGCAGGTCACCTTTTTTTTGCAGCGTATGCAAGGGGTACGTCATGTGGAAAATCACACCTATGCCTATGGCGCTGTGCGTATTGTCCTTAAAGACCATGAGCAAAAACAAAAGTATGTTTTCAATGAGATGCCGCGCTGTTATTTGTGTTTGTACGGAGATGGGCAGGCCGCAGAAGTTTTTTACAGAAAATTTATGATATATCATTTAACCATGGGCGGTTAGCTTTTTTGTGCCATGAAAAATGAATGGGTGCGCTTGCTTGCGCCAAGCTCTTGACAGGAGACTATTTTTTTAGTAGCTGAAAAATAGTCCGAGCTTAATAGTGATGGTATTAAGCCTATGGGTACCGACCGTTCATTCGTTGCCTCCCACTCTCTTGGAAAGGATTTGTTGTTGCTTAAGGCAGGCAAATCTTTTTTTTTGCGCTGTCGTTTATACCAATTCACTATCATGGGAGTATATCATGACCACAGCGTACAGAGGGAAAATTGCCAGAATTAACTTAACCACTGGCACCATTCAATCGGAAAAACTTGACCTAGCCACCGCCCAAAAATTCATTGGCGGACGCGGCCTTGGCACTAAAATGTTATATGATGAAGGCGTAGCCACTGTGGAGCCTTTATCTGCCGATAATAAACTCATCTATCTTACTGGCCCTTGCACTAGCACCACAGCTCCCACGGCCGGCCGTTATATGGTCATTACCAAATCCCCCCTTACAGGCATGATTGCTTGCTCCAACTCTGGTGGTATCTGGGGTGCTAAGCTTAAGTATGCTGGTTGGGACGGCCTTATTGTGGAAGGTAAATCCGAAAAGCCTGTGTATTTGCATATTGAAGATGAGAGCATTCAAATTCTTCCCGCCCATGAGTACATGGGTATGACTTCGGAAGATGTGGATGATAAACTCAAAGAAATACATCCCAAGGCTTCTGTGCTTAATGTGGGCCCTGCCGGAGAAAATGAATCCCTTCTTGCTTGTATTATGAATGATAAGGACAGAGCCGCCGGCAGAAGCGGTGTGGGCGCTGTCATGGGCAGTAAGAATTTAAAAGCCATTAGCGTCATTGCTTCTTCTAGTAAGGTGCCAGTGTATGATGATGCGGCGTTAAAAGAAGCGCATAAAAACTGCCTTAATACTTTGAAAGAGCATCCCGTAACTGGGCAAGGTCTTGGCACCTATGGTACAGCAGTTTTGGTAAATATCATCAATGGTATTGGAGCTTTTCCCACCAATAACTGGAATGGCGCCTATGCGGAATTTGGCGATGCCATTTCCGGTGAAGCTTTGAAAGAAAATCATATTGTGAAGCAAGGTTTTTGCCACCGTTGTTCCATTGGTTGCGGTCGTATTATTGACTTAAATGGTAAAATTGTGGGCGGGCCAGAATATGAAGTACTGTGGGCCTACGGCGGAAGCTGCGGCGTCAATGATTTACAAGCCATCAATGAAGCGAACTTTTGGTGTAATGAGTATGGCTTAGATGCTATTTCTACCCCTTGCACCATTG
Organism: uncultured Desulfovibrionaceae bacterium; assembly: GCA_964369995.1. Lineage (GTDB taxonomy): Bacteria > Desulfobacterota > Desulfovibrionia > Desulfovibrionales > Desulfovibrionaceae > CAYJAD01. The sequence goes on from CAYJHH010000073.1 coordinate 5,056, forward strand.
CTGCTGCCATGGAATTGTATAAAATTGGTGCCATTACAGAAGAGGAGTGTGAGGGTGTTCCTTTAGAGTTTGGCAGTGCTAAAGCCATAGTGGAGTGGACCAAGCGCATGGGCGAAGGTAAAATTACTTTAGCACGTCGCATGGCTGATGGTAGCTACAGACTGTGCGAGCATTATGGACATCCTGAACTTTCCATGAGCGTGAAAAAACAAGAATTACCTGCTTATGATGCTCGCGCCATACAAGGCATTGGTATTACTTATGCCACTTCTAATCGCGGTGGTTGTCACGTGCGCGGTTATGTTATCTCTCCAGAAGTATTAGGTATTCCAGAGCAATTGGATAGAACTGCCACCGAATCCAAAGCTTTTTGGGTGAAGATTTTCCAAGATCTTACCGCTGTTATTGATAGCATGGGCTTGTGCCTCTTCTCTTCCTTTGCTTTGGGTGCGGCGCAATACGCGGAATTACTCAATGCCGCCACCGGCACCAAGTATACCCCTGAGGAACTCATCACTGTGGGTGAGCGCATTTATAATATTGAGCGTATGTTTAACCAAGCTGCCGGCATGAAAGCTGAAGATGACACTTTGCCCAAGCGTCTTTTGGAAGCACCCATTGCCGATGGTCCTTCCAAGGGTATGGTTTCTAAACTTGATGTGACTTTACCCGAGTATTACAAAGAACGTGGCTGGGAAAATGCTTTCCCCACAGAAGAAACTAAAGTAAGGCTTGGCTTAAACTAATTTTACTTAGCTTAAGTAGTTAATGCTTAAAAACGTGTGAAAACACGTTTTTAAGCGCCGACTAAGTAAGTTAAAAGGGGGAAATCTTTTTTTAAGGTTTCCCCCGATAGATTTTGTTAACATCCGAAATATGAAGGAGTAAGGCATGATTGAAGTGCGCCTTTTTGCCACTTTTCGCGAAGGCAGAGAAAAGATACTTTTTTTCCCTGCGGCAGAGCATGGCACGGTATCAAGCCTTACGCATAGCCTTGCCATTAAAGATACAGAGGTGGCCATTTGTTTAATCAATGGCTTTCACGCTTCGGTGGATGCACCGGTGAAGGCGGGTGATATTATTTCACTTTTTCCTCCTGTGGGGGGAGGGTAAATGCCAGCTACGCAAAGCGCATATGCCAGACAAATACAGCTTGCCGATGTGGGCATACAAGGGCAAGAGAGGCTATCAAAAGCGCATGTGGGTGTGGTGGGAGCTGGAGGGCTTGGTTGCCCTGTCATAACGTATTTAGCCGCCGCAGGTGTGGGGCAGCTTAGCATTTGGGATTGCGATAGCGTGAGCCTAAGCAATACTAATCGTCAATTTTTGTATGCCCCGCAGCATGTGGGGCAAAGTAAAGCACAGCTTATGCGCTTGCATATGGCGCAATATTATCCGCATATTTCTTGTCATATACAGGACGAAAAGGTCACCGAAAGGGTGTTACAGCAAGTAACGCGCCCTTTTGATTGCCTGATACTGTGTGTGGACAATATGGCCACACGCCTTGAGGTAAATGCGTACGCCATGGCACATGATATACCGCTGGTTGATGCCGGCGTGGATGGTTTTTACGGTTATGTGCATGTGCGAAAATCTCGGCAAAGCGCGTGCACTGCCTGCTTACAATCTTCTTTTCATGCAGAAAGCGACACCGCCATTGCGGCGCTGGGCGCTGTGTGCGGTGTTATAGGTTCTTTGCAGGCCACTGTGTGTTTGCAGGTGCTTTGGGGTAAGGGCGAAGACTATGAGGATGTGCTTTTACAATTTGATGCCAAGTGCGGAGAGCTGGAAAAAATTCCCCTCATGCCGCATCCTGCATGCCCTTGGCATAAAAATATGTAGGGATGTTTTTTCTCATAGCCCTCTTTGATTTCATTATAGTTTTTTGTTTTCATGAAATCAAAGAGGGGGAGAGAGAAGACCTAGAGAGCCAAAACTATGAATGATTTTTTTTGGCTTCTAAAAAGTCATTGAGTTCTGCATTTAAAATATCTGTGATGAACATATGCCCAGGAGAATGCGCAATGACCAATGGCGGCGCCGCTTTTTCTATGACGGATTGCGGTGTGACACCACAAGGCCAAAAAACGGGGATTTCCCCTTGGCGAATTTCCACAGCATCACCATAATCTGGTTGAGAAATATCTGTAATGCCAATGGCCGCGGGGTCACCCATATGTACGGGAGCGCCGTGCACATTGGGGAGTTTTGCTGTGATATCGTGGGCAATTTGAGCATTTTCTGGCGTCATGGGGCGCATACTGCACACCATGGGGCCTTCAAATGCGCCTACTTTTTCGGTGGCAAAATGAGTTTTATACATGGGTACATTACGCCCTGTGGCAATATGGCGCATTTCAATGCCGGCATGTATGAGTGCCTCTTCAAAAGAAAAGCTGCATCCAATTAAAAAGCCCACAAAATCATCCTGCCAATAGGCCGAAGCATTGTGGCAGCGCTGTACCAATTTTCCATGGCGATAAATAAAATATTCCGGAATATCCGTCATAATATTGCCACCTGCGCCCATATCCTTGGTGAAGGGCGTGCCTTCTATGATTTCAATGACGGGGCAAGAAAAAGGATTGCGTAAGGCAAATTCCTTAAAATCTTGCGCATAGTCTCCAGGTAAGACCACAAGGTTGGCCTGCGCGTAACCGCGGCACATGCCGGCCGTGGGAAAAGTGATTTCTTCATTGCGTACGCATTGGCGCACTTCTTGGGGGGACATGTCCCTATATTTTGTAATGTCAAAACTTGCCATCTGATTTTCCTTTAAATGTTGTTATAAAGCTTCGATGCTGACTTTATATTCTTTGCCTTCCAAAGTGATTACATAATTGGAAATATCTTGTGTTTTTTGTGTGGCCTGTGTCAAAGAAGGGAGGCTGCCTTGCTGCGCATCTTCGCGGATTTTTTGCAAATTTTCACGCTCTTGAAGATACAGTTTTTGCGCCTCTTCTATGCTGATGGCTTGAAAGCGCAAGCTATCTCCGTATTTGCCTTGGGCAACGAGGGGTAAATCCACTGTAATAACATGGGCTATTTTTGTGTAGCCTCCTGTGGTTTGCCTATCTGCCATAAGAATGATGGGCTGCCCTTCGCTAGGCACTTGAATGGCGCCCATACTAATGCCATCGGAAATGATATCACCATTTTTTACATGCTCTATGGCCTCGCCTTCAAGGCGATACCCCATTCTGTCACATTGCGCCGTGAGGGCATATGTGCTTTGTAAAAAGGTATCTAAGCCCTTTTGTGTAAATAAATCATCCTGCGGCCCCATGATAACGCGCACAACTTTTTGCTTTTGTGAAAAATCTTCAGGCATAAGAGCGCGACTTTCCAAATAAGGCACTTCTTGTGTGGCATTTTTAAAGCTTAGTGTATCGCCTTGCTGTAAAGCTCTTCCTTCAAAACCTCCCATGGCGGCTTTAAGATAGGTGGAACAGCTTTCCATGACCGCGGGGATTGCAAGACCACCGGCAAAGGCAATATAAGCTCTACAGCCGGATTTTTGCGCTCCAAAAGAAAGCGTATCTCCTGCCATAAATGTGTGCGCCTTGTACATTTGCAGGGGCTGTGCATTTTTTTGTGGGCTTAAATGGCCTCCGGTGATGGCAAGGGTGCACTGCGCTGTGAACATCAGCTTGGGACCCATGACGGTGACTTCAAGCACCGCTTCACTTTCGGCATTATTTACCAAAATATTGGCCAGCTTGGCCGAGCGTGCGTCCATAACTCCCGACACAGGAACGCCAAGGGATTGATAGCCCGTGCGTCCAAGGTCTTGCACTGTGGTGAGTAGGCCTGCATTTTGTACTATGATTCCCATGATTATGCCTCCCCCTTGTCATAACACACATAGTCGTAAGAACCTGTTTCCACTTCTTTGATAATGCGGTCATAGTCCTCTTGGTTTATGGCGGTGAATTTCACATAATCACCGGGGCTTAATAAAATGGGTTTTGAGCGATGCACATCATACAGTTTCACAGGGGTTCTGCCTATAAGCTGCCATCCACCGGGGGAATCAAAAGGGTAGGCGCCAGTTTGTTCGCCGGCAATGCCCACCGAACCGGCGGGTATTTTAAGGCGCGGTGAGCTGAGTCTGGGGGTGGCTATTTCTTTGCTCATGCCCCCCAGGTAAGGAAATCCAGGCGCAAAGCCGAGCATATAAATAAGGTACTCTTGAGAGGTATGAATATCTATAACATCTTGTACGGATTTCGTATTATGGCTAGCCACAAAGTCAATATCAGGGCCGTATTCCCCGCCATAAATGACAGGTAGCTCCATGACTTTAGCTGGTGGCACGCTTACCGTATCTAAATTTTCCAGTAAATTTTGCATATGTGCCACCAAGGCTTCATGGCCAATACATTCGGGGCGATAATGCACGCTTAATGAGCGATATGTGGCTACGGTTTCCACAAGGCCTTCAAGGCCACTTTTTTTCAAAACTATATCAAAGGCGCGAATCTTGGCATTGATTTTTGTGGAAATGGCATTGCCAAATTCCACTAAAATGGACGTGTCGCCTGTGAGTAAAAACTTTACAGCTTCCATGGCTGTTCTTCTCCTTGGGGGCTACACGATGGCGTCAAGATTAACCAGCTGCACGCCGGCGCGGATGAGTTCTTCTCTAATGGTGCGCACAAAATCCACAGCTTTGGGATTATCTCCGTGCACGCAAATGGAGTCAACTTTAATGGGAATATCCTTACCTGTAATGGCGGTCACTGTACCCTTGGTAACCATGGTGATAACACGCTCAATGGCAAGGGCTTCATCATGAATAACGGCGCCTTCTTGATTTCTTGGCACAAGAGTTCCATCTTCCATATAGGCACGATCGGCAAAAACTTCATTGGCCACACGCAAGCCCACATCTTGAGCCGCGGTGACCATTTGGCTATTGGCAAGGGCAAGCATAATAATATTTTTATCGACAGCGGCAATGCCTTCGGCCAATGCGCGCGCTAGGGTATAATCCTTGGCTGCCATATTATATAAAGCGCCGTGGGGTTTTACATGTTGTAATGTGAGGCCATGGCTTTGCGTAAAAGCACTAAGAGCGCCTATTTGATATTGAATGTAAGCCTTGGCTTCTTGCGCGGAAATTACCATATTTCTGCGGCCAAAGCCCAGAAGATCAGGATACCCGGGATGAGCACCCACGGCCGCGCCAGTCTCTTTTGCTGCGGCCACCGTGGCCTCCATGACCATGGGGTCGCCGGCATGCCAACCACAGGCCACATTGGCAGAGGTGACATATTTGATAACCTGTGCATCTAAGCCCATGGTGTAGGCACCAAAGCTTTCTCCAAGGTCACTGTTTAGGTCTACTTTAAACATGTTTTCCTTCCTTAAAAATTAAAACTAACAAATAAATTTCTCCAAAATATGCTGTTTTGTCAATGATATTTCCTGTAATTTGCTTCAGTATTAAGAAATTTTTGAAAAGCATTATCTTTTATGCCTTTTGAAGATTTTGCTGCTTATTTGTTCAAAAGGGGTAAAATGTTATTTCGTAGTAAAAAACTTACAATTATATTGACAATGAAATTCATATTTGATAAACAGGTTGTATACATTTTGTATTTTTCTATGGTGACAGCGTGTTATGTTTAAAATTTTCATATGATGTAAACCTTTAAACTTTAAAACCATGAGGTCTTTATGCAAAGAATTTTTAAAGCATTTTTCCTGTTTCTCTTTATTTTCCTTTTTATAACTCCTCCTGCATGGGCAGAGGAAGAAGTCAATGTGTACACATCTCGTCACTATGACATTGATAAAGGCATTTATGATGCCTTCACCCAAAAAACTGGAATTAAGGTCAATGTTATTTCAGGAAAAGCTCCTGAGATACTTGCCCGTTTAAAAAGTGAGGGTGCAGACAGCCCCGCTGATATTTTCATGACGGTGGATATGGTGAATTTGTATAATGCCATTGTTGCTGGCATGGTTCGCCCCATACATTCTTCCATCATAGATGAAAATATCCCTACAACCTTGCGAGGAAAAAATAATAATTGGGTGGCTCTTACGCAAAGAGCCAGGGTCATAGGCTATGAAAAAGGTAAATTTGATTTTTCTGGCGTGAAGACTTACCAAGATTTAGCCAAGGCAGATTTTAAAGGGAAAATACTCGTTCGCTCTGCTGCTTCTGGGTATAATCAGTCTTTAATTGCTGGGATAATAGCAGAAAGTTCTGATGCGGCCGCTTTGGAATTTGTAAAAGGCTTGGTGAAGAATATGGCGCGTAGCCCCAAGGGTAATGATAGAGATCAAATTAAAGCCGTTATAGCAGGCGAAGGGGATGTGGCCATATTAAATACCTATTACCTTGGCAGAATGATGTATTCTGATGATCCAAAAGAAGTAGAAGTGGCAAAAAAAGTGGCCTTTTTCTTCCCGCAAAATACGCATGTAGATGTGAGTGCAGCTGCCCTTATGAAGTATGGAAAAAACACAGAAAATGCCACGAAGTTATTGGAATATCTTACCTCGCCTGAGGTGCAAAGCATATACGCCAATAAAAATTATGAAACTCCTGCTAATCCCAAGGTGGCCGCTCATCCGCTTATTCAAGAACTTGGCACTTTTAGCAGAATGAATGTGGATTTAGAGGACATAGGCAAAAATACCACCAAGGCATCCATGATTATGGGGCAAGGAGGGTGGAAATAACTGTTTATCATGCGCTAAGTATGTTGGGGGGGCTTTTGTAGGGTTTCCCCCCAAAGTTCTTTGGCTAAAAATTATATAAAAGCGTTTTGCCATATAACATACTTATCATAAGAGAGTAGTACACTGGCTGTATTTCACCATCCTGCTGGGGCGATGAGTAAGGCATATCTTTAAACAAAGGTGCAGCGTATGAAAACAGTGCTCAATATATGGTTCATACTTACATCATTTTTTATGCTTTGCATTGTGGTATCATGTGTTGCCATTGTTTTTCCGCTTTTTGAGGCAAGCAATGATGTTTGGGTGCATATTAAAGAGTATTTACTCTTAGATTATATACATACCACAATTGTTATTTGTCTTTTTGTGGCTTTTTTTACTATCTTTATAGGTAGTGCCGCGGCATATATAGTGACTGTATATGATTTTCCTTTACGATCGTTCTTTTCTTGGGCTTTTATTCTTCCCTTGGCTATTCCCCCTTATATTGCGGCATATACATATGCTGGCATGCTGAGCTATACAGGCAGTATTCAGTATTTTATGAGAACTACTCTGGGCATAGAAGATTCCAATTGGGGCATTTTTGATATTATGTCTATTCCTGGGGCTATTTTTATTTTCACCTTTTTTTTGTACCCCTATGTGTATATTATTGTTTACAGTTACTTGAAAAAAGATGCAGCAAATCTTGTGGAAAGCGCTATTTTACTCGGAAAAACACGCCTGAGTATATTTTTTAACGTGATACTTCCCGCAGCAAGAAATGCCCTTATTGGCTCTGTGACTTTGGTTTTAATGGAAGTGCTCAGTGACTATGGCGCTGTGAGTTACTTTGGTGTGCAAACGCTTTCCACAGCCATTTTTACCTCTTGGTTTAATTTTTCCGATCAAATTTCTGCCTTGCGTCTTGCAAGTATTTTATTGCTCGTGGTTTTTGGTCTTTTGCTTTTAGAAAAATTTTTACGCGGAAGAAAAAAATTTACACTTTCCACGGCGAAAATTCGTCCCATTCAAAGAAAGAAAAAGCAAGGCTTTCAAGGCTATGGCCTCATGAGTTTTTGTCTTTTTATACTGAGTTTTGGCTTTTTTATACCATGTGCCCAATTGCTGTATTGGGGATTTTATAGTTATACCTATGTGCTTTCGCAAGAGTTTATACAGTTAAGTTATAATACTCTGTATTTAGCAAGCATAGCATCTTTATGTGTGCTTGGCATAACGCTTATTGTGGGCAATTATATTCGTATTTACAAAGGCATACTCTCTATTTTTTATTCTAAATTGACAGTTATTGGCTACGCCATACCGGGTACTGTGCTTGCCATAACCGTTATTACTTTTTTCAATGCCTTTGATAGAAATTTTGTATGGTTATATAGAATTTTTGATGCGGACTCCAAAACATTATTGCTAAGTTCTTCTTTATTTATCCTTATTTTTGCCTATACAGTGCGGTATTTAGGCGTAGGTTTTCAAAGCATTGATAATGAATTTGAAAAAAATGGTATGCGGTTTTTTGAAGCGTCAAGATTACTTGGAAAAAGCACGATATATACTTTTTTCTTTGTGGATATTCCCATGCTAAAATCAGCTATGATAGCAGGATTTTCCCTTACTTTTGTGGATATTGTTAAAGAATTGCCTTTGGCGCTTTTCTTACGCCCCTTTAATTTTGAGACCCTAGGTACGGTGGTTTATAAATATGCGCATGATGAACAAATAACGCGGGGAGCCATTCCCTCCCTTTTTATTATATTTATATCACTTACGGCCATATATTTTATTCATAAAACTTTGAATAAAAAAGAAAGTTAACGCTATTTTAGAAATACAGGGAGCTGGTATGGAATCAAATTATTTGGAGCTCAAAAATATATATTTTAGACATGATAAGGCTCAAGAAGATACTTTAATAGATATATCTTTTGGCTTGGAGCAAAACAAAATTCTTGGCATTCAAGGGGCAAGTGGTAGTGGAAAAAGTACGCTTTTGCGCGTCATTGCAGGGCTTGAAATGCCGCAACGCGGGTCCATTTCCATCAATCAAAAAATCATGTGTCAGGGGAAAATCTTCATAGAGCCGGAAAAAAGAAATATAGGTATGGTTTTTCAAGATTATGCACTTTTTCCACATCTTACCGTGGAAAAAAATATTTTATTTGGCATAGATGATAAAAAAAATGCTGTGAATATTCTTCATGAGATGCTGGATCTTGTAAATATACATGATTTGGTAAAGCGGTATCCTTATGAACTTTCCGGGGGGCAACAACAGCGTGTGGCCATAGCGCGAACCTTAGCTAGAAAACCTTCCTTACTCTTGCTAGATGAACCCTTTAGTAGCCTTGATACAGCATTACAAAGTAAAATTCGTGCAGAGATACATACCATTGTGAAAAAATCACAGATGACAACTATTTTTGTAAGCCATAATGAAGAGGATATTGTGAGTATTTCCGATAATATTATGCACTTACACAAAGGCCTTATGGAAAAATTTTCCACAGCTTCCGCATAGGCTTACTAAGCTGAATACACTTTATAGGCATATGATTTTCATGTGTAAAAGCAGTATATTGTGTTAATCTGCAGGGGTATTTTTTACCAAACGTACAATTATAATGATGGGGACATTTTTCCCTTCAAAGGGAATTTCTTGAAAGTCCGTCATTATAAAGCCGCTTTGATGTATAAGCCTAAAAATATCCGTTAAGGAGCGATGGTAGTAATTTTGTTTAAGGGGTTGCCCTTCCACTGCAATGTCTTCATAGGTGCATGGTGTGAAATAATCATCATGGGGAAAGGTAAAACAAGGATGATGCATGGAAAAAACAAAAATACCTTTCTCCTCAAGCATATCATGCACAGCCTGAAAAAGCGGCGCTATATCAACCATATCCATAAGAGCCATGTTGGAGACGGCTTTGGTGAAAGGTGTATCCGTCTGTAAAAGCATAAGAGCTTCATAGGATGAAGCGTCGCATACATGGAATTGAATATGTTCAAGAAAGTTTTTTCGTCTTTTTTTGGCTAAAGCAATCATGTTGGGGCTATAATCAAAAGCGATGACTTGGCAGCCTTTTTCAGCCATTGTTGCAGAAAAATTTCCATTGCCACAGGCAATATCTAATATATAATCATGTGCCTGTATGTTGAGAAACTTTTCTGTGAAAGGGCGAACCAAATCTCTATGAAAGAAATTTGATGCATCTCCCATATAGTCATCCCAAAATTTTGCATTGGCTTCCCAAGCGCGAAGTCCATTGTCCTTGTTACTCATGGTATCCCTTGTGGATTATATAATTAGACGATGCTTAAAAACGTATTTTCATACGTTTTTAAGAAAGGCATGCTCACTACAAATACCCCTTTCGGGGACGCCGGAAGTAAATTCCGGCTTATTTTA
>CAYJHH010000074.1:0-14853 GCA_964369995.1 uncultured Desulfovibrionaceae bacterium
GGGGCAAAGCCCCCGTTGAAGCCTTAACCCTGCGGAGCAAGAAAGAAAAATATGGTGTACAAAATATGACAAGATGGTGAAGTATATCTTCAGCAAAACAGTGTATTGTATGTCATTAAGACACTCCTTGCAGATTGAATCAAAAAGGCTTAGCTTCTATTTCTTGTAAAAATCGTGCTTTTATTTGTACTAATTTTTTTGTAATAGTAAATTATGTTATATTCGTTGTGCTTGGAAATACCAGTAAGCGTCATAGAATGATTAAGAAGTGAGAGATGGGATAATATGAGTTCAGCACCTTTTGTACACGGTTTTGCCATGGGAATGAGCCTTATTATGGCCATTGGTGCGCAAAATGCATTTTTGCTGTCACAAAGTATTCGGCAAAATCATCATATTATTGTGTGTAGTATATGCATTTTATGGGATGCTATTCTTATTTCCCTTGGCGTGTTAGGCTTTGGAGGATTTGTAGTTGCTCATCCGAAAATTCAAACTTTTGTTACATGGGGAGGAATTCTTTTTCTTGTTTATTTTGGTTTTGGAGCCCTGCGCTCTGCCTTTAAACAGAACTTCGTTGATGTGCACATAGAAAATGCTCAACGGCCATTAAAAGCGGTTATTTTAACAACGCTTGCTGTTTCTATTCTTAATCCTCATGTATATCTTGATACTGTAGTTTTACTAGGATCTATTAGTACCAATTATGATGGAGTAGGGCGATATTATTTTGGAGTGGGAGCTGTTTGTGGCTCTGTGCTGTGGTTTACGAGTCTTGCACTGTGTGGAAAATTGCTTGCACCGTACTTTACCAAGCCTTACGCATGGAAAATTCTCGATGGCATAATATGTCTTATAATGTGGAGTCTTGCTGCCTTTCTTGCGTGGCAATCAGTTCTGCTTGGCTAGAAGCTACTTTGTAACTATGTGGCGGTGCTCATTATGTGCATCTTTGTCGTTAATGCTTCGTAACACTTTGCAAGGATTACCCACAGCCACCACATTGTCTGGTATGTTTTTTGTGACAATGCTCCCGCTTCCAATAACGACATTACTACCTATGGTGACACCTGGCATAACCTGCACGCCAGCGCCAAACCAAACATTGTTCCCCACGGTAATGGGGTGGGCAAATTCAATGCCTTCATTTCTTCTTAGGCTATCAATGGGATGTCCTGCTGTGTGAAAGCCGCAATGCGGTCCAATGAATATATTATCCCCGAAGATAACCCTGGCACCATCAAGAATGGTGAGGCCGTGGTTGGCGTAAAAATTTTCTCCTACTTCGATATTATAGCCAAAATCACACCAAAAAGGGCTCTGTACCACGAGAATACTTTTCACTTTTCCAAAAAGCTTGGTTAACAGCGCTCTTCTTTCCGCATGTTGTGAGGGCTTGAGTTGGTTAAATATGAAACATTGATCTTTGCAAGCATCTAACTCCGCCAAGAGCTGTGCATCATAATTGCCGTTGAAAAGGATACCTTGATCGCGTTTTTCTTTTTCTGTCATACGATTTTCTGTAGTGTATAAGCTAAAAAAGTGTGTGAATAGGAAAAATAATCTTGCTTATTATTTTTCCTCTTGCCGTTATTAGATGGGTGCTGACGCTGTTAAGCGTGATTAGTGCTGTGATTTAAAGGAAGCCCTAATGAAAAAAATAAGCCCTCGCATGGTACGGTACGAGGGCTTGGTAAAAGCAAGTAAGAGACTTACCGAGTCAAGTTGTTTGACTTTTATTAATGTGGTAATGTCTTGATTTTTTTGGTACAGGCTCAATATTCATCTACATTGGAGTGTAGTGATCTTGTCCCGGTACGAGGCTCTCCTTGCTTTATTCCTATGCCAGAATGTATGTGGCAAGCATGTTTTATGCTTTCTCTCTCATACTGTGTGGCAATATTTTTATGTGCAAACTGTTCTGTTTATTCTCAAAAAATTATTAAAAAAATCTTTTTCCGAATCATCTAAGAAAAATTCTGCTGGGAAATTTGTACTACTTTGAGTAGAAAATTGGGGAAACTCCTGCAAATCACATTTATCTTGTGTATCATCTTGCTCCACAAAAAGCAAGACATCATGGTTCAATTGTAAAAGAATGATATCAAAAATTGCCTCAGGCATGGTTTCAAGGGTATATGTGCTGTAAAAATCAGCTAAAATAATGCCAGAGCTTTGTGAAGCATTGTCAAAACTGAGTATCAAATGCGTTCCCTGTCGATCTACCTGAGCTTCTTCAGGCTCAAAGGTGCATGATAGATGGTCGTTTGATGTTGGATTTATAAAGACGACTTCTCCCGCAGCAGGTTTGTGTAATATAACATGAGCCATGGAAACATCCTTACATCCACAGAAGGCAGAAAAGGCTTTCTTGTGGGGGGTAAAATATAACTACATACTAATCGCAACATAATAAAGGTGCACTTTTCAAGAAATATACACCTCATGGTAAATGTAAAGCCCAAGAGCTTGTAAGGAATTGATACATACAAGAATCAGAAAGGTGAGCCATAGACGCTGAAATTTACCACATAGAAAGAGTGTAATTATGAAAAAAAATATGTCAAGATTTAAGGTTCAAAAAAATACTTTTTTAGGTAAAAACACGTTGTTTTTTGTAAAAAACAGGGTGAAAAGTGCAAAATTTTAGAAAAAATCTAGACTTTTTCAAGTTTTTAAAATTGCAAGAAAAATGGTTTTTTTAAAAAATATAATAAAATTATCGCCTTATGAAAGGGGGAATATGATGAAAAATTTTTCTGAAACAATAGAATGTATTGTTAATTTATAGTTAACAATGCTGAGTGTTTATAAAAAATAAGACAAGAGTGTTTTCATACAATATGTTTTTATATTGCATGGAGGTAGCAAGAAGTTTTGAAAGATGGGTGTAGGCAAGGAGAAAAGCATTTTTACTCGAAACAGGCCAAGTGCATTATACATTGCGCGCATGGGTAAAGAATGCTGTCTTAAAAGCATTTATACTGAGCTGAAACTAAAAAATGTGTGCTCACGTCATAGATCTCTTTTTTTAGGGCAGAAGTGTGGCCCCACAGGCATAAAGTGTTCCCGTGGGGTGCAATGAGCCCTATAAACCTCGCATGTAAAGCAATTTGGGCTTATTTTCCGTGGCAGCCACTTACTCATTGACTCCTGCGCCTTTTTGGCTTTGAAAATGCTTATAGATGGCCATTATTTCTTTTTGCGACATGTTTTTGTAATTGTGTAATTCCTCTTGCCAATGTACTTGTTTGGCGCGCGTGAGGCTTTGGGTGAAGTCCTTGGTGGGAGTATATTTTTGCTGTGTATACAGGCGTCGTACCATGAGTGCTACGCCATAAGGTGAAATATCCTTGGGGCAGCGGGTGGCGCACATGCCACATAGTATACATTCCATGGATAGCTGAAGAAGTTTTTCAAAGTTTCCTTGCCGTAATGCCAGTAGATAGCCGAGAACTTTCAACCCCACAGGGCAAGATTGGGTGCAGGTGTTGCATTGGATGCAACGGTTAAGGTTAGGATAAATGGTTTCTATGGCTTCAAGGGTGCAAGGGGTATTTTTTGCATTGTACATGCCTTGTTGTCCACGACTATGGGGTAAGAAAGCAAGGGTCATATGGTCTTGGCTAAGGGTTTGACATGCTAAACCCACACGCCATGTGGGGGATTCTCCCACGCCATATAAAATGGCGCAAGCGCCGCAAACAGCACCGCGGCAACCACAACCCCGAGTGAGGCGAAAGCCTAAATATTCCATGCAGGTCATGACGGTAAAGCCCGCTGGGGCAGTGTAGGTATTGCCTAAAATATAAAGAGTATGTGTGGTTTGTTGACTTTTTTGTGTATTGTGAGGATTTTGCATAGAATATCCTTTACCTTGAACTGTTTGGCAAAGTGAACGCTTTTTCAAAGCGATAGTCGGGTAAGAGTATGGGAGATGATGGACGCTTGTGTAAGCTGTGCGCGTCCACATTGTGGGCAAGGCTTTGTTCAAATGTGCTTATGTGGTCAAGATTATGGCTATGCGCTGTGGTACGCTGGGTGGCTTCAAGGGCAGCATGTTGCGCCGCTCTATGCCCAAAGACAAATATATCAAGTAATGCATTGCCGCCAAGGCGATTTTTACCATGCACACCGCCAGCCACTTCACCCGCCGCATAGAGGTAGGGTACTGTGGTTCGCCCATGAGAATCTATTTGAATACCGCCATTTTGATAATGCTGCGTAGGGGAGATTAAGATGGGCTCTTTGGCAGCGTCAATGCCGCATTCCATGAATCTTTTATGTATGTGGGCAAAGCGGCGGGCAAAAGTACCTTGACCTTGTTGCATATCAATGAGCGGAGTATCAAGCCATACACCATGAGTTCCTGTGGGAGTGCGCACATGATTTTGCTTACCATGCAATTCTTGGAGTATGGCAGCGGCCAAGGCGTCACGGGTTTCGAGATTACCTATGAACATGTCACCATGGACATTGAGTAATTGCGCTCCTTGAGCCCGTACGGCTTCAGAAATGAGTAGGCCACGGAGATGATTGGGCCAAGCGGTGCCTGTGGGGTGATATTGCACAGAATCCATATGCACAAGCTGAGCGCCGGCTCGATACGCCATGACAAGACCGTCGGCAGTGGCACCATAAAAATTAGAGGTGGGAAGTCCCATAGGATGCAGGCGACCCATACCTCCACTGGCTAGGATAACAGCTTTGGCATGCACAGCAACATATTGCCCCGTATCCAGATTTTGTAAAATGGCGCCGGAGCATGCGCCATGAGCATCTAGCAAAAGCTCCACTGCAGGGCAAAATTCTTTGCTTTCTACTCCAAGATTTCGAGCTTCATCAGCAAGAATACGCATAATCTCTAGGCCAGTGATATCCTTGATGGAATGAGAGCGGGTGCGTGAATGTCCACCGGGGCGATGGGTGAAAAATTCGCCATCTTTGCGTTTGTCAAAGTGAACGCCTAAGGAGGCGAGCCAATGAATTATCATGGGGCCTTGGCTCACCATGGTTTGCACCAAATCAGGATCATTGCTAAAGCGCCCACCCACCATGGTATCCACATAATGAATGGCAGGATTATCATGGGCGGCAGTGGCAGCACTTATGCCACCTTCGGCCATGACGGTGTTAGAGTCCATGGTGCGTAATTTGGTGCTTATGAGAACGCGTAATGATGTGTGTTTTTTGAGCCAAAGTGCCGCAGCTAAGCCAGCACCGCCACTGCCAATAATAAGTATATCCGTTTTTATCGGCTCTTGATTTGCTGCAAGGGCGGCATGTGCTTTTTGTGATGTGAGTTGTGAAGGGCTTTCTAAAAGATGAGCTATTTCTTGCGCAACGTTATCTCCGGCATTGACGCCCACACACAGATTTCGCTTAATGTGTGGAATAAAGTCAGGGTGAAATTTTTTTAATAGGGAAGCTTTATCCTTTGCTGTGAGTTCGGGGAAAAAACTATGAAGGCGCTGGGATCGGCTTTGCGCTAGCTTGTATAGGGAAGGACGCATACTTTCGGGATAGCACATGAAAAACCTCTTGGTCTGTCCTGAAGCCATAATATTTTTAAAAGGTTTTGCACAAATAGTTGTTGGGTTTTAAATTTCAATAAAGTATGTTTCTGCTAGAGTAGGAATATATTTATACTTTTATGAATGAGGGGAAGCCATATACTTGTGCAAAACCTTAGGTAAAATATAAGACATAAAATGGAAAAGGCAATGCTTACAGAGTGCACTGCCTATGCTTGAATAAGGCTAAAGATAGGCTTTATGTGTACTGTAAGTAAGAAATACTTTGCCTACATATACGCTGTATCAGTAAGAAAAATCCCCCACAAGCTTGGCTCATGGGGGATTTTTTTATTAATGACCTGCGCTTTGTTCGCTTTCGTCGGCTCTGTATTGTTCTTGAGCATTGCGCACAAGAGCAAAGTAGCGGTAAAGCATGTGTAGCATTTTACCGTAAGGTGCCAGTACGAAGAAGGCTAAAACAAAACCAAGGTGAATGGTGAGCATAAAGCCCATGACTCCGGTGCTTCTAAAGAAGAGCAACAATAAGCCGGAGAAAGACACCCAGAACACAAGGCTTACAAAGGAGCGATCCATGCCAGTGGTAAAGGGAGACGTGGGCGCAGAATCCATTTTGCCCTTAAGCCACCAAAGCCCAATGGCGCCAACGCAGATGGAAATACCACCTAGCGTACCAAAAATAACAGGCAAGCTGAAAGCGCTAAAGGGGTGAGGCCAATTGAAAGCGTGTTCAAAGGCAAAGGCAAAAATGGTGGCTGCAAAGCAAGAGAGGAAGCCGTAGAACACCGCGTGGTGGAAGTAACGACGACCATTACTAAAAGCTTCGTCGGGGTAGTTACAACCATGGCCGCCACCGCCAAGATATTTTAAAGTAAAAGCATCTTTTATGGCTTGCTTATGAGCTTTTTTGTCCCAAATATCGCTTAAAGGAGCCCCGATGGAGTTCCAGAAAGAGTATACGCCTTTGATCCATAAAGCCACAATCACCGCGGCAATGCCGGAGAAGGATATCATGAGCCATTTATAAGGAGTAACATTATAGAAGATTTGTTCGCCGGTATGGGTGGCAAACATGGCTTCGGAACCGGAACCAAATAAAGTCATGAAAAAGACCAAGAGTAAGCAGAAAGCTGTTACTATGGGCGCTTTGGTTTCTTGAGCGTCAAGGAATTTGCCCATGAAGCTTGGCCAAGTGTATTCTTTGTAGGTTTGAACGCGCAGTTCCGCAAATGTTTTGGGGATATTCAAATCAAATTCATGCGGCGGTGCGTATTGGCAAGCATAATAACAACCACGACAGTTATGGCAAAGGTTTGCAAAATAGCGCATATCACCTTCGGTAAAGGTGCGACGCAGCTCCATGGCTGGGAATACAGCACAAAAGCCTTCACAATAGCGGCATGCATTACATACCGTCATCACATGGTTTGCTTCTTTAAGCAATACTTCTTTATCTCTTGACATACTTACCTGCCTCTGTACCCGCAATGCGGCCAAAAACTGTTCCAATGGTCATACCAAAGCCTGCCATATATCCTTTACCAAGGATGTTACCGGACATGATTTCGCCGCAGGCAAAGATATTGGGGGATTCATTACCGTCTTGCATGATAACATGCGCGTGTTCGTTTACCTTGGTGCCTTGATAGGTAAAGGTAATGCCGGGAGCCAATGCATAGCCATAGAAGGGGGCTGTATCAATGGGGCGAGCCCAGTTGGTTTTGGCAATGGCAAGGCCTTCGGTGGCATTGCCGTCCAGCTCGTCGGGATTGAAGGGCTTATCCACCTTACAGGCAGCGTTAAATTCTTTTACCGTCTTCATAAAGGTATCCACATCAAGGTCTAACTTGCGAGCAAGTTCTTCCAAGGAATTGGCTTCAATGGGAGGGAATACCGATGGCATGAAGAGGTCAATGGACTTGGAGTCAATGATGGAGTGAGCAATTTGGTCATCTTGGCCGGCCACAAGGCGTCCCCAAATGGCATAACGCTTGGGCCAGAACTCTTCACCTTCATCATAAAAGCGCTGAGCATGCTTGTTTACCACCATGGAGAAGGGCACACAGTCAAGACGCGTTACAATGCCGCCGTCCACTTTGGGGGCGCGTGCATCCACAGCTACCATATGGCCTTGGGTGGGGTCACCGATGGATTCTACGCCATTGGCCAGGAGCATTTCCAGCACTTCGCCTGTGTCGTAAGGACAGCCGCGTACGCGGAAGTTGTAGGCAGCTTCGCCCCAATGCTTGGCTAAGAAGCCTGGGTTAGCTTGTGAGCCGCCGGCGGCTATGACTACAGCTTTACCGTAAATTTGCTTATGGCCGTCGGGGCTGCTTACGGTGACGCTTTTAAAGATGGGGCCGTCCATGGCAATTTCCACCACGGGGGATTCGTACATAACGTCCACACCATTTTTTTCGGCGTAGGCATAGTAGCCATTCATAAGGCCGCGACCGCCGCCTAAGAAAAAGCTATTGGTGCGCCCAAGGTGCAAGGTGCCGCGCATGGATGGCTGGAACATGGCACCATGTTCAATCATCCAATTGCCCACATTGAGGGAATTACGAATGCATAGACGCGCTAAGTTTTCTGTGGTATTACCACCTGTTACGCGCATAAGGTCATTGAAACATTCTTCCTCAAGGTAAGGCCCTGTGAGCCAATCGTTGGCAGATTCGTGAATATAACGAATGTTTCTGGTGTGACGGCTGTTACCCCCACGAAACACACGATTAGATTTTTCTAGTACCAAAACAGAAGCACCAAGCTCTCTGGCCGAAATGGCTGCACACAGAGCTGCGTTTCCGCCCCCTATGACAATAACGTCATAATTTTTGGGATAGATGGAAACATTTTCAAGCATGTTTTACTCCTCCTTTTACATGCACAGTGTGCGCCCTTATGCTTTGTGGACGCCCTCCAATAAAAAAACTGTGCAAGATGGCCTGCTCTATAACAAATAGTATGCCAAAATAAACGGAAGAAAAAAATCTTATGATGATACCATGTTAAAAAAATGCCATAAAGAATCTTTTTCTTAAATGCACTGTAATGTTTCAAAACAAGAAGATGTGTTTCATTTTGATTCAAATTGTGCCATGTGTCCGCCAAGGGCTATTCGATGTTGTATTGTTTCAATTTGCGCCATAGGGTGCTGCGGCTCATGCCTAAAAGGTGCGCTGCTTCTGTTTTGGAGTAGCGTGCATTTTTAAGGGCCTCTTGAATAAGTGCTGCTTCATCATGCTCACGGGGGCGGCGAAATGCAAGCTCTGCATGCATGGGAGGTAAAGGCGGGGTGAGGGAAGTGGACGTCGGCATGGCTCCGCCTCCAGGCATATGGGCTGCATTGCCATTTATATCTAAGGGAGGCAGGACGCCAAAGGCAGGTGCAGAGGAAGCGCCATGGGCAAGATTTGTGGGCGCTGTAGGGCTGTGTTCTGTAAGGCCATTCCATGACGCCGAACCGGCATTGTGCATGGTGATGCGGTGTAATTCATGGTATAAATGGCTGAAAGGATCTTCCATAAAAGAGCTGTATAGGACAAAACGTTCGGCAAAATGTCGCAATTGTCGAATATTCCCCGGCCAAGGATATTTTTTGAGCAATTGAATATGCTCGCGGCGTAAGGTGGGTTTTTGCGTGTTTTCGCGTTGGGCAAAGTACAGAAGAAAGTGGGGGAGCAGGGCTTCAACATCCTCAAGGCGATCACGTAAAGGGGGAATATGTACCGACATAACGTTAAGACGAAAGAAAAGATCCTTACGGAAAGAGCCTTGGCAGACGGCTTCCCATAAGTCGCGGCCTGATGTGGCAAGTACACGTACATCAATGGGAATTTTTCTTTTTCCGCCAATGCGCATGATTTCTTTTTCTTGAAGGACGCGTAATAATTTACTTTGTACCAAGGTGGAGGCAGAGTCAATTTCATCCAGTAGCAATGTACCCCCATGCGCAAGCTCAAAAAAGCCTGCCTTGCCGCCTTTACGTGATCCGGTAAAGGCTCCTTCATCATAGCCAAAAAGTTCACTTTCCAGTAAATGTTCGGGCAATTCTGCACAGTTAATGGAGACAAAGGGTTTTTTCTTCCTTTTACTGCTATTATGTATGCCTTGAGAAATAATTTCTTTGCCTGTGCCTGTTTCGCCGCCAATGAGTACCGAAGAATTGGTTTTGGCATAAATGCGGCACAAATTAATAATATCATGAATGGCTGTGCTTTTATACACCATGTCGCTAAGGCGGTAATGGGTTTCAAATCCGCCGGATATGGCAGAGCGAATGGAACCGCTTTGACGAATAACATCTTGTACTTTTCTCAGGGAAAAGAGCGCTTTTTCCACGCTATTACGCCGCTTTACCACGGTGGAATGTACCACCATGGGGGTAGCATTCATGGAGATAACTTTTTCGTCATGGCCGTGTTCTGCATGAAGTATTTCGTGAAAAATACTCTCGGTCATATAAGTAAAGATGGATGCACCGATGATTTCTTCGCGCTTTTGGGCTCCTAGTAAATCACGTGCCACAGTGTTGCAGGCCAAGATGGTACCTTGCGCATCCACCGAAAGAAAGCCGTCCATCATGGAGTCCATCATACCTTGCATCTCGTTAATCATGGATTCTTTTTCGCGGTAAAAGCTGGCCACGTTGGCGGCGCTGTCTAAAATACTTAAAAATTGTTCGCGAGAAGGCGCCAAAGACACAAAGGAAATACCGTATTTTTGCGCAAGGCGCTGGGTGGAGCCGCCGCCGGCCACAAAGTCCACATTCCAATGAATGCCGCGCTGCACAAGCGTTTCAAGCTCGGTGAAATTGGTATACACATGCTGTACAATGCGCACGCCAATGAGCTCTTCTAGTTGTGACAGTCCGGCATAGGTTTCGCCAAAAATAGGCACCAACACAAGACTTCCGCGAGGGCAGGAGCTACGCAAGCAGTGAATAATCTCCAATTCAGACATGGGCAAGGTCAGTACCGGTGTGGAAAAATTTTGGCGTAAGAGCTCCCCTGTGCCACGTCGGCTCACAAAGACATCTACCCCTTGGGCTTCCCATTCTTCGGCTTGTTTTAAGGCATCACCAAAATTGGCCGCAGAGGTGAGTATTTTGTAGCGCGGATTTTTTTGAAATTCCGCCACATATTGTTCCACAATGGGAATGGAGAGAAAGACCCCAATGGTATAAATGTCTTGATACAGGTCATCATGGGGGATGACTATGGAATGAGGCATAGCTTCTCCTTTGGTGTGATGTGTTTTAGATACGGTATTTTTGTTGCAAATGCAACGTGATGTTTCTTAAAAGAACTCTATGTTTCAAAAAAGTAAGTGGTGGCAGAAAATGTTTCATGTTTTATTTTTACTATAATTTAAAAAGCTTATGTTGTGAGTAGAAAAAAGACTCTTTTTTTATGTACACAGAATACATTTTTTTCTATTATTGTGAAAAAACGAACTTTTTTTCAAGGTGCCGCAACAAAAAAGCTTTTTTGCTTAAAAAAGTTCGTGAAAAAAGTCTTTTTATACCAAAGGGTAAAAAGTCGTCAAAAGAACAGAAAAAAATGACGTGATGGCATGTTTTTTGTAGAATGCCATGTCAATACTTTGTGTGAGGACATGGGAAAGTCGTGGCACGGTATAGGTTACCTAAGTGTAGATGGTTGCATGTAGGTACACGGTTTAGGAGGAAAATCCTTTGTTCTAACCCTCATTGATGTCAGGAGATAGGAATGATTGAATCTGTTTTGGCTGGTTTTGAAAACCTGATGACATTTTACAATATGATCGCCATTGTACTCGGTTTGATATGTGGCGTTTTTATTGGATGTCTTCCCGGTTTGTCCCCTTCCATGGCCATTGCCTTGGCTACCCCTTTCACCATTGGTTTGAACCCCATTACAGGGCTTTCATTCTTACTTGGTGTGTATAAAGGTGGTGTGTATGGAGGCTCTATTAGTGCCATTCTCATAGCCACACCGGGCACACCGGAGGCGGCGGCCACGCTGCTTGATGGGTATCCGCTGGCTAAAGAAGGCAAAGCGCGCATAGCACTGGATGCGGCGCTTATTGCATCGGTGTGTGGTGACTTTATAGGCACTGTGCTCTTGGTGCTTTTCACCCCTGTAGTGGCTTCTTTGGCCTTAAAAATTGGCCCCATCGAAATGGTACCCTTGGTGGTATTGGCTCTTTCTGTAATTGTATTTTCTTTAGGTAAGAATAAAGTAAAAGGTTTTATTGCAGCCTGTATTGGCGCAGCCTTAACCTATGTTGGTTTGGATCCTGTGGAGGGAACCAATCGTCTTATCTTTGATGTGTATGAACTTAGTGATGGCCTTTCCCTCATTCCTTTCTTAGTCGGTCTTTTTGCTTTACCAGAAATTGTGTTTTCCATGATTCGTAGTCGCGCGGAGCATATTAAAAAGCACCTCGCCGAAAAAAATAAAGAATTGGAAGAGAAAAAAGAAGAATTTGCTCTTACCAATGAAAGCCTAAGCCTTATGCAAGGTCTGAAGCATTGGCGTGTTATTGTGCAATCAGCCGTCATTGGCGGTCTCATTGGGGCTCTTCCCGGCCTTGGTTCCACCGCAGCGGCCTTTACCTGTTATGGCCTTGCCAAACGTACCTCTAAAAATCCTGAAATGTACGGCAAGGGCAGTATTGAAGGTATTATGGCTTGCGAAACCGGTAACAACGGAACATGCGGTCCGGCTCTTATCCCCATGCTTACTTTGGGTATTCCCGGCTCATCCACGGCGGCTATTTTGTATGGTACGCTACTTATGCACGGTATTGTGCCAGGGCCGCGTATCTTCATTGAGCACGGTCCCATCATCTACGCCGTATTTATTGGTTTAATTGTATCTGCTTTCTTACTTTATCCCATAGGTAAGTTCTGTATTAAACACTTCTCTGCGGCTTTGTATAAAATTGACAGCGGTATCCTTTTTGGAGCCATATTCTTCCTGTGCTTCACGGGTACCTATGCCATTCACCACAGCTTCTTTGATGTCATGATTATGCTTGGCGCCGGCGTGTTAGCCTTCATGATGCGTTTGTTTGGCTTCCCTGTAAGTCCTACGCTCATCGCCTTCATTTTGACACCCATCTTAGAAAAGAACTTCCGTCAAGCCTTGGTGCTGGAAGGTGGCAATGTTATGCCCCTCTTTACCTCGCCCATTGCCGCTGTACTTTGGATGTGTTTCCTTGGTCTCTTACTTTGGACACCCATTATGCAAATCTTGCGTCCCAAAGTGGAAGACATTGAAGATGCAGAAATTCTCGTTAAACAAATGGAAAATGCCGAAATATCTTCTACTGAAAAGAACATCTTAACAGAAGAAGAAATGCTTAAAAAAGAGCATATTACTGACGGTGTTGTGGATGAACTCATTAAGAAAAAATTAAAATTTTAACACATAGTTCAAGGAGTAAATTCATGTCTTACTTTACAAAATGTAAATCCATGTTGTCTGTGGTGGCCCTTGGCGCCTCTGTTATCCTTGGCGGTGCAAACCTTGCCATGGCCGAAGCTGATTTTCCCACAGGCCCCATTAAGCTTATTTATGGGTATAAATCTGGTGGCACTGCATATATTTCTTCCCAAGCTCTTGCCACGGCTGCCGAAGGCATTTTTAAGCAATCCATTGTGCTTGAAGAACGCCCCGGCGCCACAGCCACCATTGCTGCCAATATTGTGAGCAAAGCCAAGCCTGACGGGTACACCCTTGGTGTTATTAAATCCACCACGGCCATCAATGCTCCCATGCAATTTAAATTGCCTTACAATACCTTTGAAGATTTAGAATTCATCTTGGCTTTTGGTTCCCCCACCGCTGCCCTTGTGGTGCGTAAAGACCATCCTGCCAATACTTGGCAAGAATTCATTGATATGGTGAAAAAGAATCCCGGTAAAATCAAAATTGCCACTTCCGGTCACATGAGTAATACCACCTTGGTTATGGACTATATTGCCATGAAAGAAGACCTTAAGTGGAACTTGCTTGGCACTTCTGGCGGCGCTGAAGCCATGAAGCTTTTAATTGGTGGCCAAATTGACGCTTATGCTGGTTCCGGTAGCCAAGCCATTCACGTGGATCAAGGCACCTGTAAAGTGCTTCTTGATTACATGAAAACCCCTACGTACAAAGATATTCCTACTCTTACCGACATTGGCTATCCTGAATTGCAAATTGGTGAAGCTCCTTACATTGTGGTAGCTCCTAAGGGTATTTCTGCTGAGGTTCGCGACAAACTTGTTAAAGTCTTTACCGAAGCTGCCAAGTCCAAAGTGTTCCGTGACGCCGTGGCCAAAATCTACCTCACCGATTACACCAAATCCGGCGAAGAACTTGTTTCTGACCTGAAAGCAGAAGACAAAACTTTCCGTAAAATCCTCATGGATCTTGGTCGTATCGACTCCGCTGGTAAAGTTATTAAAAAGTAATAGTTGACTAAACACTCAGAGGCCATGTGCCTCTGAGTTTTATGGGAGTTTATATGGAAACAACACAAGTTGCAGGAGGACCTGCAAAATCCTCCCGTGAAAAGGATTATGGCTACCTTGAGGTGCTGGTGGCGGCCTTTTCTCTGGTAGCGTGTTTGGTAACCCTTTTTTACCTCATTCCCAATTGGATTGATGTGTACTCCTACGGTTGGCCTACGCCCCGTACATTCCCTTATACCACATGTACAATCCACACCATTTTGTGCACCATTTGGCTCGTAAATGCCTTGTTTGGTCGTAACGTAAAGGCTCTTTCTGCAGAAGTTATCAAAATGGGCATTACCTTAAATGCCATTATTATGATTTTGTGCGGGCTTATTTTTGTTACCGGCTATATTGTGGGCGGATTTATTTCTGTGGCCATCATCATTACCTTGGTAAAAGGCCCAAGCTTCTTCCCCAAGGCTATGATGTATGCCGCCGTCATCACCGGCGTATATTACGTGTTTTTCAAATACGGCATGAAGGTAGGTTTACCTAGCGGATTATTGTTCGCATAAATGTATGGCACCTTGTGTAGAGTTTTTGCACAAGGTGCCCTTTAGAACAAAAACTGTTTGTTTGAGTATACAGACAAAACTTTTTATTAAATTTTCAAGGAGATTATCATGGGCGAGGCCATTACACTAAACGCAGACGGAAGTTTACATACCCCCAATAACCCCATTATCCCTTATTTCCCCGGCGATGGTATTGGGCCAGATATTTGGTTTGCGTCGCAAATGGTACTTGATGCAGCTGTGGAAAAAGCCTATGGCGGCACACGTAAAATTGAATGGTTAGAAGTTCTTGCAGGTGAAAAAGCTCAAGAGGCCA
>CAYJHH010000075.1:0-14806 GCA_964369995.1 uncultured Desulfovibrionaceae bacterium
AAGATGAAAAAATAAAATTTAATGTTTGGTCATCTTTTTACGTAGAGTTTTTTAATCATATGAAAATTACTATTTAAAGCTATCTAAAGCTTTGGTGCACACAGGTTCGTACTCGTCGTGGACGCTTTTTCCATGCGTGATACGTAAAATATTAGCATGATGCTCGCCTAAAATACATTTTACATGAATTAAATTGCTACCTTTAAGCCCTGTGACAAAAAAGGTGTTGTTTTCTGGCTGTGTGACCGTTTCCACAATACTATCAAATTCTTTTTTAATATCAAACACAGCATCATTAAAACTCTTCTCAAAAACCACAAAACTTTTGGTGCCATAGGCGTAAAGGGTAAAGCCTTTACCATCGCGAATGGTAACACCATCACCATCGGAGCTTTCTTTGGCTTTGTAATTTCCTGGCGGTAGGGAAACGCTAAAGCCATAACGCTCATTGGTATAACTGGGGTTGCTAGCATCTAAAGTGACAGCAGCACTGAGTGCGAAGGAGGGCAGGCCTAGGCTCACTAACATAAAAAGCATAAAAATAAAGTTACCTTTAGTCATAATGCAAATCCTTTGAATAGTGATAAAGTGACATGTATACATTTACATAGCTAGGATAAAAGAGTCTGTCAAGTGGAGGTTGTTGAAATATAAAGCATTGCCAAAGAAAATGTTGTATAGTATTTTTCTTCGGTATCGGCAAAAAATAAATTTTTAGCTAAATTATAAAATGCATATTCATAAAAATTTAAGAATTTTGCTGTAGCTTGGTATACATATTTTTGTTGTAAAGAGCTAAATCTCTTTTTGAGAGGGCAAAGAGCAATCTGTGAAAAGAGAATGATGAGAAATTCTATGGTATCACATCAAAATTATTTTACGCATAGACGTAGTATGCTTTAAAGAGGAATGAAATGAATACAAATACATATACTTGGGTAAAAGTTGCGAGCTTTTGCGCTTTTTCCCTCATTGTATGCGCGCAGCCTGTGAAAGCAAATCCCGTTCAAGATATTGCTGATGGCGTGCACTCCTTGGTTCAAGAAGGAGTGAATACAGTGGACAGAGGGGTAAACTCCGTAAGGCGAGAAGTGGAGCGTGGTGTCAATGCGGCTAAAAATTATCGTCCTTTTGGTGGAGATGATGACCGTTACGATGATGACGATGATCGCTATGATAGGGATGATGACGATGACGATGACGATGATGATGACGATCGCTTTGATGATGACGACGACGATGATGACGATGATGATGATGATGACGACGATGACGATCGCTTTGACGATGACGATGACGACGATGATGACTAAAGTCCACACAAAATTGTAAATGAGGTCTATTATGGATACTTCCAAATCCCCCCAAAATCTTCAGATTCAGCCTGTAAGCGAAAGTGAATTGGCTATGGCTTCGCAACAAAGCGTGGAAGAAGTGGCTAAAAGCATAAAGCTAGATGATCCTTCCCTCGATGTGACGTATGGCACCAAAACTATGCAGGATATTTCGCGTTTTTCTGATGATTTACTTTCACGCGTGCAAGCTAAAGACGCCGGGGAAGTGGGCGAAACGCTCACCTCACTTATTACCAATGTGAAAGATATTGACATTACAGAAGTGGGTAGAGAGCCGGGTTTTTTTGAAAAATTGCCAGTTATTGGTTCTTTGTTTAATGCTGCTGAAAAAACACTTGTTAAATTTCAAACCTTATCAGAACAAGTGGCTGTTATTAGCCAAAAATTAGACGCGTCTATGGTTGGTTTATTGCATGATATCGAAGTATTAGAGCAATTGTATAAGCATAATGAAAAATTTCATCAAGAGCTTTCTGTGTATATTGAAGCAGGTAAGATAAAGCTTGAGCAAGCGCGCACCGTGGAATTGCCACGCTTACAAGCCGAGGCTGAGGCTTCCACCAATACTTTGGATGCGCAAAAAGTACGCGATTTTGCAGAGCATATAAATCGCTTTGAGCGACGCTTGCATGATTTGGAAATTTCTCGCACCATTACCGTGCAAACAGCGCCGCAAATTCGTCTTATACAGTCCAATAATAGAGCTTTAGCGCAAAAAATTCAAAGTTCTGTGCTCACCACCATTCCCATTTGGAAAAATCAAATGGTATTAGCTTTGTCTTTGCAAGGCCAGCGCAGTGCCGCCGCTTTACAAAAAGAAGTGGCGGATACCACCAATGACTTATTGCGAAAAAATGCTGCCATGTTAGAGCAAACAGCGGTGGCCACCACCCGTGAAGTGGAGCGCTCCATTGTGGATGTGGAAACCTTACGTGAGGTGCACGGTAAGCTTATTTCCACCATTGACGAAACCTTACGCATTGCCCAAGAAGGGCGTCAGAAGCGTGCTGAGGTGGAAAAAGAGTTAGCCGGCATGGAAGTGCAGCTCAAAGATAGTCTGATGGCTTTGGCAGCCCGTAAGGAGCAGCAAAGCATTGAAGGGGCTTCTTCATAAGCAAAATGAAGGACGCAGTTCACGCAGAATTCTAGGTCTATACAAGGGAGAACTTTTCTCATGAAAAGTTCCCCCTAAGCCTTTCAAAAAACTTTTTTAATGGCAGTGAAAACGCCTCTTTGCAATGCGGGTATTGCCGCAACACAGGCTCACGGCCAGTTTAAATACATTTGTTTAACTAGTCGATGCTTAAAAACGTATTTTCATACGCTTTTAAGAAAGGCACGCTCACTACAAATACCCCTTTCGGGGACGCCGGAAGTAAATTCCGGCTTATTTTACGTGGCGGCAAGCCATGCCGCAGGCATGACTTGTGTCGTCGACATCTGAAAAAAAGTATTTCAGTTGTCTAAACTTTGCCAGAAAACGTATTCCATACGTTAATTTCTGGCAAAGTTTATTACGGCGTCAAAAGTAAAAGTTTTATTTTTACGAGTAGTTAAGTTGTTTTTCAGTGTCGACTAACTATGTTTTAAATTTTCAATAAGCACAGTTAATTGATTTGTTTGTTCAATTAAGGAATTTACAGCGCGAGACGCTTCAATCATGGCATTTGTCGTTTCACTGGCAATACCATTCACCATAGAAATTGAATGAGAAATTTCATTAGATGTTGCCGATTGCTCCTCACTTGCTGTGGCTATCGCTCTTATTCCGTCAGAACTTTTTTCTGCCATGAGGACAATTCCTTGTAAGGCTTTGCCACTTTGTATTGTGAGCTCTGCTGCTTCTTCAATGGCAAGCACAGCTGCGTCCACTTGTTTTACGTTAAGTTCCGTGCTTTGTTGAATAGCATTAATAGCATTTGCTACATCGGCTGTTGATGATATTGTTTTTTCAGCAAGTTTTCTTACTTCATCGGCAACCACAGCAAAGCCACGTCCAGCTTCTCCTGCTCTGGCAGCTTCTATTGCGGCATTAAGAGCAAGTAAGTTTGTTTGGTCGGCTATATCGGAAATAACACCCATTACCGTGCCAATAGAGTTTGCTTGTTCGGCAAGGCTACTCATATTTTCACGTAACTTTAAAGATTGCTCTTTAACTTGATTCATAGAACTTTCACACTTTTTAGTGATTTGTGAACCTTCATTTGCTTTTTGTTTTGTATTGTCAGCAAGCTCAGAAGAGGAGGTTGAATTTTTTGCAACTTCTAAAACGGTATTATTCATCTCGTCCATGGCAAGTGTCGTTTCAGACATACGAGTGGATTGTTGTTCTGAGCCTTTGGTTGAAGTTTCAATTTGGGCGGATAATTGTTCGGACGCAGTGGCAATATTATTCACGATACCCTCAAGTTGATGGGCAGCATCAAGCAAGCCTTGCCGTCTTGCCAATTTTGCTTCTTCGGTGGCTTCTTTAGCAATTTTTTCCGATTCTAGAGCTTTAGCCATGGATTTTTCGGCTTGTTCAGTCTTTTCGTTGGATTCAGAAATCATCTTTTTTAAACTTTCGGACATAATGGCTAAATTTTCAGCAAGCACAGAAAACTCGTCTTTACGCTTTAGAAAAGCATGATACGCTTTGGTATGCTCATCACTCATTTCAAATTTACCCGCTGCAACTCTTTGAGCAAAAACAGACATTACTCCAACTATATACGCAATGTTTCGTACTACTAAGAAAATAATAAGAGCAATGATAAGTAAGGTTATTATACTTCCGATAATAATATTCCACACAATATTTCTTGAGTCAGTTAAAAAGTCTTCTTGAGAAGTTCCAATTGCAAGAACCCAGCCCAAAGAAGGTAACTCTGCATAAGATACAAGTTTCTCCACACCTTTCCACTCGTAAGTGGCTTGCCCAGTTTTATATTTTAAAAGTGGACTTACAGCATTATCTGTTGCCAAATTTTCGCCAATATAGTCCGGACTTTTAGCGGATATGAGCAAAACACCTTTTTCATCAACCAAATAAACATCAGTTGAAGGGAATAGCTCTACAGTGCTCGTTGTTTTGTTTGCCAATTCTTGTAAGTCAACAGTCAATATCACTGTTCCAGCAACGCCATTGTTATTGATTGCATACACAGGATACGTTATTCTAAGCTCCATGTGTTTAGCTTTGGAAGACGCAACAACTTCCTTTGCATTTTTTCCAGAAGAAAGAACTGTTTTAGTACTTGCATAATCTACAATATTTCCTATTAAATTTTCATTTATTGAGGAAATAATTGTACCGTTTTTATCTGTTAGCAATATGGTAGATATGTCACTAAAATCATTATTTAATCGAGTATATAATTGATTGACATAGCTTTGCGTACTTTTAAATTCAGGAGAATATTCTGAATTTGATTGTTTTAAATTAGCTAAAGAGACAGCTGTTTTCACCTCTGATAATTCACTTACTGTTTTTGTAATGTTGTTGATATATTTTATTACATATTCAAGCTCATTTGCCTGCTTTTTGGCTAAATCCAGTAATTGTTCATCTGCCATTTTAACGAGTGAATTTGTCGACATGGTACTCGTAAGAATACCTAATGCAGTAAAGCCAATGGTAATTGGTACCAAAAAATACAGTAACATTTTCCCCAGTAATTTGAATTTCATAACAACCTCTTAGTTTTTTACCTAACTAGTTAGTTAATGCTTAAAAACGTATTTCCACTCGTTTTTAAGAAAGGCACGCCTGCTCCAAATACCCCTTCGGGGCCGCCGGAAGTAAATTCCGGCTTATTTTACGCGCGGCAAGCCATGCCAAGGGCATGTCTTGAGTAGTCGACATCTAAAAAAAGCATTTCTTATGTCTAAACGTTGCCAGAAAACGTATTCCATACGTTTATTTCTGGCAATGTTTATTCCGTTATTTGATTTATAAGTTCTATTTTTACTGATAGTTAAGTTGTTTTTCTGTGTCGACTAACTATTAGTCTTCGTCTAGCCTGATGCACATATTATTTGGGAGACAAACATAATCCCTGAAGAATATAAAACGAAAAACAATACGCATAATTACATAGTATGATTTTCAAAAATGCTGATTTAACCTAAGAAAGCAAACTATACCAGAGGCATATTACAAATAAGTATATACTCGTGCTTCCTGCTAGGTATTGAAAAAATGCTATATGTTTTGTTAAGTGACTGTTGCAAAACGTAATTTTAGTGAGGCTTTTCAAAAAATAGTGAGATGCGAGAAAGCAAAAAAATCTAGCTAGCTACCTTTTGTCTTAGGTATACATAAGCCGTTTGAGTTTTTTACGCTGAGAACGCAGGTTGGATTTCCAACAAGTTAACGTATTCACTTATCGGTAGTTGAAAAAAATACTTTAGGCGACAATTTAACAGCTCGTTGCAAAAGCCCCTTTTCGCCTAAAGCTTCATCATAGCAGCCTGTTGAAAAACTTAAAATTTCAGAAAAGACAAAAAAAGTCTATTCACATAAAGTTACTACAGGCTGCTCAAAAAGTGTAAAGTGTGAGGAAGAAAAAGTTTTTTTGCAGATGGCGCGTATCAAGACATACGTAACTGGAGCAAAAAACGAGTCTAACGAAGCAATGTGCACTTTTCCAACTGTTTAATAAAATACATGCCCTGTCCAACGCGCCTTTTTTATAAGGCTTCTCCCTCCGCGTATTTTACATTATATGTTTATTTTTCAAGCGCATCATTCTTTTGCTGACGACTTACGCCAAGCCAGTATTGTAAAGCGCTAAAGAGCGTTTCCGGTACAATAGGCTTGGTAATGTGGTCATTCATACCATGCGCAAGGCTGATTTCTTTATCGCCTGTCATGGCGTGAGCAGACATGGCCACAATGGGAATATGCTTAAAAGCATCCATGGTACGTATGGTTTTACTGGCTGTAAGCCCATCCATGACCGGCATTTGAATATCCATAAGCACGAGGTCATATGTTTTCGCTTGCAGCATGTCTATGGCTTCTTGACCATTGTTAGCCGTATCTACCGTATAGCCTACACTGCGTAAGAGCTCTTCGGCAATGAGCTGATTAATTTCATTATCTTCCACCAGGAGCAAATTCCCAACGCCCAATTGTTCTTGCCCTTGTGCATTGTTTTGCGCAGTATCTTCTGGCTGTACCACATCATGCCCTATGCCAAAGATAGCAGTGAAGAAAAAGGTCGTCCCCTCTCCCTCAACGCTTTCCACCCACATATCACCTTGCATCATATGGGCAAGGTTTTGAGATATGGCAAGACCAAGTCCTGTGCCTCCATACTTGCGAGTGACAGAAGAGTCTGCCTGCGAGAAGGCCGAAAAGAGCCTGTCCATTTGGCTTTGACTAAGGCCAATACCTGAGTCCTTACAAGAAAAACGGCATTGAACACTGTCTTGTGTGCACTCTAAAGCTTCCACCTCAAGATGAATGCTTCCTTCATGAGTAAATTTAATGGCATTGCTGGTAAGGTTAAAGAGAATTTGCTTTAAACGTAAGGGATCTCCCAAGAGGATTTGTGTACCGGTATCATGGGTATTTGTGTGTAAACGTAGTCCTTTTTCTTTGCTGGGTACGGCATATAAATCGTACACTTCGCGGAAAATTTGCTCCAAGGTAAAGGGAGTGGCTTCAATTTCCAATTTACCGGCTTCAATTTTTGAAAAATCTAAAATATCGTTAATAATACGCAGTAAATTGTTGGCAGAAAATAAGGTTTTATGCACATAATTTTTTTGGTCAGCCTGTAAGGGCGTACTGTTAAGTAAGTGCAGTAAGCCTAAAATACCATTCATAGGTGTGCGAATTTCATGACTCATATTGGCTAAAAATTCGCTCTTGGCCTTGGCGCTTTGTTCTGCCACGTCTTTGGCTTTACGTAGGTCTTCTTCGGCGGCATGTATTTCTTTGAGCATAGCCTTAAATTCTCGTAAATCACGCACATAGGAAATGGCTCCAAAGGCGCCTTTGTGTAAAATGCGCTCAATGGTCACCTCCACAGGCATGGGCTCTTGCGTAAGGGGCATAACACATTCAAACTCAAAGCGCTCGTGGCCTGATTGTAAAGCTTTTTGTAGCCAATCTCTGACCACTTCTATGGAGGGGCGGCCATCGGGCTGGAAGCTAGGCAATACTTTGGCAAAGTTTGCCATGTATTCTTCTTTGCTTGTGTAGCCATAAAGCTTGGCCACTTCCATATTGCAGTCCACCAATCCGAGTTCTGCACTCCAAAAATTTGCCCCCATGGGGAAGGAGTCCAGCATGAGCTGACTACGATGTTCGGCTTCTTGGGCAAGTTCTTGGCTGGCCTTAATT
The DNA here is from genome assembly GCA_964369995.1 of uncultured Desulfovibrionaceae bacterium. Lineage (GTDB taxonomy): Bacteria > Desulfobacterota > Desulfovibrionia > Desulfovibrionales > Desulfovibrionaceae > CAYJAD01. The sequence continues at coordinate 7,690 of CAYJHH010000075.1, forward strand.
TGGCGTAAGTCGCGTGTGAAGCCGGCCACCACCTCTTCGCCACGAAGCTCAGTGCGAATTAAAGTGATTTCACAAGGCATGGGGGTGCCATCAAGCTTTTGATGCATCCACTCAAAGATGCATTGCCCTTCTTCAAAAGCAATTTTAATGTTTTGCGCAGCAAGCTTGGCAGAAGATTCACCATTTGGTTGCAATTCTGGTGAAAGCTCAAAAAATCTATCCAAGTATTCTTGCTCATCTTTAAGCTCAAAAAGGCGTGGCGCTTCAGCATTGCATGCCAAGTTCTCCAGATTTTTACTCCAGAAATTAGCGCACAGTGGCATGGTATCCAGCATGGTTTGATTGCGTTCTATGGCTTCTTCGGCTTGGGCTTGGCTAGCTTTGATTTCTCGTAAGTCTCGAGTATAGCCCACCACCACATCTTCGCCGCGAATGTTGCTACGAATTAAGGTGATTTCGCAGGGCATGGGAGTTCCATCAAGTTTTTGATGCATCCACTCAAAGGTGGTACGACCTTCACTGAAAGCTTGATGAATATTTTTTACGGCTAAATCGCCGGATTTTTCGCCGCAAGGCTGTATCTCAGGGGAAAGTTCCATGAATCTATCTAAATATTCTTGTTGATTTTTAAGATCAAACAATCGTGGCGCTTCGGCATTACACGCCAAATTAACTAAATCCCTACTCCAGAAATTGGCACATAGAGGCATGGTATCCAGCATGGTTTGATTGCGTTCTATGGCCTCTTCTGCTTTTTCCTGACTGGCTTTTAATTCCGTAAGGTCACGCAAATAGGCCACGGCAATATCTTCACCGCGATAGTTTGCGCGTACCAAGGTAATTTCAACAGGAATGGCATTTCCTTGCAAATCTTGGTGCAACCATTCAAAACGTAAATTCCCATGTTTAAATACATGGGCAATAACGGCTTGTGTCTTGTCCTCAGATCTTTGCCCATCAGGCTGAAATTCCGGCGAAAGCTCTTTAAAGCGTGTTAAAGCTAGCTCTTCATTATCCAGTTTAAACAGCTTCATAGCTGCTGTATTGCAGTAAAAGAGCTCGCATTCTTCATTCCAAAAAGCCACGGATAAAGGCATGGTCTCTAAAATAACAGTACTACGTTCTTCCGCTTCTTGCGCTAGTTTTTGGCTAGCTTTAAGTTCCCGTAAGTCTTGCGTATAGCCAAGAACTATATCTTCACCTAAGTATTGTTGGCGAATAAGTGTTACTTCACAAGGAATGGGCGTTCCATTGGGTTTTTGATGCAACCATTCAAATTTGCAATGGCCAGTATCAAAGGCAAGTTGGATATATTCATGGGCTGCCGTAGCCGATGATTTGCCATCGGGCTGAAATTCCGGAGAGAGGTTGAAAAATTGTTCCAGATATTCTTCGGAGTTCTTCAAGTCAAAGAGCTTGGCGGCTGCCATATTTGAGGCTATATTCTGAAAATTTTTATTCCAAAAATTAGCTCCAAGGGGCATGGTGTCCAGCATAATTTGATTACGCTCAATGGCTGCGAATGTCTCTTGCTGGCTAGCTCGCAGTTCACGCAAGTCTTGGGTGTATTCAATGATAACATACTCATCCCCCATTTTGACCTTTTTGATTGTCACAAGAACAGGAATACTTTCGCCCAAAGAATCTGTGTGCGTCCAATAAACTTGATGTGTGCCTTGCTCATAGGCAATGGCCAAAGCCTCTTTAGCGGCGCTGTTGGAGTCTTGTCCATCAGGCTGTATGTCAGGGCGATAGCGATTATAATCACTTATAAAGCTTTCTTTCTTTTCGATTTTTAGCAAGTCTAGCATAACCTGATTACAATCCACCAATTGAAAGTCTTTACTCCAATAACAAATACCCATGGGAGTGGCGTCTATCATGGCTTTGGCGCGTTTATTGGCTTCAAATTGCTTTTCTATGGAATTTATGAGGTCGCGTGACTCTGTAAGCTGCATGATGGTGATAATCTCACCTGCATAGGTTGTTTGGCTAACTTTATACGCCACCACAAACTCTTGCCCTCCTGGCAAAACATGCGTCCAAATGAAGGAAGATGCACCCTCTTGTAAGGATTGGCGCATAAGGCGCTTACGACTTACTGAAGAGAGTGTCCCATCAGGCTGATATTTTGGGGAGAAAGTGTGATGTTTGTCGAAAAACTCCTCCACACTTTTGCAGTTAAATATTTGCAGCAAGCTTTCAGAGGCATAAATGAGCTCATTTTTTGCATTCCAGCATGAAATGGGCAATTGCATGCTTTGCAACATAGTATAAAGAAAATCGTTTTTTTGTGATTCCATTTTCGTGGACATAATTACCTCATAAATCATAGCTAGCTTAGGCGAGTAGCCAATGACTTCATAAACTGCAGAAAAATAATCTTTACTTTACTTTCGTCAAGTAGGGAAAAAACTTTTTTGTAATTTATGCTAGTATTTAGTTAGTGTGCCATTTTATTCACAACTAATCAATATAATAGTGTTTGGATTTAGCACTTGGCACACACCTAAACACGTATGTGCCTGATGAAGGTAGGCTTGAAAGGTGAAAATAAAAAAGGGGAAGCCGAAGCTTCCCCTAAAAGACCTAGCGAACTTTAACGTTCAACCAAGCTTTATCAGGCCATGGAACTAGTCCCATACAACCATGATGTCAGCGCGACGGTTGAGTTGTAAAGTTGGGTAGTATTGGTTTTCACCAAAAGCCTTCAATACGATGGCGTCAGCGTTGCAGCCTTTGCTTACGAGGTAAGCTTTAACAGCCTTAGCGCGGTTGTCAGCAAGGTTCTTGTTGTAAGGAATGCTACCACGAACGTCAGCAAAACCTTCGATGAAGATCTTAAGTTCAGGACGAGTCATGAGGATAGCAGCCATGCGGTCAAGACGCTCAGCAGAAGCCTTGGTGATGTTGTACTTAGCAGTGTTGAAGTACACAGAACGGAGGCTTTCTACGCTTTCAGAAGGAATGGTAGGAATGTAGAAAGCTTGGCTTACGAAAGCTTTAGCAGCTTCAGGAGTGTTGATGATGTCACGGCCGTCTACGAGCAAGGAGTTGCTCTTAAGGGCAGCAAGTTGCTTCAACACAGCTTCACCCTTAGCAGTGTCAGCTACGGATACGAAGTGCATTACGGTGCCAGGATAAGCAGCGTACAAAGCTTGAAGGGATTGAACAGCCATAGGTCCGAGGTTTTCATGACCGTCAGACACAAGTACCATGGCAGTGTTGCCAGGCAATTGGGAAAGAACGTTGGAAACGCCAGAGAAGCTGTTGCCCATTGGGGTCAAACGGCCGTAGATTTTGCCACCATTGGCGATGTCATTGATTTGACCAGCATATGCAGCGCGGTCCCAAGCAGCAGGAGCAACAGCAACAGCGTTAGGATTCAAAAGGGCAAGGGCGCCTTGGTAACCCAAAAGAGGGGTCTTAGCGTTTAAGCGAGAAAGAACTTGCTTAGCCATTTCGATTTTTTCAACGCCAGTAGCTTTGTGTGTCATGTACATAGAACCAGATTGGTCTACCATGTACAAGATACCGTCAGTTACTTTTTGATGGATGCCAACGCCTTGGTAAGCTTGTGCAGATGCAGACATAAGCAACATTACTGCAACAGCTACGATAGCAGAACGAATGTGTTTCATAGAAAACTCCTTTATTGAAACAATAAGTTATGAAATGTAAAAAAACCCACAACCCATACTTACTCTATCTGAGGCGCGAAGTACAGAAAAATCCTTTGCAAAATCAAATTTTTTTTACGTCTTTTTCCCTTCAGTGTTACGGAGGGCGATTTTTATCAAAAAGGTTTTTTACTGTTAAAGTATGCGATAATTTGTTGATATAATAAAGGTTAGCACAGGCTGACGCCAATGGGAAAAAGTAAAGCCCATGGAACGCACAACTTTTTACTGTTTTGGCATATGCGTACAAAATTTAGCTAAGTCAGAATATTATTTGGATTTTAATATTCTGTTTTTAAAAGAGAAAAGCTGTTCTTGAAAAGTAAGTATGAAAAAATACAAGGATGCTTTTTTCTTTAACACTATAATTTTTTTCAAAAGTTTTGTTACAGAAACTTGATACGATTAAGGAAGGGGATTGCGTAAAAAAAATTGTATTTTTGAGGTGAGCTCTAAAATCAGTCTGTCTACCATGGCGGAGATTACCTGTATTTCATCCTTGCTAATCTTAGGAACGTGTATACCGCAAAGGCAGGTGGCTGTGCAAGCAAAGGTGTCATGTATGTGTTTAGCCACACGATGCGCCAATTCGTCTTCTCTGTGCGCCGGCAAGCAATAGGCGCTTTGTCCTGAGGAGAATACCGTGCACGCCGCGCCCATATGGGGTTTTTGTCCACCATCAAGCAATATGCAGATATCTTGACCCATAAAAAGCACTCGCGCACGTAAATGTATGCGCCCTTGTCTCGCTTCAATGTCTATCACGGCACATACCTTTATAATCCTTATGCGCATAAAACGCTCTTTTTCGAAAACACCTTTAAAAAAATATAAATTCCTTTCACAAAAAAGCAAGGGACGTGTGGGCTTTTTCTCTGTGCATCATTATATAGCTTCATTTGCTACAGCTGATACGGCCATACGTAGAGGTCATGCTATGTGACGGCATGCACATTTTCTGCGCTTAAGCGGGATTGTAATATGGATATGCGCGCAAAAGAAGAAGGCGCATAATGAATAATATGTGCACAGCGGGCCAAAAGCAACATTTCCACCACAGCGTCAAAACCTTTTTGCACATTGCTAATGCCGGACACATAACTATGTAAAGGAACATTAACACCCTGAAAAATTTTGTCACGTATGACACAATGCGGATAAATTCGCCGTACCATTTTTTCCACCAAGGCATTGTCGGTGCACAAAAAAAGCTCATCTTCGCCTGTATGCACCTGTGCTAATTTCTCTAACATGCGAGGTAGGGGACTTTGTAAGTCACTATGCCGAATATGTATACCCACAGGAGGGCGCGTGAAATGCTTGGTGTAAAACTCTTCTACGGCATCATGAATGGGCGCTGTTGGCCGCATATGATTTTGCAAAAGAGCACGCGCCAGGGCAGTATCATTTAAGTCCTTCCACTGGGGAAATTTTTGGCGTAAAGCATGGCTTAAGGCTGTGGTCACGCGTAAATCCCACCCCCAATATACCAGTATGTCAGGAAAAAGCTCATGCTTGCTTAGGACATCACTTTGTGAAATGTCATAGCACGAATCTGCGCGCCCCTGCGCACTCATGTGGTCATCTCCATTAAAGAGATATTCCACCGCCACGGCTTCGCATAAATACTCCTCCCAAAAAGAAGGCGCCACTAGGGCTCCATGGTGAAAAGCCTTTTCCACTTCTTGGCAGCTCACCACATCTACACCTAAAATTTGAAACCATAAGGGAAAAACATTACTAAAGTCATCAGAGTATAAGCCATCACGCCAGTCCACACACAGGCTTCTTCCCGTGAGCAAGCAAAAGGCAATGCCTCCCAAAAGAGCTTGCAAGCGATTGGATAAACCGCCGGAAGCGCGTACCACTAGATATTGTTTAGCTTGAGCCATGTTTTTGTTCTCGCTGAGCCAAAAGGTGAAGATAAACCACAAAATCATCTATACGGTCTGAGCCCGTTTGCAATCGACAGTGGATATAGGCATTGGCATACTCTTGAAAATTCATCTTTTGCCCATATACAGGGTACAGTTGCTCAGCTTGCCCGAAGGAAAGTTGGTAGAGGCTGCTTATCTGAGGATGAATGGGTTGGATGAATTCTTCTTCATGGTTCATAAGAGCTAAACGCGCCGCCGTATCCACGCCATCATGACCAAGGTGCTGTAAAATTTTATCTGCCACGTATAAGGAAAGCTGTGGTGCGGGGTGGTTCACTGTATAAAACAGTTGTTCCTTTTGCCAATGAGTATCAATGAAGTCTAAGGTTTTAATGGGGAGATTTTTTTCTTTAGTTTCTTCCTTGCTACGCGATACTTTGCGCAAAGCTTGCACATCATACATGCTGGTAAGCTTGCCTTTCATATACAAATGCAAAACTTCTCTGGGGGCTAAACCACGCGCGCATAAGTCTTCCAGAAATATATCACCATAGGCCATAAAAGTTTTATTGGTCCAAAGAGGCCAATAGCCATTGAAGAACATATTGGGTATTTCAAGGGTGTGCGCTGCTGCAGGCAGAAGCTGTAGCAAATTGTGCGTGGCTAAATCACCCCATTGATTTCCTAGGTGCTGATATAAAAAAAGCTGACATTGCTGCAATAATTCAGGTGTCATATCTTCTTGCAGATAGTTGGTATACTTTTGAATTCTGTATTCCTTGGCAAAGGAAGGGGTATTTTTCAAAAGGAATTGCAAGGTATCGCCCTGACAATTGGCATGGATAATACAAAGCTTTTGAGCCATAATATCCTCATTGGGTATAAGCTTTCTCCAAAGGAGCTTCAAAGTTGTATGTATCTATACCATTATGTCCAAATAGCCACAATGTGTTCTTTGCGCGAAAATAAATAATATTGTAAAATAAATGTTTACAGAAAATGTTACAAAAATGTGAAAATAGTGCTTGACCAAGAGGGGACTTTCGTCCATATTGCGCTTCCGCCGTGTGGTGGGGCGCTGAGGCAAACAGCGCAGCCCGAGAGGGTGACAAGTTAAATGCGGCTTTGAAAAAAGTTTTTAAATAAGTTGTTGACAAGGCGTCACAGCTTAGGGCATAAAGCTCTTCCGCTGACTAAGGGAACTTAAAAAGCGGTGCTGAAGCAAGACAGCGGAGCACGAAAGTGCGGGAAATAAAATTTGCAAAAAGAAAAAAAGTTGTTGACAAGCTCGGCGACTTGAGGCAGATTGCCCCTCCGCGCTACGGAAAACGTAACTACGGAAATCTGGGGCGCAGGCTGAGAAAACAGCCAAGAAGCTCGCAAGAATTACTTGCAAAGCTTCAGAAAAAAAAGAAAAAAAAGTTGTTGACAAAGTTCACAACATGAGGCAGATTGCCTCTCCGCGCTTCGGAAAATGTTTCGGGTGCCGGCTGAGAAAACAGCCAAGAGTTTCGCAAGAGACGCTGAAAAAAACTTTGAAAAAATAAAAAAAAGTTGTTG
>CAYJHH010000076.1:0-14622 GCA_964369995.1 uncultured Desulfovibrionaceae bacterium
CCAATGGCGCCCACAATGGCACCGGAAAGGGTGCGTGCGTCGGGCTCAAAGGCGCGCAAATAGGCATCGGTGGCATCGTATGTGGCTAAAGTGCCTTTAACGGCAGGGTCACGATAGGAGGCTTGAACCAGGGAGCCGCTGAGGCGGTCTAGCAAGCAGAATGCCCCGTAAGCGCCGCCTTGCACGCGTACTTTTTCCCATAAATAGCCCATGCGTAAGTGGCGTAAGATAACTTGCGCCGAACCATGATAGGTATACCCAAGATCATAGAGATTGGCTCCCTTACCCACATAGTTAATTTGTGCTGGAGCGGTGAATATTTGCGCTTGGGGTAGGGCTGGGCATAACCAATCCTGCGCAGGAGTCACTGGGCGCTTGGGGAGGGTTTGCATTAATTGTAATGCTTTACCTTCCACAAGACTGAGGGTTTCAGTATCGCCGGTACTGTCCACCATGCAGGTGGTACCATTGACGATGAGAGTGTAAAGCTCTTGAAGGTCTGCTAAAACTTGTGGCCAATTTTCTTGTGCGGTGTCGCAAAGGGTGCGAACATTTTCAAGATAGGTAATACCGCTGGTAAGCTCTTCGAGCCAGCCTGTGGTACTTAGGCTTGCACGTATACGCAAAGAGACGGCGCTATGACCGGCGGCCACAAGGCCATGCTCAAGGCGAGCTTTGGCTTCCAAAAGCATTTGGCAAAAACGTTCTTGTTGGTCAAAGTTAGGTTTAAGTAAGACTTCGTGTAAAATATCAAAGAGCTCACTGACTTTATCGCGTACGGCTTTACCGCCCACAGAAAGATAGGCCAGCGGCGTGCCGCTGCTATGCGTGGAAAGGTATGGGGAGGCGCCCACACCACCAGTTTTGGCGGCCATGCGCATACCCATGCTCACAAAGTCATGCTCTTGGGTACCCATTTCTATGAGGGCGCGTCCAAAAAGCGGCACCAAGGGCATAAGGCGTTGCGGTACGGCATTGAGGGGTAAAAGGAGGTTTACATAGGCCACACCAGAGGTATCAATGTCATGGGCAAAGAAACGCTGCGCCTCACTGCCTTTAATGGCTATGGGGAGAGGGGTATTTTTCAGCGGTAAATCTTCTACGCCCACACAAGGAATGGTGGCAAGCGCTTCTGGGGAGTCGGCTTCTTCTTGCAAAGCGCGCAGACGTTCGGTTTCTTGTACCACTTCTTCACGCTCTTCAGGGGAGCATGCCGCTTGAATACGTGCCAATTGTGCCACTTCTTCAGCGGCGCGGCGCTCTTCGAGGGTGGCATCGGGCAATAGAATCACGGTGCTACGGTGTTCGTTATTTAAGAACCATTCTTTGAGGCAGTTTTCAAATACTTTTTCACCCTTGGCAAGGCGTTCTTTAATGTTGGCAAGGGGAGCTTCCCAAGCCAATGAGGCTATGGGGTCACCATCATACAACCATGTGGAAAGGCTTTGCACCATGGCTGCCAAACCGCGAGGGAAACGTCCGGAATTATTTTCGCGCAGGCTAAATTCTACGCTATTAACAGCGGCGTCAATGGCGTCTTGGTGAATGCCGTCGTGGGCAAGGGCGGCTAGGGTTTCGTGTATGAGCATTTCTGCTTCATGTAAATCACGCTGGCGCACGCCTTTAAGCCCCACAGAGTAGTACATTTGACGCAAATCGCTTTCAAGGCCAATGCCGGTGGTGTCTTCGCCAAGGCCGGATTCAATGAGCGCTTTGCGCAAAGGGGAGCCTGGCAGGCCTTCGAGGATATGCTCGAGCATTTCCAAGGTGAGGGCGTTGGTCACATCGGCTGTTTCGCACAGCAGCCAGTTTACGGTGAACATGGCTTGGGTGTTTTCTTCACTGCTGGCGTAAGGCACTTCAATATGGCGAGGCATATCAAGCTTAGTTTGCAAGGGAATGCTTGAAGGGGCTTTTTTGCTGGCATCTAAAGCTTTATGGCGCGCAAGTTCTGCACCCACAATGTCTAAGCGGCGGTCTTCATTATCATCGCCCCAAAAGAAAAACCGTGCATTGGAAGGGTGATAATAGGAGGTATGAAAATCTTTGAAAGCGTCATAGCTTAAGGTAAGTATGCTTTGTGGATGGCCGCCGGAATCGAGGGAGTAAATCATGTCAGGAAACATGGATTGTTGCGATTGCTCAGCCAAAATGGAGTCTGGTGAGGAGTACACACCTTTCATTTCATTATAGACTACGCCTTTAAATGTCCAAGGCTCATCGGCACTTTCAGCTTCCACATGCCAGCCTTCTTGGCGGAAAATATCTTCGGAGATACGCGGGTGAAATACGGCGTCAATGTACACATCAATAAGATTATAAAAATCTTGTGTATTGGTGCTTGCCACAGGGTAACATGTTTTGTCTGGAAAGGTAAAAGCATTCAAAAAGGTTTGTAAGGAGCCTTTTAGCAATTCCACAAAGGGCTCACGTACGGGAAATTTTTCTGAGCCGCAAAGGACAGAATGTTCTAAAATGTGTGCCACGCCAGAAGAGTCGGCTGGTGGCGTGCGCAAGGTAACGCCAAAGCATTTATTTTCGTCATTGTTGCTGATGGATAAAAGCTCAGCACCGGTGGCATTGTGCTTCCAAAGACGCACGGTACCAAAAACTTCTTGAACGCTTTCTTCGCGTAGGAGAGTAAAATCTTTTTTATACATAAAACCTTCTATTCGTAAAAAAGAGGGCAAATCTGGTATAGATTGCCCTCAAAATTGTGTTTGTAAAAACTAAATGGTGTGTAAAAGCACTTCATTTAAGGGGCGCTTAGGTACATAATGTACGCCTTCGTCATCACGCCAATAAGCGAAGCTGCCATCGTCCGGCATTTCAGCCACAAGGCGACGCTCTTTTTCAATACCAAGGCCCAAAAGAAGGGCAATTTCCATACCTTCAGGCACTTCAAAAATTTCTGCGCATTCTTTGGGATTAAAAGAAGCGTGCATGCAGCATCCTATACCCTTGCTTTGAGCCGCCAATTGTATGGTTTGCGCCGCAATGCCCACATCCATATGTACTAATTTAGTAGATTTTTCTGGGCTTAAAATGGCAATATAGCCTGTGGGACGCTCACCGGCAATGGGGCCATCCCATTTTAAAATACCTGCCCAACGCGTATGGGGAAAAATGGCGTCGCAGGCATTTTTGCTTTGGGCTGCCACATAGCGTAACACTTGCGCATTGCGTGCGCTCGGGCAAATTCTGGCACAATCCACAAGCCAAGCAAGAGCTTCTGCCCCTATTCTATCATTTTCCAAGAAACGGCGGCAAGAGCGTGCTTCTTTCACTAAAGAGCTAAAATCCATAGTAACCTCGCATATAAAATATCTACTTGTATACATGCATACAGCGCAGAGCTTTATGCGTAAAGTATACAGAAAACAAAAGCTAAATCCCGCAAAATACTGACACAGCATAAGGGCAATGGCGCTTTTTGTAAAGTCTAAGGAATTTGTGGCGGGGCCATAAAAAAGGGCGCGTTGCAAAGCCTTGGCTTGTGCTTACGCGCCCCCATAAGTAGCGTGTGTTTTTTTAAGAAGCGCGGGTATGCTTGAAAGTGAGGGTGTAGAGGTGATGGAAAAAGTCCACATATTCTACCACTACCCCGTCGGGTACGCGTACGCGAGCGGGTGCAAAGTTTAAAATACTACGAATGCCTGCGTCCACTAAATGGTCGGCAGCACGTTGCACTCTTTCGGGCGGGGTGGCAATAATGCCAATTTCAATGTGCTGCTCTACGACTTTTTCTTTTAAGCGTTTAGTGCACATAACTTCAAGATTATTAACTTTTTCCCCAATTTTAAAGGGGTCACAATCAAAGGCACCTACAATATGAAAACCCTTGCTGCGAAATTCTCCATGGTTTAAGATGGCGCGTCCCATATTTCCCACACCAATAAGTGCCATACGCCATTGATGATCTATACCAAGAGCTTCAGAAATGGAGGCAATGAGTGCCTTTACATAGTAACCTACACCACGAACACCAAATTCTCCAAAAAAGGCAAGATCTTTACGCACCTGAGAAGCGTTAACATCGCAGGCTTTGGCTAAAGGGTCAGAAGAGATAACTTCTACGCCTTCTTGCTCAAGGTGTTCGAGCACTTGCATATAAACAGCAATGCGTTGAATGGTAGCTTTAGGAATATGGGTGTTTTTTACTTGGTTCATGAAACTTCTCCTCCACAGAAAAAAATCGTCCCGCTTGTGAAAAAGTATGCAAATGAAGAATACTAATGGGAACTCGTGTTGTCAATAATGCGTCTAGGGAAAGCGTGAAAAATGTGTATGTGAATAGTATCAACTATACAGCGTGTTTACATTGCTTTTGTATAGACTTGGTTAAGGGTCTTTTGTGAGGGGCTTTTTTAGGAGTATTTTGAGTTAACGAGAATAATCTTAAAAATAAAGCTGTTATCACAAGGGGACTCTGATGCTTCTTGCTTTATTCTGTGGGCTAAAATATATGAAAAATTGTCATAATTTTGCCATGAAAAACACTGCATCATTTCCTACCGGCGAACATTGCTATAGCTTTGTTTTGTGAGCTGAGCAAGGGAAAAATTACCATTTTGTGAAATTTTTTATTATTGAATTGACAAGTATTTCTGAACATTAATAGCCGTATTTGTCCCAAAAAAAGCGCCGTATATCACAAATCTTATTTACGTATTCTCTCAGCTAAAAGTTCCGCTATATGCGTTACTTTAAGCCCCTTTTGTGTTTTTTCTGCGCCGCCGCCAATGTGCATAACACAACCTGGGCAATCCACCACCAAGCGCGAGGCGCCGCTGTCTTGAGCATTGTTGAGTTTCATTTCCAAAAGATTTTTAGAAATTCCGGGGAATTTCATGGAATAAGAACCGCCAAAGCCGCAACAGACATCTTCCTCCTTGCTGGGCATATACGTGGCGGCATGTTCAATGAGCGTGCGGGGCTCTTGGGTGACGCCAAGGCCGCGGCATAGGTGACATGAGGCATGATAGGTGACTTTTTCATGGCTCTTGGTAAAATCTTCAGCGCCGAGCCCTAAGGTATTATGTATGAAGGAGCTAAAATCCATAATTTTATTCACAAAGGCCATACAGCGCGCTTTGGTGGCGGCATCTATCGTAGGGGCATGGCCCACAATGTCCTCATAAGTATGCTTTAAATGCGAAGCGCAAGAGGCACACAGGGTCACAATGGCGTCGTATTGCTCGGCGTCAAAAGCCATGATATTTTGCTTAGCCACCGCCACGGAGGTGTGTCTTTGTCCCATCATTTCTAAGGGTAAGCCGCAACAACTTTGCTGCAGGGGAAAATCCACCGCCACATTGTATTTGGAGAAAATCTCCACCGCCGCTTTGAGCTGTTGCGGGTAGATAAAGTCTTGCGCACAGCCGGCAAAAAGCGCCACTTTAAAACGCGGTTGTGAAAGTTTGGGCTGTATTTTTTCAAATTGCTGGCGAAATGATTCTTTGGCAATGGCCGGTAAGGCTTTAAATGTATGCTTGCCAAAAAATATATGCGGCAAATGGCGTTGATATTCTGTACCGCCTGTGACGGGAAGCTGGGCGTATTTGGCAAATGTTAAAAGGCTATGAAAGAGGCTACGATTTTTCATCACCGCACTTAATAAGGTGGCCTCCACAGGCGTGCCTTCTTCTTTGTTGAGGCGCATACGAATTTCACGAATAAGGCGCGGTAAATCAATGCCACCAGCACAGATATTTTTACAAGCTTCGCAAGCTACGCAGTTTTGTGCTAGCACTTTGGCTTTTTCTTTGCCGTGGAAAAAGTAGGTAAGAATAAGCCCAATGGCACCAATATAAATATAGCCCATGCCATGACCGCCCACCAAGCGATATACAGGGCATACATTGGCACAGGCGCCGCAGCGCACACAGCGAAATATTTGAGAGAATAGTGCATCCTTGGCTATTTGGCTACGACCATTATCTAAAAGTACAAGGTGCATTTCCTTTTTTTCGTCTGGATTATGGGAGCCATTCCATTCTCCTGGGCCGGTGAACCATGTAACATAGGTGGTGAGCAATTGTGCTGTGGCATTGCGGGGTAAAATTTGTAAGGCTGTCATGGCGTCATCCAAGGTGGGTATGAGCTTATCAAGGCCGGCAATGGCCACATGCACGCGCGGCAATGTGGACACAAGGCGAGCATTGCCCTCATTGGTACAGGTGGCAAAGGCGCCGGTTTCCACCACGCAAAAATTAGCACCGGTGATGCCCATGTCTGCCTCCATGAATTTGGAGCGCAATGTTTTACGGGCCACTTTCACCAGATGATCCACATCATGATCTTCTTTTTCTCCGGTTACTTTGGAAAAATCATGGGCCACTTCATGGCGTGAGAGGTGAATGGCGGGCATAACCATGTGTGAAGGGCCTTCTCCACGCAATTGAATAATGTATTCGCCCAAATCCGTTTCATCCACATGAAGATTTTCTGCCTCAAGATGGGCGTTAAGTTGCGTCTCTTCACTGGTCATGGATTTGGATTTGGCCACACGTTGTACATGGGCTTTTTGGGCAATGCGGGCAATGATTTCATTGGCTTCTTGGGCGGTGGCAGCGCGATGCACTTGTACGCCCTTGGCTTCGGCATTTTTCTTAAATGTTTCGTATAAGCTTTCTAAATTTTGCGCAACATGGTCTTTAGTACAGGCGATTTTTTTAATGATTTCCGGAGCATTCACATGCTTAAACACGCTTTCACGATTGGCTCTATACGCCACGGCAAATTTGTCTAAGGTGTTGCGTAAAAATCTGTTATCTAAAGCTTTATCCAGTTCTGTGCTGTATTGGCTTACATTTTTGGGGGCATTATGCATTATGCATCCTCCAAAATAATAATATGCTGTTCTAAGGGACCGTGCACACCCACAGCGGGGACACGTTCAATATCTGCCGTGCGGCTAGGGCCGGAAATAAAAGCAGAATACGCTCCGGGTTTTTGCTGCATTTCACGTAATATAGGCGTAATGTCAAAGAGTTCAGGGTAAATTTTGGATTTTTTCACCATAAGAATGCAAATTTCGCTTATCATGGTGGCAAGGCGTTTTTCTTCACTGTCTGAATTTACAAGGCAGGTGCCGGAGGCTGCCACGGCACACTCTGCTGTGCCAAAGCCTATATCGACACCGGCTAAATACTGGCGTAAACCTTTCTCCATGCATATATACCCTTTATCTTGGCATGCCATTTCAAGCTTGGCATATAAAGTGGGCTCAAGGCCGGGGGCTGTCACGATGCGCTGTAAACGTGTGGGGATGCCATGGGCGGTGAGCGGCCCTTTTTCTGTGCCGGGTTCGTCTGCTAACATTTCGCAAGGATTTTTATTTTCGGTGACGTGAAGCACATAGGCTAGCGCTTCGTCTTCATTTTTCACGGTAATCACCTTAGCTCCCACCACGGCGGCCTTGGCACAAAAGATTTCCATAAGTATTTGTTGATTCATGGTAACTCTCATTAATTAGGGTAGGGATTGTGCATACAGCTCAATGCAATGTTTCACTTGTATCTCATCGCCGTGTTGCGAAAGCATATCTTCCAATTGCATCATACATGCAGGGCAAGCTGTTGCCACAATTTCAGCGCCGCTATCCACCACATGTTGGCGTTTGCGCTGTCCTATCTTGGCGGAAATATCGTAATGGAAAAGGTTGAATGAGCCGCCGCATCCGCAACAGGCATCGGCTTGCTGCATTTCCACAAGGCTGTATTTGGGATTAAGCTGCGCCACCATGCGAGGTTGTGCGCTTACTCCCAGAGATTTTTTCAGGTGACAAGGCTCATGGTAGGTGACGTGAGTGACCTTGCTTGTGGGGGCATGGTTTTGCAGAGTAATACCCAATATGTTCACAAGAAAAGCACTGATATCCATAGCTTTAGGTGCTATTTCAGCCACCAAATGCCTTTCTTCGGGCTTCATGCGAGTGGCGTAGCGCGGCCAGTATTCCTTGATGGTGGCCGTGCAAGAACCGCAAGGACTAATGAGGTAGTCAAAGTTTTCCTTGGCAAGGGCGGCAAGGTTCACTTTGCTTTGGGCAAGCATGCCTATGATATCGCCGCAAGTCATGGCAGGAATACCACAACATGTAAGCCCTTTGGGCATATAAATCCCCACGCCATGATGATGCAATACTTTAAGGCAGGCTTCGCTCATGTCTGTATACATTTTATCCCCCAGACAACCGGGAAAGAAAGCCACTTTAAGTGCACTCTTACCCGCAGGGGTATTTACTTCCCCTTGCGTGGCATGCAAAGGTTTTTGAGCCAAGGGGCGGATAAAGCGTTTACCCATGATGGTACTTAAAAGCGGCGCGCGACAGGTTTTTTGTGCGTTAAAAGTTTGACGAAAAAGCAAGGATTGGCATGGAATGCCCATACGCACAGCAAGGTTAAAGACTGTGGGCTTTGCCAGCA
Organism: uncultured Desulfovibrionaceae bacterium; assembly: GCA_964369995.1. Lineage (GTDB taxonomy): Bacteria > Desulfobacterota > Desulfovibrionia > Desulfovibrionales > Desulfovibrionaceae > CAYJAD01. The sequence goes on from CAYJHH010000076.1 coordinate 8,427, forward strand.
GGGTGCGGAAAATAAATTTCTTTAGGGGATGCAAACCAATGTAAATAAAAATAATTTCACGTGCTTGCAAAAAAATATCCATAATATGCACGCCGGAAGGGCAATGAGCTTGGCAAGAGCCACACAGTAAACATCGGCTTAATTTATGGGCCACGGCTTCGGGATCATCAATGAGTTGATGGGCAAGGTTATTCAGCAAGGCCAATTTGCCACGCGCCACATCCGCTTCCATCATGGAAGCGCCAAAAATGGGGCATACGGCCTGACAAAGACCGCACTTCATACAAGCGATAATGCGATCATCCAGATGCATAAGTTGCTTTGCTAAACGCGATAAATCTGACATTATATGCCCTTTATTCCCCTTATTCCTGTTATTCCCATATGTTTACAAGCTTGGTGGGGTTGAGTAAGCCTTTGGGGTCAAGGGCTTTGCGCAAACGGCGTGAGAACAAAATGGTGCCTTTGGAGGTTTCTTTTTCTAACCATTTGGCCTTGGCCGTACCTATGCCATGCTCTCCGGAAAGGGTACCTCCAAGATGTAAAGCCGCGTCAAAAATTTCATCCACGGCAGCTTCTACGCGGTGAAATTCTTCTACATCGCGTTTATCGCATAAAATGGTGGGGTGCAAATTCCCGTCGCCGGCATGACCAAAGGTGCCGATTTCTACTTTGTACTTGGTGGAAATACGCTGTAGCTCTTGCATCATGGCAGGAATTTTAGAACGGGGGACGGTGGCATCTTCCAGCACCGTGGTGGGTTTACAGCGGGCAAGTGCGGGCAAAGCCATGCGGCGAGCTTCCCAAAGTTTGTTTTTTTCTGCGGCGTCTTTGGCCACATGAATTTGGGCAGCTTTACATTGCTTAAGCACTTTTTCCACTAGGGCGGCTTCGTCTGCCACTTGGGCGGGGTGACCATCCACTTCTATAAGTAAGATGGCCGCTGCGTCACGGGGAAGGCCGGTTTTGGTATACTCATCCACATGCACAAGGGTGTTATTATCAAGAAATTCTAAAGTGCAAGGCATTACGTGGGCAGCAATGATGCCAGCCACAGCCTCGGCAGCGTGGTGCATGGAATGAAACACAGCCATAAGCGCCTTGCTGGCTTTGGGCGGGGGGATAAGTTTCATGATGGCTTTGGAAATAATGCCTAGCGTTCCTTCAGATTGAATCATAAGGCCGGCAAGATTATAGCCGGTGACGCATTTAACCGTGCGAGAACCGGACGTGACGCGCTCACCTGTGGCATCAAAAAAGTCAATACCCATGAGGTAGTCCTTGGTGACGCCGTATTTAAGGCCGCGTAAACCGCCGGCATTTTCAGCTATATTTCCCCCCATGGTGGAAACAGCTTGCGAACCGGGATCTGGAGGATAAAAGAGACCGGCTTTGGCCACCTCTGCGGCAAAATGTGCTGTAACCACACCGGGTTCCACAATGGCGTAGAGGTCTTCACGGTTAATTTCTATAATTTTTGTTAAAGCATTGGTGAGAATGACCACATTTTCAGGGCTATCAGGAATAGTGCCGCCGGAAAGGTTGGTGCCAGCGCCACGTACTGTCATGGGGATGCCATACGCATAAAGTTTTTTTACTGTGGCGCCCAAAGCTTCCGCTGTGGTGGGGCGTACCACTAAGGAAGGGATGACATGTTCCAATGCGGCAGAGTCATAAGCATAGCTTTGCCTGTCTGCTTCGGAAGAAAAAACATTTTCCTTACCTAAAAGGCTTTCAAAATCATTGGCCAGTGCTTGATGCGACATTGTTTCTCCGTATATACTGCGCCCATATAGTTGATACTTAATATTGGTTTTTACACATTTTTCAAAAAGGTACGCCCACTTCAACTACCCTCCATAAGAATCGTACGCAAAGCAATGCCGGCTTATTGTGTATGGCGCTAAGCTAGACATAAGACATGTCTTCAGAGTGCTGACAAAGTCTCCTGAGGGAAAACCTTTTCTGAAGAAAAGGTTCTTCCCCCAGACCCCCTTTCCAAAAAACTTTCATTGCATCAACATCTTATCTTTATGAAAGGCATTTTTATCACAATGTAAAATTCTACAGTGTATGATTTTGGCACATTTTTAAAAGATGAAAAAATAAAATTTAATGTTTGGTCATCTTTTTACGTAGAGTTTTTTAACCTTATACTTTGTCAATGGTCTGTAGACATAAGACATGTCTTGTTTTTTTCACTAAAAATGAAAGGGTAAGCGCTGTTTTACATGATAAAATATATGTCGGCGATTATTTATTTCTCTCTGCCATCATGGATATTATGTGTGCAAAAGCTTCTGGACTTACTTCTTGTACAGAAAGACGAGAGCCTTTTTTCATAAGTTCCATATGAGCAAGTTCTGGTTCTTCACGTAAGTCAGCACGAGATATGGGCGGCTCAAAGCTTTGCATAAAACGCACGTCCACCATATCCCAAAGGGGGTGGTCTGGCGTGGAGCGTGGATCAAAATGATCATTGCCCTCTTGCCAGGCGGTATGGTCAGGGTAAGCTTCTCGAGTTATTTCAACAATGCCGGTAATCTCTGGGTTTTTTCCGCTATGGTAAAAAAAGCCCTGATCGCCTTTTCTCATGGCACGCATAAAGTTACGCGCTTGATAGTTACGCACGCCGTCCCAGGAGCTTGTTTGCTCTGGCGCATCTTGTAAATCTTGCCACGAAAAGCATTCTCTTTCACTTTTAAAAAGCCAATATTTCATATTATCTCCAGAGAGTTATATCGTATATTTTTCTAACCATCGTTCAAAAATTTGTGCCAATTCTGGATCGTCATTTTGTAGCGCCCAATTTTTTAAGCTTGTGGCTTTATGTTGTAGAGCGTTCATGTCCTTTGTTTTTTGTATAACATCCACCAAGCATTGCTTGCCATGCTCCACAAGATCTGAGGCTTTACAATTGGCGGCACAAAAGGCCAAAGAGCCAAAATGCTCTTTTAAGGGGGCGAGCCTTGCTTGCTGTAGGCGTACATCTAAAGCGTCATTCCAGCGCCCGTTGTGCTCATAATACGTGCCGAGCAATTCATAGCCGCTTAACCAATACGGTTCTGCATCAAGGCGGTTTTTGCAGCGCTCTTCATGAAAATTTTGTGAAAATACAAGATTAAGGGCTTTTTCCTTGGCGTGACTGAGGCTTATATACAGCTCTAAGTCTGGACTGAGTTGTGGTTCAAGGCCGGCTTCCAAGGCTATTTTATGTAAATCAGGCCTAAAATAGCCTGCGCAGCGTTTGCCTAAAAGAGCGGAATTGGCACTGTCATTGGCAAAACGTCCCGGGGTTTGGCTGGTGTGGTGGTAGAGAATACTTTTATGTATCACAGTGAGTTTAAAGCCTTTTTGACGTACCATGGCGCAAAGGTCTAAATCCTCAAAGCCATTTATGTATCCTTCATGAAATCCTTCGCATTCTTTAAATATTTTTGCCGGCATAAGCATGGCTGCGCCGGTGATAGCCTGCCAAAAACGCTGCTTGGAAGCCAAAATAGAGGCCGCGGGAATAAGATGGTGCGCATGCACTAGCTCCAGTGTAGGGCTAAAAGCAATGCCGGCGTGTTGTATTTTGTTGCCAGGGTAGAGCAGTAATGGCCCCACAATGCCAAGATTTTGGTTGCGCTCTAAGGCTTGCATGAGTGGGGGCAAGCAATTTTCTGTCATCACCGTGTCGTTATTAAGGAAAAAAAGCAAAGGCGCTTTAGCTTTGTGAGCACCTGCATTGCAGGCTTTGGCAAAGCCTAAGTTTTCCGCATGGGTAATAACATGGCCTTGCTTGCCAAAAAGTGCTGTGAGGGTAGGGGCAAGAGCGGTGCAGGTTGTATCGGTGGAATGATTATCTACCACAATAACTTCTATACTATCGAGGATTTCATCTTTAGCGCAGCTTTGAGCAATGCTTTCTAGGCAATCTTTTGTCATGTGCCATAAATTCCAAACTGGGATAATGATGGAAATTTTTACCATGGAAAACTCCTCTGTGGTACAGAGCTGTGTTGTCAATCAAAGCCCCTTGCACTTTACTGCGTTTTATGAAATATTGTCACTTGCTTATTATCTAAAAGCTGTTGTATTTTCTCAAATTTTCCTTTCTTGTCAAGTTGAAATATATTTGATGATGAGGATCTATCTATCGGTTATTATAGTACATTGGAGGCCGCGTGACTTTCTCTTGGCATGACTATCCCATAGAGGTAATACAACCTCTTTTACAAGGCAGTGTAGGGCAATTGCAGCTTGGAACCTTAGCCGAAGAGGCCTTAAGTCACGCGCAAAACTGCCCTCAAGATCAGGTACAAAAGCTTTTTTTATTGGCTGGGCAAATGCTTCTTGCCGTATGGCAGGATGATGTGCTCAATGCCAATGCCGCCAATAATGTTTTGCAAGTGCATGGTCTTTCGCCATTATGCTCACCGCAAGTCCTTTCTTTTGCCAAATTTATCAGTAAGGTAAAAATTCCGCATGATATAACAGAATATCAAGCGCTTATGCGCCTGCAAGATCGTAAGCCAGTTTTGCACTACCTTGAAATGAAGTGCAAAAAAGAGCCGGAAAGTCTTTTTTGGGTGCGTAGTGGCGTGGTTTTGGCGCATGTGGAAGGAGAATGCGCATGGCTTGTGCGATGGCTTTCCGGAAATACAAACATACCTAAGGCTGTGCAGCAGGGTTTGCTTGGCGATGCCTGCTTTGCCTTGGGTGATTTTGATAAAGCCATCAAACATTATACCACAGCATTGCGAGCTTTTCCCTCCCAAGTATGGCGCGAGAGGTTGGGCGATGCTTTCCATAAAATAGGACAACGCGAGGAAGCGGTGGCGCAATGGAAAGTGGTTTTAGAACAATGCCCATGGCATGTGTCTTTATATTTAAAACTTTTTGATATTGTTCACGGACGCGATTTACCGGGAGAGTTACCGCAGGGCGCCGGCGCCATCTTACTTTATACGTGGAATAAAGCCGAATGTTTAGATTTGTCATTAAAGTCTGTTGCTGATTCAGACTTTGGAGATGCGCGCATCGTTGTCTTTGATAATGGGTGTACCGATGCAAGTCCTGAAGTCATTGCCGCATGGCAAGATAGACTGGGCTCACGTATGGAAAGCTTTCGCGCCCCGTGCAATATCGGCGCCCCTGCTGCGCGTAATTGGCTTTTAAGTATGCCCCAAACGCAGCATTGTGACTGGGTAGCTTATTTAGACGATGACGCCGAGGTGCCTAAGGATTGGTTGCGCTTGTTTGGAACTGCCATGCAGGCTTATCCTGATCATCCAGTATACGGATGCCGCGTGGTGAACCATGATAATTCGCAACTTGTGCAAAGTGCGGATATCCATTTGCGCGCCGGTGGTGTACTTGGATGTATGCAAGGCGGTGAAAATGGCGCTGAACCCGGACACATTCAACGCTTCTCCATTTCTAACCTACAAGGGGAGAATATGGGGTATAGTACTTTTTCCTATATGCGTCCTTGTGTTTCTGTAACAGGGTGCTGCCACCTATTTAGGCGCAAAGCATTGGATACCATAGGGCATTTTGATTTACGCTTTTCACCTAGTCAATTCGACGACTTAGAACATGACATACGTTTAGCATTGCAAGGGCAATGGCCCATTTATCAAGGGCATTTATGCGTGGGGCATATGCGTAAATCCGGAAATTCGGCTTCATCTGATCTTGTGTCGCGCATGTCAATTTGGTCTAATTTGTTTAAATTACAGACAAAATACTCACATGAAGAGTATGAGCGTATACGTTTAAGTGAGCATGAGATGCTTTTAAACGATATTTTGCAAAAAACACAAAGGGTATAATTGTCACCACAATGTCATAATAGCATGTGCAACTCTTTGGATTTTAACAATATGAATTTTAGGTCACAAAAAAATTACAAAAAAATTAAAAAAGAGCTTGACCAAAGGGACGTCTTGGGGCATTTTCCTTTTCGCGCTGAGGCAAACAGCGCAGCTCGAAAGGGTGGCAAGTTAAATGCGGCTTTGTAAAAAGTTTTTAAAAAAGCTGTTGACAAAGCGTCACAGCTTAGGGCATAAAGCTCTTCCGCTGATTGAGGAAACTTGAAAAGCGGTGCTGAAGCAAAACAGCGGAGCGCGAAAGTGCAGCGAAAATAAAATTTGCAAAAAGAAAAAAAGTTGTTGACAAAGTTCACAACATGAGGCAGATTGCCTCTCCG
>CAYJHH010000077.1:0-13862 GCA_964369995.1 uncultured Desulfovibrionaceae bacterium
TATAAGTTCTATTTTTACTGATAGTTAAGTTGTTTTTCAGTGTCGACTACATAGTAATTGAAAAACCTCTTCTACCATGCGTAGAAGAGGTTTTTTTAACACAAGAAATCGCTTCGCTTTTATGCTTTGCGTCGGCGTAAAATGCGCCATATCCAAATGGCAAACAATAGAGCGTATACAAAGACAAGCGTGTGTAAATTAGCCGCTGCACCTACGCTCTCCCCCCATGACCAAAAATAGGGCTGACCTTTGCCAAGTAAGTAGGCCAAAAGCAAGCACCCTGCCAGCACTAACCATGAAGGGGCAAGCCAAGACATGGGGAAGGGGTTTTCCCAAAAGAAAGATTTACGATAAAAACGTCCTCGTCCTGCAAATACAGAAAATAAGAGCAAACAAAGCATGATAACTGCCACTAGATGAATGCCTTTTAGTATGGCGCAAACACTTCCAAGAACAGCAAAAAATAAAGTATAGCGCCAGGCTTTATGTTGGCGAATCTCTAGTCCATAGGCTAGAAAAAGCAGCATACAGCCTGAGAGAGCACATAGGGCGTGTAAAAATAAAGCCATGGAGTGGGACCAGTTGATGGACAGGAATAAATGTCCCCTATGCCATACAGGTAAGGCCGTAAAGAGGAGGAATAAGGAACCCACGCCAAAGGTAATGCGTGCATTGATACTGTGTGATAGTACGGAAAGCCAGCGCCCTGCATCACGTAAAACGCCTTTATTTTGACGTACTTCGTAAATGGCTAAAAGCACAGCTGCCATGAGCAAGGGCAAGATAAAGTAGATAATACGAAAACACAGCACCACAGCAATGACCATTTGTTCATTGGCAGTTTGGGTAAGGTGTAAGATAACCAGCTCAAAAACGCCCACACCGCCGGGTATATGTGTAAGCACCACAGCCACTTGTGCCATGAGATAACTTGGTAAGAATTGTCCAAAGCTTACGCCAAGTTCCGGTGAAAAGAGCACATACATACAGCCTGCAGCCACAATAAGGTCAATACCTGCCACAAAGGCTTGCATTAAGGCCACTTTAAGGGGAGGGAAAGAAAATTCTTTACCAAAAAGGGTGATGGTTTTACGAACAAAGTGGCAAGCAATAAAGTACACTATGGCTAGGGAAAAAAGTAAGGCACCTAAAAGACGTATATCTTTGATGGGAAAGGCGTGTAAAAATTCTTCTGGTATAATGGGCGGTGAAATCATAAAGACTAAGCCGCATAGACCAAGGGCGCCCACCCAAAAAGTGACGGCAAGCATCAGTACAAGGCGCACAATATCGGCCACAGAAAAGCCCCAAGTGGCGTAAAACCTATACCGAACTGTGGTGCCGCCAAGTAAGGCTCCAAAATTATAGCTTACTGTTTGCCCTATAAAGGACACTAAGGAGACGCGTTGTAAAGAAAGAGGTTTATTGATGGCAAGTAAGGCAAGCCAGTCGTAACCTACAAGTATAACATAATTAAGTAACATAAGAGCCACGGAGGCAAGCAGGCGCCAGTGAGGGATTTGTATGAGGGCTTCGCGTATTTGATCAAGGCTGTAAGATTGTAATTTTTGGTATAAAAGGTACATAGCACCCACAAAAATACAGGAAATAAGCAAGGGACCAAGGTGACGCAAATACTGTTTCATAAAGTACAATCCGGCTTAGGTATGTATACTAAGTATGTCAAAAGTGGAGTAAAAAAACATGAACACAACATAAGAACAAAAATATGGAGGTGTAACCATAAGGCATACGCTTGGTGAAAATGCGTATTATGGTTTATTTTCCAAAGAGTTTTACTCTTGTACGCATAATAGTGTGACAATGCAATGGCAAATTTTTCTTGACGTAAGCGCTCTTTACCCATAAGGTTATTTAACCATTGGTTAATGGTATGTACGCTTCGTTGTTTTGGCAAGGGGCGTACTTTTTTTCATCATAAAGAAGGAAAGAGCATGAATATTCCTATTTCCAAAGAAGGCTATACTCAGCTTGAAAATGAGCTTGAGCGTCTTAAAAGTGAAAGGCCTCAAATTATTCAAGCCATTAAAGAGGCACGTGAAGAAGGCGACTTAAAAGAAAATGCCGGTTATGATGCTGCGCGTGAGCGCCAAGGCATGACAGAAGCCCGCATTTCCTACATTGAATCGCGCATGGGCTTGTTTCAAATTATCGACCTAGATAGCCTTGAAAGCGATAAGGTTATTTTTGGTGCCACGGTGGAAGTGGAAGATGTGGACACTGGCGAGGTAAAACACTTCACCTTGCTTGGCCCAGATGAAGCTAATTTTGCCAATGGCTCCATTTCTGTTTTGTCCCCTGTGGGCAAGGCTTTGCTTGGTAAAGAAGAGGGCGATGAAGTTTCTGTGGAAATTCCTCGCGGTCGCGTTACCTATGAAATTGTTTCTGTGAAATTTTTAGGAAGCAAAAGGGTAGCTGGCTAACGCTTCGACTCGCTGTGATGTTATTTCCTACTCATTGGACTTTTCATATTGTTACCCTCGGGTGTAAAATTAATCAGTATGAAAGTCAGGCCATTCGCGAAGCCTGGACAGCTCTTGGCGGTGAAGAAGTCTCCCTTGACGAAAACCCTCAGGTATTTTTAGTTAATTCTTGTGCCATTACCGCACGCGGCGAAAGGGATACAAGGCATGCCTTGTATCGCTTACAGCGCCAAAATACTGTGGAAACACAAGGGGAAAGTACGCCCGCTTCAGCGCACAGCGTACAAGTTTCGCATAATGTGCACGCCTCGGTAGTACAGGGCTCTGAAGAACTTCAAGCTCAGCTGCCTCGTCCCTGTTTGCGCATCCTTACAGGCTGCGCAGCGCCTTTGGTGGCAAAAACGTGGTCTTTACAGCAAAAAAACTCGTATTTTGATGTGCTCATTCCTCCCAAGGCCAAGGCTCTTCTTATGCAGAATCCGGCCTTGTGGGGCGGGCAGGATTTTTTTACCTCTCAGGCTTCTTCTTGCGAGAGCTTTTCATCCTTATCCATACCAGAATGGGTAAATCCTTTTGGAGAAAAAGGTTTTTCCATCAAAAGTTTTCGCCGAGCACGTCCTGTGCTCAAGGTACAAGACGGTTGTTCCCATGGATGCACCTATTGCATTGTTCCCTTGGTGCGCGGCAAAAGTATTTCGCGCCCGCCCATGGAAATTGTGGACGAAGCACAGCGCCTTTTACAAGCTGGGCACAGTGAAATCATGCTCTCCGGTATTAACTTGCACCAATATGGGCGGGATTTAACGCTGCAAGACTCTCATCAGCTCTCTACCCCCGTAAAAGATTTTTGGGATCTTGTCAGCCTATTGGAAAAGCATTTAGCCGGCGCATGGCAGGGCAAAGCGCGTTTGCGTATTTCTTCATTGGAGCCCAGTCAATTGAGCGAAAAGGGATTGGAGGTTTTGACTTCTTCCACTTTGCTTTGTGCGCATGTGCATCTTTCTTTGCAACATGGCTCCGCGGCGGTCTTAAAGCGCATGGGGCGCGGCCATTATAAAATACCTGCTTTGCAAAAAAATGTGCAAACATTGCGTGAAGCATGGCCGCTCATGGGTATTGGGGCAGATATTCTCATGGGCTTTGCCGGTGAGCGCGAAGAAGATGTGCAAGAAACGTTACGCCTTGTTGAAGAGCTGGGCTTAACCTATGCTCATGTTTTTCCGTATTCCATACGCCCCGGCACAGCGGCAGAAAAATTTACGGATCAAGTACCTCATGCACAAAAAATGGAAAGAGCTGCACGAGTGCGTCAACAGATCGAGGCGCAGCAACAGGATTTCTTACAGCGCCTTTTACAGCAAAAGGAGCTGAGTGTTGTATTGGATGGTGCCGGTTCTTCTGATTCTGCTTCTTCTGGCTCTACAGGTACGGAACTTGTGGATGCACACAGTATGAACACTCCCACCTTGTATAAAGGTGTGGAGGCGCATTACGCCACTTGTCAAATGACACTTACGGCGCAGCACAGTGGTGGTATAGTTAAAGCCAAACCTTTGCGCCTTCAAGGGGATGTACTGCTTTGTGAGCCTATTCTTTCGCATAAGTAGAGCATAGCTTTATGGAACATACGCGTCATATTCTCTTTGTTACGGAAAAAAACACAGCACTGGCCACTTTTGTGGCTGTGTACTCTTTGAGATTGCATAGAGATGCTTCGCAAAAATATCAGGTGCATATTTTAAGCATTGGCTTAACACATGAGCAAGAATGTGCTTTGCAAGCCTTAAGCGAGGAAACTCTCACCGTGCACGTCTATGGCGTGGATAGCCAAAAAGAAGAGACCACGCCGCAAGATATTGCGGGTATTTTAACTTTGCAATTGGCCAATATTTTTTGGGAGCTTTCCACAGCTTTGTATTTAGATGCGCATGTCATTATCCAAAAAGACATGAAGCCTCTGTTTGTGGCACGTGAGCATATGGATGAAAACCTTGCCCATGTGGCTTGGGGACAGGAAGATGTGGTACCTCGGCAAACCAAGGTCATGCTTTTACATTTAGAAGCCATGCGTGAACATCAGGTGGTGGCCGAGCTTATGGCTTGTAATGTGGCCAAAGGCGATCATGCGGGCTATGGGCGAGCTTTGCAGACGGTGCTTGGACAAAAAAATATGTATTTTCCACAAGGTGCTGTGGCTGTGGAGACTGCCGACGGGCTCTTATCAGCACAAGAGGCTTGTATTTGTGTATGCACTTCCCATGTTGAGGCGCAGGATGCAGGAGGGCAAAACTCCCTTTGGCATAGGTATAATGCCAAAGCATGTGCGGATTTTGCGCCCATGCACGCTGTTTTTACCGCTTTGTAATGCTTACTCTTTCCTTCACTTCGTCTTTTTGGAATAGCATTTCTCTGCTCATTATTCATGATAGCCTATGTGGCTTCACGGAATCACAAATGCCTAAAGTGTGTAAATGCTGTATGGCATCTTCTATGCTAGGGTAATGGGTAATCATCTTATTACTAAAAATTTCTTCAAATTTACAGTGAAAGGTACTGGCATGACCGTGTACAGCCGCCTCTGCATACAGCATTTCCATGTATTTTATGCGAAAATACACCATGCGTTCTAAGCAGGTTTTACGGATTTCCTGCGGGGACAGTGTGCATGTTTGCGCAGCTTCCACAGCTAGGCGTACCCCATGGGTATTGGCATGGCAATAATAGGTATAATCATTGTGGAAAAATACATTCCTGCCGCCCACATTGGGAGTAGACACCACAGGCAAACCGCAAAGCAAATATTCTGCGGCGGAAAAACAGCCCCCTTCCATATCGGATAAAATAAGGCCGCAGGCGCTGCGTGCATAATATTCGCGTAACTGCTCCGTGTTAAAGCACTGTTGTATACTTGTGCCTTGATATTGCGGACGATGAAGGTGTGGGATATCACGAAAGAGCTCAGCATCATAGGCGAGGTCATCATCGGGGGTGGCGTAGGTAATGAAACAGCAAGAGCTGAGTTCTTGCACCAAATGTATGCGTTTAAAACGTTTTCTGCGTGCATTGATGAGAGCTTGCCACTGTTGCTCTCTTTCCATGGGAAAATATAGGCGCTCATCTAAAAAAGCATTATGTGGACAAAAGAGACTGTGTAGGTGATGGGTATCAAAAAGTGCTTTTTCTTGCTGCATGTTGGCAAGAAAAACAAAGCGATGCCATGGACGCTGCGCCGTGTAGGCGCGCAAAGCCTGAAGCATACGCTCAAAGCGCGCTGGCAAGAGCATGGTCCATGAGAGACTAAGAATAAGTGTGGCCGGTGCGTGGGTCATATGAGGCAGCAGTTCGTCAAAAGGGCTGACCCCATAGTTCCAGTCGTAGCTATGTAAAATAATAGGATCTTGCGCAGAAATTACATGTATAGATACAGACATATAAGTGGCAAGGATTATCTATAAATTTCTACAGTGCCATCGCCTTGGATGTGAATTTGCTTAATGCCGGTAAATTGGATATTTTCAAAGCTCACAGTGCCTCCAGAAGGGTCTTTGGCAAGGATGTTCCATATGAGTTCTGAATCTTTCAATGTGATTTTTATGGCCTCTTGAGGGCCTAAAGGACTTTCAAGCAAAGTATAGGCTGTGTCACTGTCGGGTTTTGCAAGGTTAAGTTCTTGCAGAGGAAAGTCACAAGCGTTAAATATGACGATTTCGCGGGCAAAGCTTGTGCTAGCAAGCAAGATAAGCATAAATCCAAGGAAGAAGGAATATTTTTTTTTGCCCATGAATAAAGAGAGTGTTTTCATATTTTTCGTTTAAATTAAAAAGTTTAGGTGTGGTTTGTGTAGTTGAGGCCGCCAGAAACAAAAGACATGATGCCTTTTTGTAATGAACAATAATATCCTTTGTGTCAAGAGTACAGGGGGGAATGTCTTTAAGTTATTTCTTGCTAGCAGATGCTGTTTTTGTTAGGAATGCAGCGCTAAGCATGAAGAAAAAAACTTTTTTGTGCAGCTTCTGAGTTTTTTTGTGGTCCCTTGGCAGCAGTAATTTTGTAAGGCCTCTACGTTCTTTTTTGTGAGTACGGTATATGAACTTTGTGACTCTTTCCTTTGCGTTCTTTTTTATTTTTGTGTTGGCAGCGCATGCTGTATTACGCAAGGGCACATGGCAGTATAAGTTTACTCTTCTTGCACTTAGCTGTATTTTTTATGCTTCGGCTGGCATAAGTTTTTTACCCTTACTATTGGTGGTGGGCTTGCTGAACTGGGCAACGGCTTTTGCTTTGGAGCGTTATAAAGCGCAGGCAAGGCTGTGCAAAAGTATTTTGGCTGTAAATGTGAGTATACATGTGGGCTTACTCATATTTTATAAATATTATGAATTTTTCTTAGTTAATACAGAACTTCTTTTTAATGCCATAGGCCTACATATTCCTTTATATTCTCTCATTGCGCAAACGGAATTTTTGTATCCTGTGGGCTTATCCTTTTATATTTTCCAAGGCCTTTCTTACAGTATTGATCAGTATCGTCATAAATCGGCACCGCAAGGTTTATGGGATGTATTGGCCTTTGTATCCTTTTTTCCCACCATTTTGGCTGGCCCCATTTTGCGTGCTAAGGACTTTTTTCCGCAATTACGTGGGGAGTGCGTGCCAGAAAATGCCTTGGTGCAGGCGCATTTTCTTCCTCATGACTTTACGCAAGGTCTAGATGCCAAAAAACAAGATATTGTTGTGGGCTTTAGCTTTATCATTAGTGGATTATTTAAAAAAGTGGTGCTAGCCAGTTATTTATCGGAACATATTGTACGTGATGTCTTTGTTACGCCAGAGGCGTATGCTTCCATAACGGTGCTCATGGCTGTCTATGCCTATGCCATGCAAATATATTGTGATTTTTCCGGTTATTCTGACCTTGCCGTGGGTGTAGGGCGACTAATGGGCTATCGTTTGCCACAAAACTTTAATGCCCCGTACCTAGCTTGCTCCATTCAAGATTTTTGGCGGCGTTGGCATATTACTTTATCTTCGTGGTTACGAGACTATGTATATATTCCCTTGGGCGGCAATAAGCGTGGCAATAAAATGGTCAACCTTATCCTTACCATGACCATAGGCGGGCTATGGCATGGAGCGCATTTACGCTTTCTTATTTGGGGTATGATGCATGGTTTGTTGCTCAGCGTTGTACATACGTGGCAGGATGTACTTCAGCGCTTGGGAGTGCAGGAAAAATTTTGTACTAAGAGCGCCAAGCCCAAGGCATGGATGGTCATGGGCGGTAAGCTTTGGTCTGTAATAGGGTGGTTTTTAACCTTTCACTTTGTGTGCTTGCTCTGGATTTTCTTTCGTGCAGATACCTCAGAACAAGCCTTAATTATTATTGAAAGAGTTATTTTGTGCGATAGTGTGGGGGAGGGTTTTGCTGTACTTGTACCATTGGCCATACTTATAACCATGCTGTTGCAATGGCTGGGCGCGCGCATTTTTAAAGCCTTTGTATCTGTGTTGCGTAAGCAATATATGGCAGTGCAAGCGCTTGTTTTTGCATTGCTTTGCGCTTTTATTTTAAAGCTTGGCCCTGATGGCGTCTTACCCTTTATTTATTTTCAATTTTAGGTTGCTTTATGAAAAAGACTGCAAAGAAAACATCTTCTAAGAAAAACTCCTCCTCAAAAGTCTCTTTTAAGAAGCAAAGCAAAAAAACACGTAAGCTTTCTGCACAGAAAAAAGCCGCGTCTGCTCCTGCGCTGCAGGCATCGCAAACAGCGCAGACTACACAGCAAGCAAAGGACGTAAAGACCTCTCAAACTACACAATCTGTAGCAGAAAAGAGTACAGCGACGGCGCTGCCAAAGCTCGAGGCCGAAGCCATGGGCAAGGCCGTGGGCAGTACTTTGCCTGAAAGTTGTAGTGCTCCCACTTGTAAGGGGGTCGCAGAAAAGCTTCGTACCACCCCCAATAGAGCTGTATTCTTTTTCTTTTTGGCAATTTTTGCTTGTATGCTTCTTTTGGAATCCACGCGCTTTAAGGCCTATTTTGAGACAGAAAGCGGTGAATATCCTTTTTTACGTCCTGTGGGAGAATATATTTCTGTGGTGGCAGAACGCACTGGCATACAGGGCGCCATGGACGCTTTGGGACAATGGACGGGAGCTTTAAGCCAAGAGTATCTCATTGTTGCTCATGAAAGTTTTGAAAAGCAATGGCAAGACGCCATGGGATTTTATGCTTCATTGTTGGGCTTAGATTCTGCGCAACATGAACAGGCGCCCCAAACATCGCCCCAAACACCTCCCTTTGAAGAAAAAATCCAGCAAGGCGCATCTACTGTTGCGCAAAAGGATACGCCAGATTTTGCAGAGCCTGTGGAAAGCGAGTCTCATAAAGATAGGACAAAGGAGGGGATTTCCGATGTTACTCCTGCTCCTGCGCCTTCTAGCTCTCCCACACCTAGCTCTTCTATACCTAGCTCTCCCATACCGGGCTCTTCTGTGCCCACTGAGTGTGAAGAGCCTAGAGAAACAGTGCCTGCGGCGCCAAGTGGCAGTGAATCCTATGCCTATTATGATTCTGGGCGTCTTGTACCGGCACCCAGTGCCGCCGGCATAGAGGCGTATCTTACAAAACTTCCGGATTATGGCAAAAAAATTAAAGTGTTGCTCATAGGGGATTCCATGATGATGGAAGGCCTTGGCCCCACATTACAAAAAAGCTTGCGTCAACGTACGGATTTGGAAGTGATACGTGAAGGGCGTTATTCTTCGGGCTTAAGTAAACCGGACTTTTTCAATTGGCCGGAAAATTTAAAAAAGCTCTTGGCAAAGCATAATCCTGACTTACTTATTATTTCCTTGGGCGCCAATGATACGCAAGATATCATGGTGGGGAAAAGGCGTTTTCGCATTGATACCGAAGGCTGGGAAAGGGTGTATGCCATTCGTGTCATTAACTTTTTGGAATTAGCCACGGAAAATAATCGTAAAGTACTATGGGTTTCTTTACCTGTCATGGGGCGCATGCCTTATGCCAATAGAACCAAGCTTATTAATAGCATCACTGCGGATATGAGCGCTTTTTATCCTGGGGTGGTGTATAAAAATATTGAACATTTGCTTACGCAAGATGGTAAATATACAAGTTTTATTAAGGGTAAAGATAATGAAACCATCCGTTTGCGCAGTAAGGATAATATTCATGTCAGCACAGCCGGGGGGCAAATTCTTACAGATTATTTGCTTCCTCATACGGCAGAAAGAATGGGGCGCATTCGCTTAGACGAAGTGGGAGATAAGCCTTATATTCCTGTGGCAGGTAAGGTGAATATTATAGAATTTACCTCAAATTTGCTGCAAAAAAAAGTAAAATATAATGTATTTTTACCCAATATACCGCGGAATGATGAAGAATCCAACGCTACAGCGACCATGGCGGCCAATATATTAGCCGTGCAGCCCCAAGGGACAGATGCGCCCCCTGTTACTTCTGTGGTGGATTTGGTGCATAAATCCTTACAAAATATTGCCTTAACTCAAGATACGAGGCAAGAGAAGAAAAAGCCTCAGGGTTTTCCTGTGCTGTATATTTTGCACGGCGCCACAGGGCATGCCGATGATTGGAATACCCATATGGGTCAAGAGCTACAAGCCATTGCCAATGAAAAAAAGGTCATTGTGGTGGCCCCTGTGACAGAAGATTGCGGTTGGTATATGGATAGCCCCAAGTTAGCGCACAGCCAAATTGAAAGCTTTATGGTTAAAGAATTGCTGCCTCATGTGGACATGCTTTTTCCCACCAATGGCAAACGCGCTGTGGCGGGTATTTCCATGGGCGGGCATGGCGCCATAACTTTGGGCTTTAAATATCCTAAGCTCTTTTCTTCTGTGGCCTCCATGAGCGGTGTGCTAGATATTCGTCGCTACCCCGAGCGCTGGAAGCTTGCACAGCTTTTGGGAGCATATGAGCAAAATAAAGCGCTTTGGGATAAACATGCAGTTTTACATGTCATGGAAAAAAGTAAAATAAGCGCGGCGCCCAAGCAATTTATTATGGTGACAGGTTTACAAGATGTTTTGGTGCTGGAAGATCATAAAAAAGCGCAAGCTCTGTTAGAAAAAAGGAAAATTTCCTTTGAGTATGAAGAGCGTGAAGGCGGACATCAATGGGATTTTTGGGTGCGCGAAAGCCCTAAAATATTACGCAAACAAGCAGATTTTTTAAATTTATAGAAAATATTGTTCACAGGAAGGAGAATACTATGCCAAAAATTACCATCATAGGCGGCGGCCCCGGGGGCTATACGGCAGCTTTTGCGGCGGCGCGCGCCGGTTGTGAAGTTACCCTTATTGAAAAACATCGCTTGGGCGGTACTTGCTTAAACACCGGTTGTGTACCCACAAAGACCTTAAAGGCCACTGCCGATGCCTTGGAGACGGCGCAATCTTTAGCCGCCTATGGCATTACACTTTCTGCGCCGGCCACAGCCAGTGTGGATATGCCGGCGGTATTGGCACGTAAAAATAAAGTTATTGCCACCTTGGTGGGCGGCCTTAGCAAAAGCTGCGCTAAGTATAAGATCACACATCTTGAAGGTGTGGGGCGCATTGTTAATGCTCATTGCGTGCAAGTGCAAACGGCCAGTGAAGAAATTATGGTGGAAGGCGATGCCATCATCATTGCCACCGGTTCTAAAGTGCGTGAGCTCCCCACTTTTCCCTTTGACGGCACGCATATTATTCATAGCGATCACATACTTGAGCGGGAAAACTTACCCAAGCATATGATTGTGGTGGGCGGCGGCGTGGTGGGCTGCGAAATGGCCTTCATTTATAGTGCTTTTGGTGTATCTATTACCTTGGTGGAAGGGCAAAAACGCGTGCTACCCATTGCTGGTGTGGATGCTGAGATAAGCACGTTAATACAGCGCGAAATGAAAAAAAGACGCATTGCTGTGCATTTGGGCAGTACTTTGGGTGATGTTTGCGTGGAAGATGGTAAGGTTAAAGCCCAAATAGAGCCTTTGATTCAAGCCGGGCAGTGTCCTGATCCCAAATGCAAAATCACACCTGTGGAATGCGATGCTGTACTGGTGACAGTGGGACGTAGCGCCGCCACGGAAGGGCTTGATCTCTCTGCGGCGGGCATAACCACCGATGCGCAAGGCTGGATTACAGTGGATGAGCACTTACGCACATCGGTACCTGGTATTTATGCCATTGGGGATGTGCTTGGGCCACAATATATTATGCTGGCGCATATGGCAGCGGCTGAGGGCGTGCATGCTGTGCGTCATATTTTGGCAGAAGATGCCACGCAAATGGCTCCCATGGATTATTCTGTGGTGCCTTCGGCCATTTTCACCTCACCGGAAGTGGGTTGCGTGGGATTAAGTGAAGAGCAAGCCAAGGAACAAGGCATTCATACCACATGCGCGCATTTCCTTTTGCGTGAGCTTGGCAAGGCGCAAGCTTCGGGGCATTTGGCAGGCATGATTAAATTGGTGGCTGAGGCTGAAAGCGGACGTCTTTTGGGCGCACATATGGCCGGTGAGCATATGTCTGATATTATAGCGGAAGCGGCGCTGTGCATGCGTAAGGGTGGCACTATTCAAGATATTGCCAACACCATACATGCGCATCCTACCTTGGCTGAAGGGGTTTTTGAAGCGGCGTGTGAACTCTATCCATCCGAGTTTTAATGAAATAGGGCTTCAAGTGCATGACTCATAACAAAAGATTATTTGTATGGGGCATGTGCTATTATGCTTTTTGAGGAGGGAAGGAACTTTTTGTAAAGTTTTTCCCTCCTTCATGCAAAGTATACCTCATGCAATGAGGCCTTAAAAGAACGTATATGTGGGCATAATCTAACAATGCCTGCGAACATTTTTTACATCATGTTGGGCGAGGCTATGCAACAAAAAACTTTAGATATTCTTTCCTTGGGGCATGTGAGCTATGCAGAGGCATTGGCTTTTCAAAAAAGCCGTGTGGCTTCGCGTATTGAAGGCATAGTAAACGATTCTTTATTGCTTGTGGAGCATCCGCCTGTCATTACCTTGGGGCGCAGGGCAGAAGAGAAAGAAATTTTAGCCAGCGCCGAGCATTTGAACGCGCTTGGTATAGAGATTTTTCATGTGGAGCGCGGGGGCATGGCGACGTATCATGCGCCGGGGCAATTGGTGGCCTATCCCATTGTGAAATTGCCGCGCAAGGGGCTTGCTTTTTTTGTGGATGCTTTGCTTAATGCTCTAGAGCGTACGGTGCAAAGCTATGGCCTTGAAACACAGCGCAGTGTACGCGGCCCCGGAGTTTGGGTGCAAGGGGCAAAAATAGCCAGTTTAGGTATTGCTTTGCGTAAATGGGTTACATTTCATGGCATTGCCTTAAATGTGAACACAGATTTACGCGGCTTTACAGCCATAAGCCCTTGCGGTAATCCCACGGAGCGCATCACATCTTTGCAGCAAGAATTAGGACATACAGTAGATATGGCGCAAGTTTCTGAGCGCTTTGTCAACGCTTTTTCCGAAGAGCTAGGCATGCCCATTTCTGCACAGCCGCCAGTGCGCCGTCCTGCTTGGTTGCGTCTCTCTGCGGGTTTGCAACTCTCCACAGGGCAAGCCAAAGAAGCTCGCCCCGTGGCAAAAATGGTGGAACACTTACACCTTCATACCGTTTGCCAAGAGGCCAAATGTCCCAATAAAAATGAATGTTTTGCACGGGGTACTTCTACCTTTATCATCATGGGGGATGTGTGTACCAGAGCGTGTCGGTATTGCGCGGTGCAAAAGGGGACGCCCTTAGCGCTGGATAGTCAGGAACCACAACACGTGGCGGAGGCCGTGCAGCGTCTTAGTCTGCAACACGCTGTCATCACTTCGGTGACACGTGATGACTTAGAAGACGGCGGCGCAGGGCATTTTGTGGCCACCATTGAGGCTGTGCGTCAACAAAATCCACAAACCAGCATAGAAGTATTGGTGCCAGATTTTAAGGGACATATACCTCATGTGCATACGGTCTGCGCTGCCAAGCCGGATATGTTTAATCATAATATTGAAACGGTACAGCGTTTATTTCCCCTCATACGCCCGCGTGCAAGCTACACGGACTCTTTACAAGTACTGGCTTATGCGGCGGCGCAAGGGCTACGTGTAAAATCCGGCATTATGCTTGGACTTGGTGAAAGCTGGGATGAAATACGCGCCACCTTGCAAGACTTACATGCCCACGGCTGTCGCTACTTAACCCTTGGGCAATATATGATGCCTTCGCGCCAACATGCGCCGGTTATGCGCTATCCTGCCCCCGATGAATTTACCCATTGGAAAGATGTGGCCTTGGGTATGGGCTTTTTGGGCGTGGCTTCAGCACCTTTTGTACGCAGTTCGTACAGGGCAGAAGATATGATGGTGTC
>CAYJHH010000078.1:0-13811 GCA_964369995.1 uncultured Desulfovibrionaceae bacterium
GCCAAGGCCAGCGGTATAGTGTGCTTTCTTGCTCTTCCTTGCCATGAGCTTGGTACTTGTCTGCATCATTAAGCAATTCTTGAACTTCTGATTGTATGGTTTTATCCTGCTTTTTGAGTTCTGCTAGCATGTTGTCATGAGCAGCTTTATTGAGGCATAAGCCTACTTCTGAATAATATCCCATAATTTTCTCCTTTTTCGGGAATATCCCTTCCCATTTTTATAGATTGACCTTATATGTGTTACAATGTACTTATTATGAAACACATGGAGGTTGTATGTCTGAATCTACCTTTACATTACGCGTGGATAGTGAGCTTAAAGAGGCATTCACTGAGATTGCGAAAATGCAAGATAGAACCGGTGCGCAGCTGGTGCGTGAATTTATGCGTGGTGTAGTAAACAAGGCTAAACAACAGCAAGAATATGAGGCTTGGTTTGCGCAAAAGGTCGCCGAGGGTCGTGCAGATGTGGCCTTAGGGCGCACTGTGAGTCATGAACAGGTAGAAACCGAAGCGGCAGAACGTCGACAGCGGCTTTTAGCTTTGCAAGGTGAAAGGCAGTGAATATTGTTTGGTCAGAATCAGCCAAACGTGCTCGTGCTGCAATTATTGAATTTATTGCCAAAGATAATATTCCTGCGGCCCTTGAGCTAGATGCACATATTTCAAGCATGGCAGATAACCTTATGGAGTTTCCACAGCTTGGAAAGAAAGGTCGCATAACAGGCACGCGAGAACTTGTTCTTCATGAGCATTACATTTTGGTATATGAAGAACTACAAGACAAGCTTGTTATTTTAAATATTGTGCACAGTTCCATGCAATATCCTCCATTATTACAATAGCTTTAGTTGATTTTGTTAATGGTTAGCTTTTGAAATGGCTTACCTTCTTTTTCGCAAAGGTTTAATAAGTCGTCTGCGTCATCGCCGTATTTCTCTTGTAGTAAGAGATTAAGGGCACCTTTATTTAGTGTACGACGTCCCTTTTGCGGGCTGATTTTGAAACGATAGCCCCCTGTGTTTATCCAATCTCCTTGAATATTTGTTAGAGTGTATATGCTTTTAAGATCTTGTTCTGCCAGCGTAATTTCCTCATCCAACGCGTTACGTTTTTCTTTGAGGGCTAATACTCTTTCCAACTCACCATCCCATTCTGACCATTCAGCTTTACTTTCGGCATCTTGGAATTTCGGGCAGTCGCTATTCCAATCACAGTAAGCGCAAAGGGCATGAAAACCTGTGGCGCAGGGCAGATTATTAGGGGTAATGTTTCCGTGTTCAAAGGTAATCTTATTTTCCCACAGGCTTTGGGCAGTGCTTAGGCAAAGGTCGCGCATGTTTGTATTGGACGTATAAGGGCCAAAAGGTTTGGCATCGTCCATGGAAATGGCGAGCACCCAAGCCTCTATATCCACTTTATTCACATCATTGGGTAAGCTTATACCGAAGTGATACCTACATATTTCAGGCATGGTGTGATTTGCATGCAAGATTTTACCATCGCTACTACGCAGGTTAAATGTAGGTTTGTCCCACATTTCTGCTAGCAATGAGGCTTGCCCGTAGAGCTGCATTTCATAGGAAGTATACAGGGTTTCGGGTATGACCTTGGTGCTTTTAAGTTCCAAAATACGAATGGCAGGACGTGGGTTTTCCCAAGCAAGCACAAAGTCGAAATGTGCCTTTATGGGCGTATTATTGTGGATGAAGGATAATTCCAATTGCGGTAAAGTGTGTATGCCTTGGGCGTTGATAGCTTGGCCTATGCCGTGTTCTAGCCAATGCCCCCTTTGCAAAGTAAGCAACTTTTGTAGCGTGGCTTGAGGACGTTGCAAGACCTTATTGCATAAAGCGGCTCTGGGACATTCCAAGGCTCGCCCTATGTCTGACAGGCCGATGTACTGTGAACGGTCGCCCAAGTGGATGGCGGTACTTTGCTTGTCGTAAAGTTCAAGACCATATTGAATACAGGCCAAGAGATTTTGGGATTTCTCTGAAAGCTGCGTGTGCATTATTTTTCTCCATAGAAATGAAAGACCATCCCCCCATTTTCGGGAGGATGGTCTTTAGCTTGTTGTGTTTAATGTTCTATTAAGCAGCGTCGGCATAACGCCACCACATTTTTCTTTGTGGGTTCCATTGAAAGCCTGCCCCTTTGAGGAGCTCTTTCTTGGCTTGGGTATTGCCAGTAGCTACAATGCAGGGGCGTCCATCACTGGCTATCACTTGCTGATAGGCTACACCATCAATACGTGGCAGATGGGTGAAATCATGGTGTTGTATGGCTTGATTTAAGGGCGGTTTTTGATTGTTTTTGGACTGTGTATTGCCATAAGGCGCTTCACTAGCGAGAGGTCGTTTTACGGTCTGTTTTAAGGGTGAAGGCCTTTTGGACGTCGTTTTTGCGCTTAAAGTAGCCCCCTGAGCATCATCATCTTCGGTAACAATGCCTAACATGGCGCATAAGGCATACCTCCGAGCATACGTCATGGCAGAACCCATACCTTGCGGATCTTTTTTGGGGAGTGGTACTACCATGAGCGAAGATTGCCACTGCCCCGAAGTTGTGTGGGTGAGCTTGGTCATAAGCCCCATATGTCCATCCCCCATATGCGCCGGTGTTGGCATGGGCAGCTGCGTCATCCAGATGTGATTGGCGTGCAAAGCCTCACGACAAGCCTCCATGACGGAGTTGAGTGTGGCATAGTTGCTCTTGGTGAAAGGATTAGCCGCGTCTTTCAGCGCTGGTAGTAGTTGCTTTTGCACAGCAAACAGAGCTTTTGCTAGCGCGGTAGTATCTTGTGATTGATATTCGTACATATTTCCTCCTAGAAATGAAAAATCCTCTTATCTGCGCGTGGCAAGAAATGATGTGTTTGCATCTAAAATGGTGCACATTCAAGGGTTTGATATATATATGTAAAATTATGAGATTCAGAATGTGTGGTCTAACTTCAACAAATAGTATATATGACGGAGAATAAAAAATATTAATAAAGGCGTGATAATGCTAAAGGCAACATTTTTACATCTCCCTAAGTACAGTAACAAAAAAGAATCGGAGCTTTGGCGAAAAGGAATCTTGTCTTGGGAAGATTTCTTAGACCAATCTCGTAAAACTCTTCTGCCAAGTTTGCTATCAACACCCTTAGATGCATCTATTACTGCCTATGAAAAAAATGACATCGCTTTTTTTTCAAAAGTATTGCCTAAAAGTGAATATTTTAGAATTGCGCTAACTTATCCTCAAGATGTGCTTTTTTTAGATATTGAAACGACAGGGTTAAGCCTACATTACAATGCTATTACAGTAGTGGGATGGAGTTATAAAAATGAGTATAAAGTGTACATTTCAGGAGAAGACCCTCAACCTCTTTATGATGATTTAGCCGATGCGAAAGTTGTTGTAACTTTTAATGGGACACTTTTTGATCTTAAATTTATACGCAAACGTTTTGAACAAATCACGATTCCAGAAATTCATGTGGACTTAAGATTTTTGTGTAAAAGAGTTGGTCTTGTAGGTGGGCAGAAAAAGATTGAACAAGAAATCGGAGTCTCTCGCGAAGATGAAGTAAGCAAAATTGATGGTGAAGCCGCTCCCTTGCTTTGGGCTCAATATAGAAGGGGCGACAAAGATGCATTAAAGCGTTTAATTGCTTATAACTTTGCTGATATAGAAGGGATGCATGGGGTTTTTGATGCGGCTATAAAGAAGCTTTTTAAGAAAAATAAATACCCTAAAAAAGTTGCAAAAATATATTCCTATTATGGTAAAATGAAGCCCCTAAAACTTACTACATCAGCCATGAAAAAAGGGATTTTAATTAGGGATTTTATTGGAAATACAGGGCCGCTTATTACTTACAGCGACCTTAATAATCTTTCTCCATTAGACACATTTAGTATTTTAGGAATAGACCTTGTTTCTTCAGAAAAAAAAGGCTCTGGTGTAGCCTTATTACAAGGCAATGTTGCGACCACATGTCGAATGTTTACAGATGAAGAAATGATACAGTATGCTATTGAGAATGAAGTAAAACTTGTTTCTATTGACTCTCCATTAAGCATACCAGAAGAGCGCACCACATGTTGGGATGATGACCCCACTCGATATACAGCCACACATGCCATTATGCGCTATTGTGAACGCATTTTAAAAAAACGCGGTATTAATAGCTATCCTTGTCTTATTAACTCTATGCAAAAGCTTACAGATAGGGGAATGAGGCTTGCGGGGCTCTTTCGTGAGAAAGGAATTCCGGTGATAGAAAGTTACCCTGGAGCGGCTCAAGATATTTTACATATGCCACGTAAGCAAGCAGGTTTGGATTTTCTTGTAAGAAGTTTGGAAGAATTCGGCTTACAGGGGAGCTTTATAAAGGAAGTTCCTAGTCATGATGAAATTGACGCCATAACGTGTGCTATTGTGGGGCAGTTTTTTTGGACCGGGAAGTTTGAAGCTTTGGGAAACGATGCAGAAGACTATCTCATTATCCCAGACCTTGAAGTGGATCCTTCAATATGGCTTCAACGCAAAGTGCTTGGACTTAGCGGGAAAAGCTATACAGGAAAAACTACTCTTAAGGAAGGCTTTGAAAGTGAAGGATGGACATCGCGTAGGTATAGCGATGTATTACGCCATTTACTTGCTGAAGGTGCCATTGAAGAGACAAAATCTAATTTGCAAGATTTAGGTTTGAAAGTGCATAAAGAAAAAGGTCAGCGTTGGCTTGGAAGAAATTTACTGAAAAATCTTGAAGGTATAGGCAATCTTGTTATAGATGGTTTAAGGTACCCAGAAGATCATGCATATCTTGTGGAGCGGTTTGGCCCGGCGTACCAACATGTTTTTGTTGATTCTCCGCAAAAGCTAAGAGAAACTCGTTATCCTCTTAATAATCAGTATTCTTTTGAAAAAATGGAAGCACATGCAGTAGAAGGGAAAATTGAGCTCTTAGAAAAACTTGCTCACACGAAAATTTGTAATGAGTTTTCATCTGCTCAAGATTTTTTGAGTGCTGTTAAAAGTAAGTTAATTTAAAGTGCTTATACGAGGTTATTATGGTAAGAATAGAGATTTGTGGGTGTATTGCTTCAGGGAAAACAACATTGTGCAAAGCTTTAACTAGTAAGCTTGTTGCGCCTATTTATGAAGATTTTAGGGCAAATCCCTTTCTTGATATTTTTTATAAGAACCCTGCTAAAGTAGCTTTTGAAACAGAGCTTACTTTTCTTTTACAGCATTACCATGGCATAAAAATGGCTGTAGGTCATAATGTATTAACAGATTATTCCATCATATTAGATATGGCCTATGCAGATGTTACCTTGCAGGGGCAGCAGCGAAAGGTCTTTCTTGATGTTGCACAGCAGGTGTTATCTGAAATTGGTATGCCAGATTTGTTGATTTCTTTAGAATGTCCTGCAGAAGTGTTATTTGAGCGGGTACAAAAAAGAAATAGAGAATCTGAAAAGGCTATTTCTATACAGTATTTAAAGGAACTTTCAGCTGCTGCCCAAGAAAGGGTAGCAGCTGTTTCTAAGGATGTTCAGGTAATATCTTTGGATAGTCACCTTAATAACTTTCTTGAATCTCAACGTGTTGTAGAAAAAATTGATTTAAATAGGTTACTCTCTATAAAAAATTAGTGACTTTGTTGTGCTTCTTGGTCATTTCTTTTGTGCGTATGTTTAAGAAATTCTAGCTCTTTAATCAGTTTGTTGTATTTTTCGTTTAATTCATCATATTCATGTTTTAAAACAAATTGTTTTGTATTGATTGTATTTTTTGATTTTTCTTCTAATTTAAGCATAGATTTGAATGTACTTATTTCATTTCTAGCATCATCTATAATTTTTGATGAAGACATGTAAAATGAAAGAGCTGTATAAAATAAGGCTGCTAATGCAATTAAAATTGAAATTGTAGCAATAATTGTGGACAATTTAACCTCTGATAGTCTTTCCTCAAATTCGCTGTATTGTTCTAGGATTGAGCTTGAAGGAATATTTCCTATTTTTTTTACATACCCTAATGGCTCAAATTTCCATTTATCATTTTCAACATATGAATATTTGAGTTCTAAATTATCAGGTTCTGGATTTAACGTTTTAGTAAACTCGACATTTATAAATGCCTCTCCAGGGGCTAGTCTTACAGGAGAATTACTGAAATTATGTACTGGTATGAGTAAACGCCCTTGAAACTCTGGGTCTACGATTGGGCCAGTACCTAAAAGTAATCCTTTATGAACTAATCCAGACTTTAGGTTAAACCTTACAATAATATCTTTAGGTAGATTAAAAGCTTCTTTTGTTGTTAGGTAAGTTAATGAATTCGGCTCTAATGTTATAGATTTACTATCTGGGACTGTGTCTTCATAGAAATCTCCTTTTTTATTGTGTCCCCACACTTCATTACCAAGCCTCATTTTATAGATAGCACTATCAATCTGCTTAAATAATGATTCTTGTGTTTCCCCTTCACAAGTTATGATGCTGTAGTTTAATATGCAGTATTTGATATGAGGTGAAGATAGCATCCCTGATGCTATTACAGGAGAAGGCTTTTCTACTTCATAAGTATTTATGGCATTAGATCCCATACTACCCCCGCACAACCAATTCTTCAGGGTTAAAGCCCAAGAAGTCCATAGTTCTACCCAACCCTTCTTCAATATTTCTAATATATTTTTCTGCATGGGCTTGAGTTATCCCTTTTTCAAATAAATCTATATGGTTTAAAACTATTTTTGTAGGGTGGTTAGACTCAATGGCTTTTAAAACAATATCGGGGGAAAAATTGGCAACCCGCCTTGGTCGTTTGGTAACAGTGGTTAATTCTGTTAATTCTGTGGTATGTTTTCCGGCGTGTTGAATGGCTTCCCATGTTGTTTCATTGTTTAGTGGGCCTGAATTTCCTGCAACGCGGATAGGAAATGCTCGAATAACGAGAATGATATCATCCACATCAAGAGGGCTTAAGCCGCACTCAGACAAGAAGCCCGCCGCAGTAGTATCTCTACTTGTGGCGTATGGATAATGCGGTGAGTGTAATACAGAAAGTCCAAAACCTTGGGTTCCTTCAATAATGACTCTTTCATTTTGCGAGAGGGCTTCACGTAGCTTTGATGCTACGTTGCAAATATAGGGCTGTAATTCGGGAACATCTTTAGCAAGAACAATATCTTCTCTTCTCTGAATAC
Source organism: uncultured Desulfovibrionaceae bacterium (assembly GCA_964369995.1). Classification (GTDB taxonomy): domain Bacteria; phylum Desulfobacterota; class Desulfovibrionia; order Desulfovibrionales; family Desulfovibrionaceae; genus CAYJAD01. The sequence continues at coordinate 7,213 of CAYJHH010000078.1, forward strand.
GGGCTATAACTGCTGCCCCAAGACCACTTCCTGTGGAGCCTATTCTAGCTGTTAGCTCTTCTTGGCTTTCAAGTTCTTTGTGGTTGTTATTGATTATAACAGTATGTTCATCAATAAAAAGCTTATCTTGAGGGAGATTTATTTTCGCAATCTCGTCTTGCAATGTTTTAATATGAACATAGCTACCGGCGCAGAGGAAATTTTTTATGCCGGGGATAATAGATGCAGTAGGTAAGTGTTGAAAAATGTAAGGAGTTCCATTTACAACAACGGTATGTCCGGAGTTTGGCCCTCCGCATCTTACTGCGCAAGTTGCTCCTTGCTCTTTTGCAAAGTAATGGGCAACTTTTCCTTTACCCTCAGAGCCATACTGGCCTCCGACTACTATTGATACTGGCATTGCTTTATCCCCTCTTTTGCGTTGGCGCATAGTGTAATAAATACATAAAGAGGTGTAAAGAGGTCTAGTGAAGTGGATATTTTGGCTGTAGAGGGTGAAAGTTAAAAGTATTATGCGTCGAATAAAGATCTTTGAATAATCTTTGAATGACTGAGTTTTTTATTCTTTTTATATACCTTTGTTTTTGTATTGAATGTAGGTGGCTTTTTTCTAACTTCTACGTCATTAAATTGAAATATTTCAATTATATTTGTTGACAAAATTTTTTCTTCGCCATTGACGAGTTCACGCTCTATCTGGACTGTACATTGTATTGAGTCTAAAAACTGTGAGTTTTTCAAAGGATATTTTCCGTGTAAAAAATCTTCAAGGAAAACTTTATCTTCAATATGGCAATTTATTGCATTCTTGTCATGTAAATTGATAAATCCCCATGTGCCCTTTGTTTCTGCTAAGATAGGCCTGTTGATTTGCAAGTGCATATCTACGTATAATGGTTCTAGTGGCCTTACTATTCTATCAACTATATGTTTTGGGAAATCACTTTTTTGTATGAAATGTTTTGTGTTGCTAAATGATATTTGTTTTATATTTTCGTCGTTTATAGAAGCTGAAAATAGATTGCTTTTTGCTTTTATTGATTTGTCTAGGTTGATATTTTTAGGTATTATTTCATGCAATTCCTGTACAGGCGTGTAGAAAAATCCTGAGATGTAATCAACAGCAGCATCTAGTGTTTTTTCAATATAGTATTTTTTTTCATTGCCAGTTACTTTTTCAAATACAACGTCAATAGTATCTCCTGCGAGTGTACCGAGTAAAAAACTTGAAATTGAAAATGTTACAAGTTTTACAGAAAATTTAAATGAACCCTCTTGAGGTGGTATAACGTGAAAAGTAACGTAGTTGTTAGCTAAAAATAATTTATTAAAATCTTTAAGAATAGTATCAATAGAGTTAATAGCTGTAATTACCTCATTTCCTCTGAGATGAGATTCAACTGTATCAAAAAATATGTAAAATTCTGAACTATCCACAGGAGTAGGTGTGCCGTGGCTTTCATTTGTAATCATGTACACCTCTTGTTTTAGCTAGTAATCTGTAAGAGATATGGTAAGGGATATACTTTTTTGCGTCAATGCCTCAGTGGGGTTGATTTATTGTAATGAGTACGCTTAGCTAGCATATATGTGGAGTAAGAAAATGAAGATAAGCTGCCAAGATGAATACTATTACCATGGAGGTGGTGAGTCGTATGTGCAGATTACCTTTGTGCGTGGGGATAACCTTTTACCCCAGTAAAACCTAAAAGGCTCACCTGTGTAAAGCCCCCTGCCTGGGGGATGTAAATACGGGCTTCTGGAATGAAACTTGAGGAAAACTATCTCACAAGAACATTCTTCCCATTTGTAAATTTCATATATTGAAGTTCTGATAATGCCGAAGTAAAGAGGTACTCCATCACTTCGGCACTGCTTTATAATTTAGTATATATCGTAGCTGTGCCTATTGAGCACAGCTACGATAATAATCTTGTTAATATTCACTTTAGTTTTTTTGTTCTTTCAGAAAACGAATGAGCTCTTCTGTTTGCTTCAAAACAAAGCCACGCTCCTTTTCATTCAAATTTGATAGCATATTTTTATAAGCTAGTGCAGTTGAGTCTTCCGTCTCCTCAGGAGGACTGAACAAGTCTACAACACGGCAATGTAAAGCATCTGCGAATTGCTGTAACCTTTCAAACTTCGGGGCAATGATGCCTTGCTCCATGCGAGACAAGGATTGTTGTCCAATTCCCACAAATTCAGCAAGTTGTTCTTGTGACATCTCAAGGGCTTTTCTGCGTTTATATATAGTACTGCCCACTATTTTTGTGAGTGTTTGACTTTTTTCCTGCATAGACCCTCCCTTGCAATTCCTGAAGGTAATCTATGCTTTGAGCATGCATATTGACATGTACTAAAAGGGGTATTATTTTTAGTTAAAAGCGTATTTTTAGACCTATTTATGAAAAAATTGTAGATACTGTATGCTGCTATACTAATAAAAATAAATAGTTGGAGGTAGTATGGAGGTTTCGTCTGTATTTAATTCTGTAGAAGACAGCCGTAGTTTTTTAGCCGGTCTTATCTTCTTAGCTAAAGCTGATGGTGTGTTAGATGAAAATGAAGTAAATTTGTTTCAAAGTATTGCCCTTGCTGTGGGTATAGATACAAATTTTATTGAATTTTGCCTTGAGTCCCCCAAATGCCCACCGTTAACATTTTCCAATCACGTACAGAAAAGAGTTTTCATTCGAGAAGCTATCTTGTTGTGTTATGCTGATAAGCAGTATCATGAAGCGGAAAAGACTTTGTTGCGGGCATTTGCATCTGAAATAGGGGTGTCAGAAGATATAGTGCTAGATTTAGAGGCATGGGCAGAAGAAGGAGTCGCATGGCAAGATAAGGGAATGCAAATTCTACAGAGATAGCCTGTTTTTAATTTGAATATTGTTCAGTAAAATTACTACTGAGGGGAAAATATGAGTCAAGCACGTCTCTTTCGGCATAAAATTCAAGAAGTTGGTGTTAATGTTCACAGATTACATGAGGGTAACTCAGGTATCGTAAACGTTCTTATTCATGGCTTTACTGCCATTACCGAAAATGAACACCTTGAAGAATTTCGAAAAATAGCTAGCCAGTTTCCTGAGTGTACAACACTTCTTATTCACTGGGACTCCGGAGATGCTAAAAATGCAGCTAAGAGTAAAGCCCTTTCAACAGTGGTGTCAGCAGGGGCTTTAGGCCTGGGGATGTTTACTGGGGGGCTAGGAGGGCTAGCTGCTCGTATAGGCGTAGGTGCTGCTACAACCGCTGTAGGCGCAGGGCTTGGAGTAGCAGCGTCTTTTGGTGAAAATCAGGAGAAAGCTGATAGATTGGCTTATGCTCTCAATGAAATTCTTGACTTAGCGCTAGCTAGCAAAGAAATCACATCCTTGAACCTTATAGGGCATTCTCTCGGAGGGCGTATCATAGTGAATGGGCTTTTATGGGCTCACGAGTATATTAAATACCCCATAGATAAAGTAGTTCTTATGGGGGCAGCTGTAGAGTGGCCTAAGTCAAGTTTGCCGACATTAAACTCATCTGACACTACAGTGTATAACTTTTATTCAACCTCTGATGGTGCGTTAACGGTGAAAACTGACTTTGAAAGATGTATTGGCAAACATGGTGTTCCCGAAGAACATACTAATGTTTTAAACTTCCAATGTATGGGCTATGGCCATACTGAGTATTGGCCTACATTGAAGAGCCTTTTAGATTATACAGGAGTGTTGCCTTCTGGAAACACGTTGGATCTTCTTGATATTTTAAATGAAGTGCCTATGAAAATGCTGCACCTACTTCTCTCAGATGAATATCTTTACCCGATACTTAAAGATGCAGATGAGCAAGAGCTTGCTTCTCTCGCTGAGATTTTAGGAGAGCGTAAGCTGACTGACATCACAAAAGACGAAAGCAATCCTATTAAAATTGGTGTAGAAATACAAAATCTTGGTGGCGAATCCGTAGCTAATAAAAGTCGTGGTCATGGGGTAAGCTATGCCACAATTATTAAAGATGTTGCTTCTTTCTTGGGTATCCCCTTACATTTTGAACAAGTTATCGAGAAAGACAAAGCTCAAAATATGTCCACACAAAATTCATTGAAGAGTAAATTACGCGGACGACTAGGTGTCACGGCCAAAAAGGAAACATCCTTGCATGAGCTTGGCATACTTGAATTAGAAGAAGCTATCGTGACAAAAGTGATTGAGCAGTGCCAATCTCAGTTAGAAAATGTATCAGATGAAGACTTTGATAAGCAACTGTTTGAAGCTCTTAAATCTTCTGGCCGTAATGTTTCTTTGAAGGCTTCTACGCTACGTTCTTCTCTTGGTGCAGGTGGTGTTGCAGGGGTTGCCGCTACTTGTGTTGCTGTGCCTATTATTGGTTGGGCTGTAGGGGCTGCCGCAGTGGGAGCAGCTACTTTGGCTGCAGCTACAACGACACTTTCTTCAGCTGCGTATCAAGCTCTTATTCCATGCATTGTGCTCATTAATACTATTCGTATGAAGCAGGAGGACGAAAATGGTTAAAATTATAAATCTTTTTTTAATAAGCTTGCTCATGAGTGTATTACTTGTTGGTTGTGGTGATGACGAGGTTGAAGAGGAGGCCATACAAGCAACATCTCCCCTAGAAGTAAGGGTTCAAACTCTTCCATTTGCTGGATCAAATGAGTACGTCAATATAACTGCCATAGATGATTCGGTTACTTTAGAAGGAATTATGCTCAACAGGGGTAATATAAAAATGAATGAACTTGATTTAAAACGACTTCCTCATACTCTTAAGTATGGTGAATCGTTTGCTTTCCCAGCATCCTACAATCTTAGAGAGGTGCAAATTCTTACGCGCGACAAAGGCGCATGGGTATTTACGATTCAGTAAATAGCTGAGCTAATCTGTGATAAGTCATTATGCTTATTGTTCTAGCTGTTAGCTCAATTAGCTTCATGTTATCTTTCTATTCTTTGCTTGAGCCACGCGATGAAATCCTCTCGCTCATAGCCGACTTTTAAACCAATTTTAACCTTTCTGATTGGCCCGAGCCCTAGCGAATCCAGGTTTGCTAGGGTTTTTGCTGATATAAGTCCTCCAATGGCTTGAGAGGCTGTTTTACGTGTGAAAATAGGAGGGAGATTTTTCTCTAGCCTTTGGTATATATTTTCATGTAGTTCTGTAGAGTGATGTGGTTGATATGCTAACCTAAAAATATCTTGAGTGGAAATAGGTGGCTCTGTATATGTTTCCTGAGGGTATGCGGTAGTAAGCATGAGAACTCCTTTTCTATTATGAGGTGACGGTGAGGGGGAATTAGGTGAGTTTGGGTTAATTTGGGAATGTAGCATAATATTGCAGTATGAGCCGTGTATGGACTATCTTTCATACACGGCTTCATTTTATTACGTAATGTTGCTAGTTATTTTTCAAATGTTGAATAATTGCATGTGCATCTTGCCCTTGAAGTTCATGCAAAGGCCGGTTGCAAACTGTATGACATAATTCATTAGGTTCAATTCCTCTTTTTCTACATTGCCCTGCAATCATATCTCTTTGCTTCTCAGATGCTGGCTTACTGCCACCGCCGTTGTTTTTTTCTTTGTAAAAAGAAGAAGATGACGTTTGATGTGAGGGTGAAATTGGTATTGAGGTAGTGGCGACTGTAGGTGCTACTTGTGTACTTGTGAGGTGGACAAGTTCGGCTGCTCGTTGTTTTGCCATATTCAGTATACTTTCGTTATCGTAAGTGTTGGCAGAAAATGCACTTGCTGTGCCGAAATTTGATATTTCTATAGTTTCACTATAAACGGTAACCTTAACCACTGCTAGTTGTTCATTTTCTTTAGATGGGATTTGCTCGATAGTGAAAGATACGCTGGGAGGTAACATAGGCATAACGTCCTTTACCAGAGAATGATAATAAATCTTTCTGGTGGTTAAATTGTTCAAATAAAGAAAAACTTTGAAGTAATGCATGTTATTTAAATATGATAGAGAAGTATGAGCTATGTGCGGTGAAGGTTTGTGTGTAGTAATCGCAGAACATAGTGCCAATGAATAACTATGAGAAATAAATCAAATAAAAAACAAAGAGTTATTCATGTTAAATAGATACAATGACTACCCTCTATTTACTTACCACTTTTAAGAACTGACTCGTTGCCCTCCTACTTAATCCCAAATAGCTACCCCTACTTGTTTTGAAGAAATAGGCTTTAATCTATCTTCATTGTGTTTTATCCTCTATGGACAAGGGGGTGCTACAGCGTGGCATGTTTTAGCTGTAGAATAGCTACTAAAAGCCCAAGAAATTAGGCTTTTTAACGGCATGTTTTCGGTGATAGTTTAATTTGATATTTCAGTAAAATGATTAGGCTATATGAATGGCTTTACTAATGAAGAGGAAACTTACAATGTCAACAATACTTTCTGATAAAAGTTTGCAACATATTAAAAGCATACAAAAAAGAAAGATATCCTTGATACAAGAATACCTCTTGCTCAAAAAGAACTGGAACGCCTTACTGAGGAGCTCATTGTAAACTTTACCTATCAGCCCGTTGAAAAAGTCGCTCTATCCCAGTAAACTCCTTCTCACAGGGAGA
>CAYJHH010000079.1:0-13794 GCA_964369995.1 uncultured Desulfovibrionaceae bacterium
TTTTTTGTTTTAAATTTTAGCCAATACTTAGGAGCTTACATGCAATCAAAAAATGCCATCACTCATTTACTCAATCGCTATAAGGCAGTGCTTAAAAAGTGCCATATCTTAAATAACTTTGGCATGTTATTAAAACACAGCGCAGTGACAGCTACTTTTATGGCAGTGCTTGCAGGTTCTACGTGTATGCCAAGTGCAGCGCAGGCTTTTCAGCTTATTTGCAACACAGGCACATCGATTAATTGTTACACTGTTGCTGACCCAGCAGATTATTTTTTGCTTGAGCCAGAGCAAAGTGGCAAAAGTTATGTAAGCACCTCTTCTTTGCCGGGCAGTGGGACACACGGTTTATTATATAAAAATCCTGCTGATCAATCCCCTTATGACAATATTAATGACCTCTTGGGTGCCATTATCCCGCAAAGCGTGCCCGGGCGTTATGTTATTGGGCAAGGTGCTACAGGAAGTATTACCTTCACTACTAATGTTGATAACATACCTACACAGTACTATGTTACCCCCCTACAAACTCCGTCCTTAGGGCGTATTGATAATACCCTCAATGCAGATATTACCAGCGGCGCTTTTTATGACATAGCTAACGGAGCTATTGGAAATGTAGATTCAAACGGTGGCCATAACATTAGCGCAGATTTTTTTGGTAATACTTCTCTTGCGGAAGGTGGGGCTCTTAGGAATGCAACCGATACTGTTGGAACCACAATCAGCATAGGGGATATTACTGGCAGTTTTATAGCCAATACTGCTAAAGGCAACGGCGGAGCTTTTTTAAACAATGCTTATGCTAGTGGAGCCACAGCCAGCATGGGTAATATTACTGGCAGCTTCATAGCCAATACTGCTGAGCGTGACAACGGCGGTGGTTTTTTTAATTATAGTCACTTTGCCGGTGCTAAAGCCACTATTGGGGCTATAAATGCTCACTTTATAGCCAATGCCGCAAATCACAGCGGCGGTGCTTTTGTAAATTGGGCTTCAGATGGCTCCATGTCCAGCATGGGGGATATAAATGCCGCTTTCATAGCCAATACTGCTGTTGACAACGGCGGGGCTTTTTTAAATTGGGCTTCAGATGGCTCCATGTCCAGCATAGGGGATATTACTGCCACTTTCATAGCCAATACTGCTGATAGTGGCGGCGGGGCTTTCTATAATGGAGCCTCAATTGATAGTACATCTAGCATTGGGGATATTACTGCCACTTTTATAGGCAATACTGCTGCGCGCGGCAACGGCGGGGCTTTTTATAATGACTCCAGTAACGATAACAGCGCAGTCAGCATAGGTAATATTACCGGCTCCTTCATAGCCAATACTGCTGCTGGCAGCGGCGGGGCTTTTGCCAGTGTGAGCAGCGCCACCTCCACAGCCAGCATTGGGGATATTACTGCCAGCTTCATAAGCAATACTGCTGGCGTAAATGGCGGGGCTATGCAAATTTTTCGCTATGGTAGCGCGAAAAGCACTGTTGGGCATATTGATGCGGATTTTATTGATAATATAGCCGATACTAATAAGACGGACGCTGAATCCGGCCTTGGTGGAGCCATTTATACCAGTGAGAGCTTAAACTTTTTAGCTAAGAGCAAAACCAATGTATTTAGTGGTAATAGGGATAGCAGCGGGTATAATGCCATACATATTGTAGCTGGGAGCGATGCCATACCCTTAAACTTTGTTATGCAAAATACGGGTTCTTTTATGCTCAATGATAGCATTACCACCAGTACGGCTGGTGGTTATGATATGAATATTAGCGGGCAAGATACTAGAAGCAATATTTTTTACCTTAATAATGCCATTAATGACGCTCATACTATTAATGTGCAAGCTGCCACATTACGCCTTGGCACAGTTACTCATGCCGGACAGAATTTTGTAGGCGGTATTCATGCTAGTAATACCAATATTAATAATGGCGGCGTATTAGATGTTGCCGTGAATAATGGTAATACTGCTAGTATAAATAGCAATTTACGTATTAATGATGGCGGTACGCTTAAGTCCACCAGTGGTAACATAAATGTTGCCCAAGCAAATTTTGCTTCTCAAAGTGTATTTATTTACGATGCTGACGCCATGGGCAATGCTGCAGCTTTGCTGAGCACGGGTGGCACGCTTAATGTTGCAGAGGGGGCAAAGTTGCAAGTTCTTAGCTCTACGCCCACCGCGCAGACTCAGCCCATAACCCTTGTAAGCGGCTTTACAAATCCAAATAGCACCATACAAGGCTGGGACCCCATTATTACACAGGATGCACTTTCTTCATCCTTGCAAAGTCTGCGACTCAATCCTTTTAATTATACCACAGGTACATTAACTGCTCAAATACTGAGTAATACTGGCGCCGGTATTGCAAGGGATTATCCAGAAATGCAAGACAAAACAACACAGTTTTTATCCCATGTCAGTGCAGATAATCATAGCCATAATGCCGGTGTGCGCCTAATGTCACGCGCCACTGATGAGCTTTTTGTGGGGCGTACACGTTCTAGGGACGCCACTAAAATCATCGAAGGCGCTTTGCAAATGGGTAATATTGCAGGTGTTGCCAAATCCGGCTTCTCTGCTGGTCTTGCTTCGTCTGGTAGTGTCGTGGCAAGGCTTAGCCCAAGCGGCTTTGGTACAGGCTCAGAACAAGCCCCTGCCATTGCCATGCTTGATGATACCAGTACAGAGCAAACCATGGCAGGTGTTGCGGCAGGCTCACATATGATGGGCTCAAGCTCTGGCATACAAGATGGTGTATCACTTTGGCTTATGCCTTTGTACAAACATAGCGCCGTACATGGCCTAGAGGCCGGAGCCTTTGACCATGGCAGTAGCAGCGACCTTGGCGGCTTAAGCTTGGGTGCGGATTATACCTTTAACGAAATGTTTAGACTTGGCCTTGCTTTAAATATAGGCACAGGCTTTAGTCATAGTACCGGTGACTTTGATGAAACCACCAATAACTTTGATTTTTGGGGTGTGTCTTTGTATGGCGGCTTGTATAAAAATGACTTTGCGCTCATGGCAGATGTGGGGCTAAGTAAAGTCTTTGGCGATGTAAACCAAGATTTAGATCCCAGTATGCAAATGTCCAATCTTAACGCTAGCACTCAAAGCACAGTGTGGACAGCTGGCCTTACGGCAGAATATACTTTTAAAACCAGCTTTGTGGACATTATCCCCCATGCTAGCGTGCGCTATATGAATGTGCACACCTATGGCTATGATATAAAAAGTGGCGGCACAGTGGCAGAAATAGCTGCAGATAATCAAGAGGTTTGGTATTTCCCCGTGGGGGTAACCTTTGCTAAGGATATTGTAACAGCAAGCGGCTGGTCCTTTACTCCAAAGGTTGATGTGGGCTTCATTGCCGCCGCCGGTAATTTAGACGTAACGGCCAAGGCCAGTATTTCTCAAGTGGCAGGATCTGTAGAGTATACTATGCAAAATGTAGATGGCTTTGCATTCAATGGCGGGCTAGGCTTAGAAGTTGCGAAGGATGATTTTAGCATGGGCCTTAACTATAATTTACAAGCGTCTGAGCATGAAACGGGGCATATATTATCCCTTACATGTAAGTATAGTTTCTAGGCATTGTTAGTTATAGAAAATCACAGGCTATCCATGTGAAAATACCCCTCTTATAGAACAAATGTATAAGAGGGGTAGAGAATTAATAAAGTTTTGCGTGGTAAAAATTTTTGTCAAAGAAAGGCATATGCCACAAGGGGTTTTTTTGAAGGGGGTGTGGGGGAAACTTTTTTTTTCTAAAAAAAGTTTCCCCCACAAAGTTACAATCATAAATATAGTTAAATAACCTTATTTAAGGCATATTCAATGATGCCTTCAGCGCCAGCTTTGCGCAGTTTTGGTATAAGGTCACGCACAAGGTGCGTACCCACCACGGTTTCCACTGAGAGCCATTCGGTATTGCGTAAGGGCGACACGGTGGGGGAGTTGAGCGCTGGCAAAATATCTAAAATGGCGTCTAAGTTATTGGCAGGGGCATTAAGCTTAATGGCTACTAAGCTTTCTGCGTGTAGGGCGCCTTGTAAGAGCAGGTCAATTTGTTCGATTTTGCGGCGCTTTTCTGGGTCTTCCCAAGCGGCTTTGGAACAAACAAATACGGTATTACTGCTTTTTACTTCATCAATAATGCGTAGGCCATGGGCGCGAATGGTGGTGCCTGTTTCGGTGACTTCCACAATGCCATCAGCAAGGCCTTCTACCACTTTTGCTTCTGTGGCGCCCCAAGAGTAAAAGACCGATACATCAATATTTTTTTCTTCAAAATATTTTTTGGTGATACCTTCTAGTTCTGTGGCAATGCGTTTGCCGGCCAAATCTTCGGGCTTTTGGTAGGGGGAGTCCCCTGCCACGGCCAAAACCCAACGTGCGGGGCGGTTGGATGTTTTGGAGTACACAAGGTCAGATACCTTAACGAGTTGATCATAGGCGCCTGTTTCCATGAGCCAATCAAGACCGGCAAGGCCTGCGTCTAACACGCCATCTACCACATAGTTACCAATTTCTTGTACACGGCAAAGGGATGCGTTGATTTCTGGGTCGTTAATTTCAGGAAAATAGTTGCGGTGATGCTTGCGAATTTTCCATCCTGCGCGCTCAAAAAGGTTAATGGTGGCGTCTTCGAGCGAACCTTTAGGTATGCCGAGTTTCAAGATGGGCTGACTCATGAGTAGATCTCCTCAGGATTAAATATATAGGGACTGCATTGAGATACAGTCTTGTCCTTGTATTCACGGTAAAAACAGGAACGATAGCCTTTATGACAGGCCGCGCCCCCCACTTGTTCTATGCGCAAGATAACAGCATCACTGTCACAGTCAAGGCGAATGGCATGAATCTTTTGAACATGACCGGAAGTACCGCCCTTATGCCAAAGCTTTTTGCGGCTACGGCTATAATAATGGGCTTCACCGGTTTCTAGGGTTTTTTGCCACGCTTGTTCATCCATCCAGGCTAGCATAAGCACTTCACCTGATTGATAATCCTGCGCAATGGCTGCCACAAGTCCGCCATTGACCTCAGGTTTGAATGCGGGGCTAAATGCCTCTTCAAAGTCTTTGGGATTGCCTTCCATGGTATACCTTTATTGTTGTTTGCTTGCTGTTATAAAGCCAGAGCATTGTATGCCCATGGCCTTGCATGTCAAGTGCGCTGTGCTTTTATGAAGCCTTGCGCCATAAAAATTTATGCCTTTTGCATGGCCGCACGTACGCTGGCCACCTTGGCGTTTATATCTTCGGCGCCCACCAGTTCTGAAACCAGGGCGCAACAATAGGCGCCGTGACGAACCACATCACCAATATTATGTTCTTTGATGCCGCCAATGGCCACGAAGGGCAGGGGGCTATGTTTTACTGCATGACTTAGGTATTCATAGCCCACGGGCGCGCACACGTCTTCCTTGGTTTGGGTGGCGAATAGCGGCCCCACGCCAATATAATCGGCGCCAAGAGCTTTGGCGGCGGCCATTTCCTCTGGGCTATGGGTGGAAAGGCCTATTATTTTATGGGCTCCCACCAATTGACGCACCGCAGGCACGGGTAAATCTTCTTGCCCCACATGTACACCATCAGCATCTACCAGCAGAGCAATATCTATGTGATCATTGACGATGAAGCAGGCGCCGGCTTCTAAGGTAAGGGCGCGTAAAAGGCGGCATTCCTCGAGCATTTGTCCGGCTTTTGCTTTTTTTTCACGATATTGTAAAATTTTCACACCGCTGTCTAACAGGGCGCGGGCTACATATTCCAAAGGGCGCCCAAGGCTTAATTTGCTATCGGTGAGGGCGTAGATATCCGTTTGGTTGGGTAAAATACGTGGCATGGGCTCTCCTTAAAAAGCACGGCTCCACAGCCTTTTCATGAAGGAGTACAAAAGCCTGTGGGGTTGAAAACAAATGTCCATAAGCTCTTGTGGCAATTGAAAAGCCGTAGAGTTATTGCTAGGGTAAATATGTGGCGGTTTGGCGCCGGTATAGTGAATATTGTGCTCAAAGGCCTCGGGCATGCCGAGTTCTTGGGCTGTGTGCCAGAGGGGTATGTCTTGGGCTTGTAATTGCAAAAGACTATAAAGGGCTGTGTCTAAAGCCATGGCTGAGGGACTGGCGCCCAACATGTGCAGGCTATACGGTTCCCCCCCTGAAGGGCCGGTTTTGTGCATGGCGGTGATGCCGTCCACCAAGGCAGCCGTGGGGGGCAGAGCTTGGTACAGAGCCATAATGCCGTGACAAAAATTTGTAAGCTCGCGTCCTTGTACAGCATGTGCCATGGCTTTACGCAAGCCCACAATACAGCCGAAGGTATTTTTCACCCCAAGGGTAAGGCGCATTTGACTATGCACTTTAAAGCGCGGCAGGGAAAGAATGGCGTCGGCTTCTAAAGCCTCTCGGGCAATGCCCCAATGGCCTGCCTGTGTAGTGTGACCGCTACAAGAGCTTGAGCCTGTGTTTTGCCCTGATAGGCATAAGGGTATGGCTTGTACTTTTTGAAATTCTTGCACTGTGATTCCCAGTGGCGCCAGTGCTTGGCTTAGGCCAATGCCTTGCGCCACTTTACGGGCAGAGCCAAAGCCTGGGGAGTCCGCCACGACAACTTTTATGCCTTGTTCTTGTAAGCACAGGCACACGGCGCGTACCACCTGCGGATGGGTGCAAGAAAGTGCATGGGCGCGCAATAAATTGGGCTTAACAAGTACCTGCATACCTCGGCGCAAGGTGAGCGCAGAGGTGGGAGATTGGTCAGTATGTTCTTTAAGTAGGCCACTTTGATAAAGTATGTGGCGTACACTTTCTTCCACTTGCTGGGCTGCGTAGGAGCTGCATGAGCATAGGGCTACGGCGTGCTTTGTGCCGCCTGAAGGCATGTCTGAAGGCATGTTTGGGGGCATGGCAGGTACCTTGGAAGAAATACTGCTTGGCATGGGCGGCTATATTCCTAAAGCGGCCAAGGTTTCGCCAATTTTAGCTTCATAGTCCGGATGCATATGCTGCGCGCGGCTTGTGCCAGCTTCATGGCTCAGCACCACATCTCCTTGCATGTCATACACGGTAAAGGTGCCATTTTCATAAAAGGCATAAGTGCGCGGAAAGCCATGTTTAGGCAGGCTTAAGGTGCCGGGATTCCACCAAGTGACATGGTCTTTTGTGGTGCCCACAGGAAAGTGAATATGCCCTGTAAGCATGACGGTGCCGGCTGCAATGCCGGAAAAATTGGGATTGCGCCCGTATTGATGCCCATGTGCAGCCAGTAGGGTTAAGCCATCCACATGTAATTGTGCTTGTTCGGTGAGGGCAAAGGGCAGCAAACCTTCATCCACGGCGGCATCGCAATTGCCACGCACAGCCAAAATATTAATGCCGGCATCGCCTATGGCGCCTAAGGTGGTGGCTACGTCCTTGGGGGTATAGCTTAAAGGTAGGGGGTTACGCGGCCCGTGGTAGAGGTAATCGCCCAAAAGGACACATACATCTGGTTTAAGGCTAAGGGCTTTTTCCACAAGAAATTCTGCGCTGTCTAAAGCGCCGTGCAAATCTGAAGCTATGAGAATACGCATAAAAGGCCTTAATTTTCTTTTTTGAGGGGGGTGGCTTCTTCTATTAACATGATGGGAATGGCATCGCGTATGGGATAGACCAAGGCGCAGGCTTCGCAAATAAGGCCTTTATCTTTGCCTTTAATGACTTGAAGGGTCAAAGCTTCGTGACACTTGGGGCAGGCCAAAAGGTTGAGTAATTCTTCATTCATAAAAAATCCTAATGTTTCTAAAATTGTAAAGAAGTGTTTTAGGGAAAATAGCGTAATTTGACAGGGCTAGCAATGTTTTTGTGCTGAAGGCAAATTTTGGGCTTTGGGATGAATATAAAGCATTGTCCCTGTAAAAACTTTCTGATAGGCTCGTAATATGCAGTGTTTTTATACTTTTGCCCTGCATGGAAGGTTTCGCGTGCTTTTTTGATACATCAAAAGGATGACTCATGACAAAATTTGTTGATTTACATACGCATACATTGGCCTCTGATGGGCGCAAATCCCCCGCTGCTGTGGTAAAAGCTGCGGCTAAGCTGGGTCTTGCTGCTGTGGCCATTACAGATCATGACACTTTGGCGGGGTTAAATAAAGCACAGGCGCAAGGGCGTAAGGATGGCATTGAGGTTATTCGTGGTTGTGAATTATCGGTATTTTCTGAATGCGGCGAAGTACATCTTTTGGGTCTGTGGATACCCAAAAGAGCCATAAAAATTGAGCGTGCTTTGCGTCAATTACGAGAAAACCGTGCGCAAAGGAATTTTTTTATAGTACAAAAGTTACAAGAGCTTGGCCTTGATGTACGCTATGAAGAGGTGCTTTGCGCTGCACGTACGGTGGATGGAGCCACGACGTCGCCGGCGCATGCACAAAAAGCTACTAAGGCGGTGAATCCGCAGCACTCCATAGGAAGGCCGCATATAGCCACTGTGCTTTTGGAAAAAGGTTATGTGTCTACTATCAAAGAAGCTTTTGCAAAATATTTGGGGGATGGCTGCCCTGCCTATGTGCCTAAAAAGCTTTTAGAAGTAGAAGAAATTATGGTATTATTACGTGAGGCTAAGGTCACGCCTTGCCTTGCGCATCCCGGCCTTATACGTTGCAGTGATGCTTGGCTAGATAGCTATGTGAAGTACTTAAAAGATTTGGGACTCATGGCCATTGAGGCCTTGCATAGTGAGCATGACGCTGCAAATACCGAACGTATGCTGACTTTGGCCAAAAAATATGATTTGGCCATTAGCGGTGGTTCTGATTTTCATGGGGATGTAAAACCGCAAATTCATTTGGGATTTGGTAAAGGGAATTTACGCATTTCTGAGCAAATTTTGCTAGATTTAAAAGAGCAACGTCGCGCATTGGGTTACCCCGTATAAAGCTGAATAAAACTTGACCCTTTGGGCGCTTGCGTCTACAAAAAGACCATGCAAACACCATCTCTTTTTATTCCGGAACTTCTTGCTCCTGTGGGCTCCATGGATCAATTGGACGCAGCCATTTTATACGGTGCCAATGCCGTGTATTTGGGTGGGTCTGCTTCTTTACGTGCAGGGCGTCCCTTTTCACCCGATGATTTACGCTTAGCTCGCGATAAAACCAAGGCGGCCGGCGTACAGCTGTTTTTTTGCTGTAATGCTTTTCCGCGCCAGCATCAGCTCACTGCGGCCATGGAAAATCTCAGCCTTGGCGCTGAGGCGCAGGTGGATGCTTTTATCATAGCAGATGCCGGAGTTTTTTCCTTGGCTAAGAAGCATTTTCCGCATATTCCCATCCATTTATCCACGCAGGCCAATACTTGTAATGCCGAGTCGGTGGCTTTTTGGCATGAGCAAGGGGCAGAGCGGGTAAACCTTGCTCGTGAATTACGCTTGCCTGAAATACGCGCCATTCGTAAGGCTTGTCCGCAAGTGGAGTTGGAATGCTTTGTACATGGGGCGCAATGCTTGGCCATTTCCGGTCAATGCTTGCTCTCTGCTTGGCTTAATAATAGGCCGGCCAATGCAGGGCAATGCACTCAGCCTTGCCGCTTTGAATATAGACCCATGCCTGGTACCAGTCAGCTCTTTGAAGAAAGCTGGCGTGAGGGAAGGGAAACGTGGGAAATTAGCCAAGGTGATGAAGGGTATTCGGCCTTTTGGTCTCCTGAAGATTTATGTCTTTTGCCTTTTGTGCCTTGGTTTATGCGTCAAAAAATTACGGCTTTAAAAATTGAAGGCCGCATGCGCACGGGCGCCTATACAGCCCATGCGGTGGATGGCTATCGCAGAGCCTTGGATTTGGCGGCTAAAATCATGGCAATGCCTGCAGAGCATGTGGCCATGCGTCCTTCGTGGCGCAGCGCCTTGCCTGAGCTTATGCATGATATTGAACAATGGACATCGCGTCCTTTGGGTACGGGATTTTTTGCACCAAAGCATCAAAAATTGGCTGAAGCACATACACGTGGCTGGGGCGGTCATTCTCCACTTTTAGCGCGCCTTGAAGAAGAGCTGAGCCCCGGTGTATGGCGTCTTTCTGTGCGCTCTCAGTGGAAAGCACAGCGCGATGCATATGTCTTTATGCCTGGTGGCGCGAGACCTCGTTTATACTGTGGCTCTTATGCCTTGGAAAATCATTTGGGTGAAAAGGTAGACACGGTACATCCCGGCATGCAGGCTGTGTTGCATTCGCAAGTGATGGGGCTTAAAGCCGGTGCCTATGTGGAAGGGCTATAATTTTGCGGTAAGGCTTTGTAATGATGCCTTGCTTTCGGCATGAAGCTGTCACAGAGTAAAGCTATGATTTTTTAGTGCGGTTTATGAAAAATCCCCAAGGCGCGTATGACGTCTTGGGGATTTTTTTGTTCTTTTAGGATTGTTAGGAGTGCTTAATCCAAGATGTATTTCATGGGGTCTCTTGGTACGCCGCCTACCACCACTTCATAGTGTAAATGTGGCCCTGTGGTACGCCCTGTCATGCCTACACGCCCCACGGTATCGCCGCGTTTCACTTGTTGCCCTGTTTTCACTGTGGCCATTTGCATGTGTGCGTATTTGGTGACCACGCCTGCGCCATGGTCAACGGTGACCACAATACCATAAGCGCCATCATAACCTGCGCTGGTAACAGTTCCTGCTGCAGAGGCAACGATGGGGGCACCTATAGCGCCTTTAATATCTATGCCTTTATGAAAGCTTCTATGCCCTCCAAAGGGGGCTCGGCGATAGCCAAAGCTGGAGTTAATTCTACCACGCAGCGGCCATATGGAAGGAGAGCGCGAAAGCGCCTTTTCCTTTATGCGTAAGGACTTCAACAGCTCTTGCTGATTCACTTCTTCCAATTGTATGTCATGTTCTAGCAAATTCAAAAAGTTTTGCATTCTGCGTGCCATAAGGTTGGGCTTATGTATGGGCAGTGGTGTGTTCAAAAAATCTTCATGGCGTGTGGTATCCACCGAGCCTAGTTCGGAATTCAGATCAAGCATTTGGCGTATTTTTGCGTCAAAACGCTCCACGCGTTTAAAGTTTTCTGAAAGTTCCAGAATTTTGCTATGCAAGTTTAATAATTGAACATTTTGGTCTTCCAAAGCGCTTTTGCTTTGTTCTAGTTGATTGTTTAAATGTCTGCTATGTATGTATTCGCCAAGTAGCCAAAGGGTACTTGCAAGCAATAGGCATGACAAAAGGCCCGCAAGGTAAAGGGGCCATAGGCGCATTCGAAAATTCTTGCTCTCACTTTGAGCATTATTTTTAATAATAACTATATGATGTTTTCCAAAAAGCATGCTTCCTCGCGTCATTGGGCAGTAATTCCACGCAACAAATAAGCCTCTTTATGCTAGGCGTCAAGTATAAGGCCATGGAGCTTATTCTAAGGTACTTGAAATATTATTTTTGTATATGCTTTTCCATCTGCCATCTGGATAATCCATTATAAACACAGCGCTGCGCGTCTTTGTAGACGGTGTACAAATCTTTCAGTTTTTCTTCCATCTCTGAGCGTTTGGTATTGCCGGCTGAAGGGCAAGGATTTTTCCACATGGGTAACTCCCATTGGCGGGAAGCACGAATGACATGTTTTTTTTCCACCAAGAGCATGGGGCGTATGACTTGTAATTTGCCATCAAAAAAAGGCTCATTCATGCTCATGCCGTCCACGCGCCCATTTTGACATAAATTCATAAAAAATGTGTGTACCAAATCATCGGCTGTATGACCAAAGGCTAAATGTGTTAAATTATATTGCATACATAATTCAAAAAGTCTTTTGCGCCTTAGCCATGCACATCGAAAGCATGGTGAATTACGCTGATTTTCTTCGGAATGGGCATGGGGGCCATGGTCGGTTACATCTATATGTGAGGCAATGCCATGCTCTTCAAGCCAAGGGATAAGCGGCGCATGGCTGTGTTTGTCAAAACCTGGGTTCACATGTAAAGCCATGATTTCAAAGGGAAAGGGAACTATTCGTTGCCGAATGTGTAAGCTTTTGAGTAAGACAAAAGAATCAACACCGCCGGAAACAGCCACCCCAATACGGGCGTGAGGGCCTATCATGGCGGTTTGTTGCATGGCTTTTCCTATGCTTTTTACACACACCTGCTGCGCGAAGCTACGTGAATTTTTTTTCATATTTCCCCATAAAAGTGAATTTTACCTGCTTGACAAGTGTAAGCAGCTTCTATAAAGTTTCTGTCCTATCTAATGTGAGAAGGGCGATATGCTCCTTTTGGCGTGAAGTCAAGCCTTTGTTGATTTTTTGCAAAATTTCTCTTTCGAAAAGCCTTCACACATGATGAGAATTTTTATCACACAAAATGTGTGAAATGACTTTGTGGCCTTCTGGACAAGGCGCAAAAAGGTATTATATTTAACCCGCACGGAGAACTTCATGGCACGTATTACCGTAGAAGACTGTCAGGAACGCGTAGACAATCGCTTTTTACTTGTACAAATGGCCATTAAACGCATTCATCAATATCGCGAAGGCTACGAATGCCTTGTGGAAAGCCGCAATAAAGAGGTTGTTACTGCATTACGCGAAATTGCTGCAGGTAAGGTTTTACCAGAAGATACTTCTTATTATAAGGCCCAGGATACCGCTCCTGTTGAGCAAGAAAATAACGAACTTGCTTAACGGGCAAGCTTTAGCGTAGATATGGGGCCGGTTAACCGGCCTTTTTATTATGTAGCGCATCGTTACATTGAGACCTTTAAACTTTTTTGTGTAAAACTATGAGTCAAAGAGATTATTACGAAGTTTTAGAAGTAACGCGAGAAGCCACGGAAAGTGAAATTAAAAGTTCTTATCGCCGTTTGGCTATGAAGTATCATCCGGATCATAATCCCGATAATCCAGAAGCAGAACAAAAATTTAAAGAAGCAGCGGAAGCGTATGATGTATTGCGCGATGCTGAGCGCCGCGCCCGTTATGATCGCTTTGGGCATGCCGGTGTCAATGGCAATGCCAGTTCCGGCTTTGGTAGCACGGAAGATGTGTTCTCGCATTTTAGTGATATTTTTGGCGATCTCTTTGGTTTTGGCGGCGGCGGTGGTGGTGCCTCCCGCGCCATGCGTGGCTCAGATTTGCGCTACAACCTAAAAATTACATTCGCCCAAGCCGCCAATGGCGACGAAGTGCTTTTGCAATTACCCAAACGTGTTTTGTGTAAAGACTGTGAAGGCTCCGGTGCCGCGCCAGGCACAAAGCCAGAAGTTTGTCAGCAATGTGGTGGTGCAGGCCAAGTACGTCGCTCTCAAGGTTTTTTCCAAATTTCTACGCCCTGTCCTGTGTGTCGTGGCGAAGGCCAAATCATTGTTAAGCCCTGCGCGCGCTGTAAGGGGCAAGGTATTGTGGAAGAAACCCGTGAGCTTTCTGTACGCATTCCTGCCGGTGTAGATACAGGCACACGTCTTCGCGTACGCGGTGAAGGTGAAATGGGACACAATGGCGGCCCTGCCGGTGATTTGTATGTGGTTGTATCGGTTGAAAAAGACAAAGTTTTCCGTCGTCAAGGCAATGATCTTGTATTCACGCAAGAAATTAGCTTTGTTCAGGCTATTTTGGGGCATAAATTAGATGTACCTTCCTTAAAAGAAAAGGTGAGCCTTGAAATACCAAAAGGTATTCAAAGTGGAACCGTGCTTCGCATTAAAGAGGAAGGTATGCCTGTGCTTGGGCGCAATACTCGCGGTGATCTTTTGGTGGAAGTTATCATTGTAACGCCCACACGCATTAGTGAAAAGCAAGAAGA
>CAYJHH010000080.1:0-13554 GCA_964369995.1 uncultured Desulfovibrionaceae bacterium
CACACCCCCTCCCTCAAAAACTTTTCACGGGCAAATATATCCGCTTTTACCGCTTTTTTAACGGCCATGCAGCTTCTTTTCCCATGTATTTCCATTGACAAAACGTTCTATCAGACACATGTATAAAAAAGTAACTTACACTCTATTAGGTATCCAGTTATGTTTTTCTTAATCTTTGCTTCCGTCATCACCCTTGGTTGTCTATATATTAGCCTAAGGCTCATCCCAAGAACTTCCTTACAAGGTTGGAAAAAAGCTCTAGCATATATGCTCTGCTTTAGTCCCATTATTAACGTACCGATACGCCATACCGTGCGCAACCTTTCTCGTAGCGGAGAAATTATCCCCCCATGGATGGATGTTACCCTCTATATCTCCTATTTTCTCATTGGCTCCCTATCAGTACTAGCCGTGGTCGTCTTTTCATATGACATATTTTTACTCAGCAGAGCCCTGTGGCGACGTTTAAAAACACCAAAGCCCTCACAAAAAGATCATACAGCATCCAAAGTACGACAAGACCGTCGTCTTTTCATGCAAAATGCCCTCAGTGCCAGCATAGTGACTGTGGGTGGTAGTCTTGTGACCTATGGCGTCAGCGAAGCGGTGGGCATGCCGGAAATGAAACATATCCAAGTACCCATAAAAAATCTTCCGCCGGCATTTGAAGGCTATACCATAGCACAGCTCACCGATATACATATCAATCAGCCCGTGCCACCCACAAGGCTTGAAAATATTGTGCATAAAATTAACTCCCTCAAGCCAGATGCCGTGGTCATTACCGGTGACCTTTCAGACAGTTTCCCGCATCAAGTGCATCACGAAATGGAACCTTTAAAACAGCTTAACCCTGTGGATGGCACTTTTTTTGTGACGGGAAATCATGAATATTATACCGATGTGGACGCATGGTTAGCCGAGATAAAGCGCCTTGGCATCATTAACTTACATAACGAACACCGTATTATTACGCGTGAAGGCAAAAGATTACTTATGTGCGGCGTACCGGATATTTCTGCACCGCGCATGTCCAATCACGCCTCTAACCCCGTCACCGCTCAGGCCGGTAGCCGTAAAGGGGATATCAAAGTGCTTTTGGCGCATCAGCCGCAAAGTATTTATAAAGGCCTTACTGTGGGCTATGACTTGCAAATATCCGGACACACTCATGGGGGGCAGCTTTTCCCTTGGACCTATGTGACAGACCTAGTACAACCATACATTCACGGCCTGTATAAAGTGGAAAACACACAGCTATACGTGAGCCGCGGCACCGGATATTGGGGGCCGCCCATGCGCATAGGCGCTCCGGCTGAAGTGGCTTTTCTAACCTTGACTGCTGCAAAAGATTAAGCATGACTGCTTTAGCTCACATTACCATTTTAGCCACCGGTGGCACCATTGCCGGCGCCGCCCCAAGCGATACACAATTAACGCAATATCATGCCGGCTCCCTATCGGCGCAGCAGCTCATTGATGCTGTGCCAAGCATTACAGAACTTGCCCACATTCGCTCTGAACAAATTGCCAATGTCCCCAGTGAAGATTTCACCTTTGCCATTTTACTACGCCTTGCCAAGCGCATAAACGCACTTTTACAAGAGGAGCACTGCCATGGCATTGTGGTCACCCACGGCACAGACACCCTTGAAGAAACAGCATATTTTCTTAATCTTGTGGTAAAAAGCGAAAAACCTGTGGTCTTGGTGGGATCCATGCGCCCAGCCACAGCCATTGGCGCCGATGGGCCGCTAAATTTACTGCACGCTGTGGGTGTGGCTGCCAGTAAAGAATCCGTAAATAAAGGCGTCCTCATTGTACTTGATGGACAAATCATTGCCGCCCGCGAAGGAACCAAGTCCAATACCCTTTCCACAGAAACCTTTAAAGCCCATGAACTCGGCATACTTGGCTATGTACTGGACTTTAAAGCCATCTATTACAGAACGGTAACTCGCGCACATACCACACAAAGCTGTTTTGATATAAGCCATGTGCACACCTTGCCGCGCGTGGATATAGTGTATGAATATTTAGATGCCTCCAGCGCCATGCATGAAGCCATCATTGCCAGTAAGCCTCAAGGTATCGTTTTGGCAGCCACAGGTAATGGCAGTATGTCCCAAAACGCCCACGAGCTCTATGGTGCCGCCAGTGGCCACGGCATTACAGTGGTGCGTTCTTCGCGTACGGGCTCTGGTGTCATCACCCCCACTGCCCATGATGAAGCTCACGGATTCATTGCTTCTGACAATTTAAATCCGCAAAAAGCGCGCATATTACTCACGCTCGCCTTACTCATCACCAAGGATGTGACTGAAATTCGTCGTCTCTTTGCCACCTATTAAAAAGGCTGAGCAAACAGTATAAAACTCTTCACCCAGCCCTTGTCTGGCTCACGCTTGGCCGCTGTCGTCTTTCTTATAGGCATTGCTTTGCCCTAAAAAAACGCCACCTGCGCTCTTAATCTATAAAACGGCAAATTTCTTCCACACTTTTTCTAGGTGTAGCCGCAACATCACCTTCTGGATAGCCGTAGACAATCAAAGCAGCTACGGTTTCATCTTCAGGAAGGTTGGCTATTTTTGCCAATTGTACATCATCAATAACGCCCATAATGCAGGTACCTACGCCATAAGCATGAGCCGCAAGGCAAAATGTTTGGCAAGCAATACCTGCATCAAAAACTTCCCATACGCCGGCTTTGGTCGTGGCAAATTCATTTTTTTCTGGGTCAAGCTTACCGCTTTTACCTTTCACAAAGCTTAAAATAGCAACATTTTTTGCATTTTTTAGAGTGCTAATATTATAAGCAAAATCATTTACCCCATCCGTAATGCATTGAGCAATTTTTTCTGCATTGCTGATAAGTGTGTAACGCGCAATTTGATAATTGGCCCAAGAAGGAGCAAAACGTGTGGCATCCATGATTTTTTGCATCACTTCTTGGCTCACCACTTCATCTTTATAGGTGCGTACACTTCTACGCTCTTTTAACAATTGAATTCCTACTGTATTTTCCATTACATTCTCCTTTATATGTAAATAATTAACCGCATTGCTTCGCTTCGTACACGGTGAGTTCGGCTGCACCTTCAATGGCCGCGCCAAGACGCATAAAATGCTCACTTTCCATATGAGCCTTAATGGCTGCAGCATTGGCCCATGTTTCATAAAAAATGAAGGTATTTTCGTCCTTTATGTCTTGATGCAATACATACAGCTTGCACCCTTCTTCGGCACGCGTGGGAGCTAATATGGCCATAAGGGCCTCACGTACAACTTCTCTTTTACCTTCGTTGGCCTTTACCACAGCGATAATATTAATATCTTGTTCCATAGCATCTCCTTATGTGTTGTAACTCAATTTGTTACAACGAAAGAGCTAGCATGCCCTACAAAGCATTGTCAATGTCTTTGGTACTACTTTTCCCAGAAAACTTTCACGGCTACTATTTTCTACATAAAAGCATATTATGCTAACATAAAAGGCTCTTGCCCACGCCATACTGTATGCTTGCTTGTCTACGAGCATTTTATGCATATTGGGGAGCTCTTGACAGAAAACGGTTCTAACATTACTTAAATACAGAGGATTTTATGCGCATACCATCTCGTTTTACCCTAGCCATTCATATAATGCTTTGCATTGCCCATTTTCATCAAAAATATAAGATTACATCGGATTTTTTAGCTAAAAGTACCGGCGTAAATCCTGTGATGATTCGTCGTACCTTGGGGCAATTAAAGCGAGCTGGTCTGGTGGAAGTGCGCGCTGGTGTAGGGGGAGCATATATTCCTAAAAATTTACAAGATATTTCTTTATTCGATATTTTTTTAGCCGTAGATGCCATGGAAGAAGAATATTTTCATGTGCATAAAACTGACGGCTGTCCTTGCAAATTGGGTGAAAATATTCAAACTATCCTCAAAACACATCTTGATGAAATTCAATATGCCATGAATGCGCAAATGCGCAAAACGAGCTTACAACAGCTTTTTGATGAAGCAGACAATTATGTTCATGAATACGCGCAGCCGCACCCATAGATATGCTTGTAAAGCGCCGCATAAAAGTAAAACCTCTGTACTTCAAAGAACAGAGGTTTTTTCGTATACAGCAGTACTTTTCTAATGCTTTAACATTTCCACTACATGCTGTATTTTTTCTAAATGCTGAGTTTTTTCTGAATAAGCCAAAAACACCTGTAAGGGAGGCAGCGCCTCCACCAAGTCTACCTTTCGAAAAAGCGACTTATCTACTTCTTTATCAAAATAATACTCAGGGAAAAAAGTAGCGCACTTTGAACTTGGCAAAAGGCTTCTATTTACCGGTAAGGTATGCGTATCACATATTTTCGGTGTAAATTTCCATGTTTCAAAGTAATCGTCTAAATACACAGCAAAACCTGAATCCTGCACAGGTAAAAACCAATGTACATCGTCCAAGTCACGTAAAGACACAGGGGAATCTTGCCCTAGCGTATTTTGAGAGCATACAGCAAAAACAACATTACACTCAAAAATCTTTTCGAATCGTAAACCCTCTGCCTTGTTAACATGCTCTACAATACCGACATGTATTTCATTATTCATTATTTTTTGTAAAATAGCAGGAAACAAACTTCCCACCAATTTCACTTTGTAATCTCTTCCGAATATCTCAGCATGGGCAAGATGCGGTGGAATAAGGCATTGTAAATGCAAATGATGCCCACCCACAACTAAATGAGACTCTTGCACATGGCTTAAATTTTTAAGATGCTCCTCCACCCTTTCTGCTTGAGAAAAAAGTTTTTTCACTTCTGGAAAAATTTTATTTCCCTGTTCGGAAAGAGTTAATTTGCCTCCTTCACGCAAAAGCAAAGGAAAGCCTACGGTGTCTTCCAATCTTTTTATTTGCGCACTCACCGCAGGGGGAGAAACGTGTAAGACCCGCGCCGCATTACGCACGCCACCGTGCAACGCTGCCATATAAAAGAAATACATTTGATTGAAGTTTAATTGTAAAGACATGGCTTCCCTTAAAACTGTCAGAGTAATTATTTGCATGCATGTATGGCAAAACAGTTAAGCCACATTGCAACTACTCTATACTTTCTATATCAAATGAATATGATTTTCAAGTTTATTTTATAACATAGAGAAATAAATCCAGCGTATGAAAGGACAAAAGCCAGCTCATGGTATCGCACAAGCAACGCTTAATTGCAAAAGCAATCATTACAATTTGCATATAAGCATGTAATAAAATAGATGTTATTACATTATGACAATGATATAGGCTTTAGGGGCAAGATGACATTCAAAAAGAAATTTCATGTCAGGGGCTATGTATGATGCCCCAAGGGGGTAAAAACTAAAGAACCTGCAGTAAAGGCATAAGGAATATTACACAAAGGCTTTTCGTTTAAAAAACAACACAGAGCTTAAAGGTACTATATATAAAAAACAGGCGAAAAATATACTACTTACCGGAGCGTGCACATTGGCCAAAACCACGGAACAGGCAATGCTCCACGGCACCAAGCCCGCCATGAGCACGGCGCTATTTTCTATGGCAAGTGCTAAGCTTTCGCGCTGTTCGTACTGTTTTTCACATAAGGTTTTAGTCAAAAATATGGACAAGGTTTGATTACATGTGAGCATACAAGCAAACAGAGCCACCAAGGCAGTGCTACCAAAGGCGCCTGTTTTTTGAGAAAGATGCGCTATCTGTTTATGTATATTGTTAAAAAATTGCGATTCGTGAAAAAGCCCCATATACGCTGAAGAAATGGCCACTATACACGCTACGGTAAACATAGACATAAGCCCGCCGCCGCCCAAAACAGCTTGCAAGGCAGGTTGCGGCGCTACAAAACCGCCCCAATACAAAGTCAGCAATTGATTCCAAGATATATTTTGCCAAAAAATACAGAGGATACTAGCTGCCACAATACTTGCAAGCATGATAATTCGCGCATGCACCTTACAACATGCCAGCATAACCATGAGTAAGGCCGGTAACACTGTAGGCCAAGCTAAATTGAAATTTTCTTGAAATAATTGCAAAGTTTCTAAGGGAATTTCAGCCCCCTTACTCTCCTGCCCCAAAAAAACATAAAACCCACAGCTTAATAAAAAAGGCCCTAGACACGAGTAAAACATATTTTTTATATTGATAAAAATATCTGTCTCCGTAATCTTAGCCACCAAATGTGCCGAAGAAGACATGGGGGACATTCTATCGCCAAAATAGGAACCAGATAAAATGGCTCCACCTAAATACGCGCTATCTATACCAAGCACATTACCCATGGTCATGCAAATGACGCCCATGGTGGCTGACGTGCCAAAAGAAGTACCCGTAAGCATAGAAATACAAGCGCATAACAAAAATGTACTCACAAGAAAAAGCGAAGGAATAAGTATATAGGCACTGTTTACAACTAAAAATGCAATGGTTCCTGAAGCCCGCCACGTGGCAGTCAGTACGCCAATAAGCGCAAATAGCGTTAATAAATTACCTATTTTTTTACACTGCTCTAAAGATTGCACAAACAAGGCTTTAGCACTACAGCCCTTATGCAAGCCATAAAGCCAAAAATATATGTAGCCTAGCACCAAGGCTAGCAAGAGCGGCATATGTAATACTATGGTAAGAAATAACGTAAGGGAAAAAAGCACTATGACGGCATATTCCATAAACTCTCCTGCGCCAGTCATCATAAAGACTCAAGCTTCATAAAAAATATTTCTCTAACAAGCGTTACCCAACCTATATTTTTTTCCCCTCACTGACAATGCCAAACAAAAAACAGCACAAGCTCATGGCATATTTTATTAAACTAAGCCTTAAAAGCATGGCATTTTATGTAGTCGACACTGAAAAACAACTTAACTATCAGTAAAAATAGAACTTATAAATCAAATAACGTAATAAAGATTGCCGGAAATAAACGTATGGAATACGTTTTCTGGCAATGTTTAGACATAAGAAATGCTTTTTTCAGATGTCGACTACTCAAGACATGCCCTTGGCATGGCTTGCCGCGCGTAAAATAAGCCGGAATTTACTTCCGGCGGCCCCGAAGGGGTATTTGGAGCAGGCGTGCCTTTCTTAAAAACGAGTGAAAACACGTTTTTAAGCATTAACTATGTAGGGGAAAACGCAAAGCCGCCCAAAGATATGACAGCTGCGTGGCTAGGGAAAAAGGCAGATATGCGATTATGCTACGCTTACACAGGAAAAAAATTTAGCCTAAAAAATAGATAAAAGGTAGGAAATACACGAAAAAACAATACCCTTGACAACATACACTCTCTAGTCTACATCCCCCACAGCTACTCTTTGAAAAAAAGAGTATGTAGACAATTGTTACAATAAAGTTTTCATGTACGTGAAGAAGATATAGTATGACTGGTCAAACAAAGCCTTTTTTGTGCCTCTTTACAGCAACATTTATTTGGGGCATCAATCCCCTCATAAATACCATATTATTGCGCTACGGCGATCCTCTTACTTTCAATAGTATTCGCTATTACCTTTGTAGCCTTACCATGTTTGCCCTCTTGGCATATAAAAAGAAGTTTCGCTTACCGTCCAAAAGACGTCTTCCTTATATGATTCTTCTTGGGCTTTTTCTTGTTCCCCTCAATAATACCTTGGTGCTTATGGGCTTACAATACTCCACCGTAAGCCATTATGCCCTCATTAATGCCTTGAGCCCTTTGGTTATTGCCTTGGCTTCCTATACTATTTTACGCGAGCCGCTAGATTTTTTACAATGGACGGGCATAAGCGTGGCGGTATTAAGCACCTTATTCTTACTCACGGGCGGCAACATAACCACCATAGGCCAGCTTCAAATAAATAATGGCGATGCGCTCTTCTTTTGTGCTCAATTTGCTTGGGCAGCCTATATCCTTATTTATTTTAAAAAACTTAAGCGAGTCTCTTCCCTTGAGCTTATAGCTTGGGCAGGTTTTTTTGGCGCCACCATAAATGTTCTTTTTGGACTTGCCACAGACAGCCTCAGCATACCCACATTTACTCCAGAGTCCGTGGCTAGCCTTGCGTATACCACCTGGCTCACAGCCATGGCGGCCATGCTTTTATGGAATTATGGGCTTAAACAAGTGGGGCCTAGCGTTGCGGGCGTGTTTATGAATGTGGCCACGCTCATAGCTGTGACTTCTGGGGTGTATTTTTTAGATGACCCTTTTTCCAACGGACAAGCCATTGGCACCGTGGGTGTTATTTTAGGCGCTTTACTGTTGGCAGAACACACGCACCTTCTAAACTTTATACGTAAAATAAAGCAAAAGACAGCAAAGACGCCCACCTCATAAAAGCCATAAGGGGAAAGAAAATTTTTTATGGCCTTACTTTGTTACCCCATAGGTAAGCAAAAGCTCTTCCATTTTCTTCAATTTTTCACGAGAAATATTTTTATTATTGCGCCCAAATTCCACCACTAAAGCCTCCACCAAGGTAAGAGCGGAAACCACGGAATAATGAGAGCGAGCATTACTTACGTAAAGCACGGTATCTGCATGCGCAATGGAAGGGCATGAGGTATGTGTTGTGATGAGAATGGTAGGAATACCATAACTAGAAGCAACCTCAACGGCATCTAGGGTGTGGCTATAAAAGCGAGGCCCCCCTAGGGAAAGCGCTACAAAAACATCTTTTTCTGTAAAATTAATGAGCTCTTCAAACATTTGTCCCGAGCCTACAGCGTCCAGCATATGCGCTTTTCCGGAAATCTGCTGCAACAAATAATACATGTAAAAAACCACAGCCTTGGTAGAACGCCCACCATAGATGCAAATACGTTCCGCTTTTTGCAAAATTTCCGATGCTACGCTGAACTGTTCAAGCAATTGCGGGGTGATCATATTTTGTATGGTTTCAACATTATCACGAGCCACCCATGTGAGGGTATGCTCATCTTGGCTTTTTGTATTCTTACTACTGAGCGAATAGTCAAAATCCCACCACACAGAAAGATTACTTGGTAAAAGTATTTTACGAATATCTTTTTGTAAATCTCTGTATTTATTATACCCTAAAGCTTTAACCACGCGCACCACCGAAGAGGTGCTGGTGTCTGATGAGGCAGCAAGCTCTTCCACGGTTTGAAAAGCCACTTCTTGATAGTTTTTATAAATATGGGTGCAAATGCTTTGTTGCCCATGGGGTAATTCCTTGGCAATTTCTTGTATTTTTGCAAGAAATGTTTCTCCATGAACTTCTATATTGGTAGCAGATTTCATACTTTTACCTTTGCTATCGTTGTTTTTTAATTAACATATCCGTTTCTTTATGAAAAAGCAACGACAAGACCTCTTACCTGCATGATAAAGAAAATCGTCATTTCAGAACTTTTTTGAAAATTTTTTTGTCAAAAAAATCACACTGTGATAGCTTATTTCGAAGTAGTAAACAGTATAACAATGTAACATGTAGTTTTATAAAATGTTTTCACCCTGTAAAGCTTTGTGTTTTTTTGAACAAAAACATACCAAAAAAATGAAAAGTAGTTGACACGTTTCATATCAGATGCTACCAAAAAGAAACTTTTATATTCAGAGTTGCATGGGGCATTCTGAAAAAAAGTACGTCGACAACAATATATAGGTAACCTGTAGCCCTCATGGCTGTACGCCATGTATCATCTTTACGCTTTTGTAGTAGTCCGGAAATATACAATGTGCAAAGATGGTAAGAAATAGGTAAGTTTCCCACATGATTTTTCATCCATGTGGCTTATGGAGTTTTGTATGGTTTTCTAAAGGAGGTCTTTAGATGTTTGGTCCTTATGAGATGTTAATGGACTTTGCTCTCATGTCCATGATTTTGATAGTAGCACATATTATCCGTTCTAAAGTTAAAGTTTTTCAATACATTTACATGCCTTCGGCTTTGATAGCTGGCTTTATTGCCTTATTTGGTGGCTATCAATTCTTGGACTTCATTCCCTTTGCCATGCGTGAAAGCGGTACGCCTTATATTACCTCGTACCCTTATCTGCTCGTTGTGGTACTTTTTGCTACACTTTTTCTTGGTAAACAAAAAAGCAAAGAAAAAGTGCAGTTTAAAAAGATGGTACACGAAACTGGCGATACTTTTTTTTATAATCTTGCCTCAGAAACGGGCCAATTTGCCATGGCATTACTGTTTGGCCTCTTTATATTAGCCCCTCTCTTCCCCGAATTACACAGAGGTTTTGCCCTCATGTGGCCTGCAGGTTTTGTGGGTGGTCACGGCTATGCCACCGCCATTGGTAAAACCATGCAAAATTATGGCTGGGAAGAAGCTCTCACCGTGGGCTACACTTCTGCCACCATAGGCCTTTTGGCAGGCGTTATTGGTGGTATGATTCTTATTAACATTGCCACACGCAAAGGGTGGACACGCCTTGTAAAAGACATTCAGCAATTACCCAAAAGTATGCTTACTGGCTTTGTTCCTAAAGAAGAACGTGTTTCCATGGGTAAAGAAACCGTTAACCCCATTGCTCTTGACCCCTTCACCTGGCATTGGGCTTTGGTCATGGCAGCTTTTGGTATAGCCTTTTATCTTTATGATTTTATCAAATCTAATTTGCCCGGCAGTTATGAAATCCCCATGTTCTGTATGTCCATGCTCGTGGGCTTTTTAATGCAAAAAGGTTTCGATGCTGCAAATTTAGGTTCATACATTGATAAGCATGTTATGAATAGAATTGGCTCGTGGACTACCGACTATTTAGTAGCCTTTGGCGTGGCCAGCATTAAAATTTCTGTGGTTGTGCAATATGCCATGCCCATGGTGATATTGTTTTCCTTCGGCATTCTCTACTGCGTTTCTTTCTTATTCTTGTTCGGTAGAAGAATATTCCACAATTTCTGGTTTGAACGCAGCATCTTTGTCTATGGATGGAACACGGGCGTGGTGGCCATGGGCGTTACCCTGCTTCGCATTGTGGACCCAGGCTTCAAAACCGGCACCCTTGAAGATTACGGTATGGCCTATGTACCCATCTCCCTCATAGAAATTGCCATCGTTACCATTGTGCCTACCTTGGTGGCAAGCAATATCATCTTGGCTCCTGCTTTGGTGTTACTGGGTATAACTGTGGCTTGTTTGCTGGCATCACGTTTTATTGTGGGATGGTTCAAAACACCCCCCAACGAGCTACGTGAAGGTGAAGCAGAAATCATTGCAGAGTTTGAAGAAGAATTAAAAAATACCGCTAAGCAAGAAGCGTAAGGAAGGATCATATGACGGACTTTGCCTCTTATACAGAATTGGTTTTATGCGCCGCCATTATCATGATGAGTATGTATGCGTGGGGTAAAGTGCGCATGGCTATGGCTTTGCATGAATTAAGACATACAGAAAAACTTCTGCACCAATATAAAGCCAAAGAAGCTGTAAAAAAGCTCGAAGGCCTCAAATTGGATTTAGAAGAAAATGTACACTTTTGGTATGTGCTAGGTCTTGCTTTTGCGCAAATGGGCAGTGTGGAGCATGCAAAAAATGCTTTTCATAAAGTGTTAGAATTTGAAAGTTCGTATTTAGATACGCATCAAATGCTACACACTTTGCAGCCTTATTGCACAGAATCGACGAATTAGGAAATTATAGGAGCACTCTTTTTTAACCTTTTCTTGAAATAAAACATGTCAAAAAATTTCAAAAGCTCTTGACATGTTTTCTATCAAGCTTTACAAAAAAGATAGATTTTATTTCAGCAGAACATCTTCATAAGAGCGCTGAACAAAATCATGAAATGGGTAAAAATTCTTTAGAGTACCGTGAACGTAAGATAAAAAATTATATATGTAGCGCGTTCGAGAGTCTTTAACAGAATATATTTATTGGGATAGCCCGTTTATGCTTGCTAGGCATGTCAGCATGGGATGCATAGACGGTAGGTAGCAGGTAAGTTTTCAACTAAACAACAAAAATGGAGAAAATACTATGTCTGGTTCTGGAGTAAAAGTACGTTTGTTGTCTGAAGATGATATGATTAAAGCCGGTGTTCTTGATATGCAACTGAGCATGGACATTTGCGAAGACGTCTTCAAGCTTATGGCAAACAACGACTATATTATGGGTGGTCCTCAAGGACATGAGCACGGTCAAATGTTGTTCTTTCCCGATGAGCCCAAAGCTCCTGGCATGCCTACTACCGGTCCTGATCGTCGCTTTATGGCCATGTGCTGCTATGTGGGCGGCGACTATAAAGTTTGCGGTATGAAATGGTACGGCTCCAACGTACAAAATGCGCAGCGCGGTCTTCCACGCTCTGTGCTTACCCTTACCTTAAACGAAGCTGAATCTGGTTTGCCCTATGCCATCATGCAAGCTAACTTGCTTAACGGCACTCGTACCGGTGCTGTGCCAGCCGTGGCTGCCAAATATATGGCTAAAAAAGGCTCTAAAATCCATGGACTTATCGGTTGCGGCGTTATCAGCGGCTCCAACCTAAAATCCATGCAACTTGGTGTGCCTAGCCTTGAAGAAATTCATGTATATGACATTTCCAAAGAAAGAGCAGATATTTGGGTTGCTAAGCAGCAAGAAATGTATCCAAATCTTAAGTTTGTTATTGCTGACTCCATTGAAGCCGTTGTGCGTCAATCCGACATTCTCACCATTGCAACCTCTGGTAAGGTGTTCCCCCGCATTGAAACAGAGTGGTTAAAGCCCGGTTGTTTCTTCAACATGGTGTCCGCTGTGGATATGGATTCTGATTCATTGAACAAACACACCGTTGTGGCTGACTGCTGGAAAATGCACGAAGCTCTTATGCACGATGGCCTTGAAACGGGCAAAGGTGTTGAAGCCATAGGTATTATTTCACCCGCCCTCAACGTTCTCATAGCTGTGGACAAAAAAGAATGGGACCCAGCCAATGTGGTAGAACTTGTGGATGTTATCTCCGGTAAAGTTCCTGCCCGCAAGAGCGATGATGAAGTTATATTCTTCCTCACCACAGGTGTGCAAATTACTGAAACCGCTGTTGGTTATGTATTGTACCAAGAAGCATTAAAGCAAGGCCTTGGCGCTGAGTTTAGCTTCTTTGATCAAGCTCACTGGCGTTAATCGGCTATAACGTATAGCGTATACTTTGTGATAAGCCCCATTGCCTGATTGGTAATGGGGCTTTTTATGCACCGCAAGCACCAAAACAACAGCCACACGCGGCGCGCTAAAGTTGCATACTCCCTTTAGCCCATCAATGATGTGTATCCACCAATGTAGCTACATAAGCCCTTATTTCATCATACTTGTCCATTGCGGTGAAACTCTTTTGGGAAAGAAAAAACTTTTTGCTCAGGCCGTACACAGCGCAAAGGAGCACGTTTTTACCTTAGGCCATGCTCGTATGATATCATTTATGACACACAAATATGGCACTCAAAATGAAGTGAAAAAAAGAAAAAAAGTCATAAGCCTATGCTCACTGCATTTTTTCGTGAAGTCTTTATATTTAAGGGAAATTACGGAATATGGGGAATTTAATGGCGCGCCCGGCGTGAATCGAACACACGGCCTTTGACTCCGGAGGTTGA
>CAYJHH010000081.1:0-13352 GCA_964369995.1 uncultured Desulfovibrionaceae bacterium
GGAGGGTTTGGGAGGGGGAACTTTTTTTTTCTAAAAAAAGTTCCCCCTCCCAAGAGTTCATTTATAAATAGCTTACATACCAAACTTAGCTTCAACAGTGGTGAGAGCCTTGTCTATGCCGGCTACGATTTCATCGATATCACTCTTGGTGGCGATGAGGGCAGGGCATAAGGTTAAGGTATTGTTCAGCTCGCGGAAAGAGCGAGTTGTTTTACCGATAAGTACTCCGCCTTCCATTTTGGCAGCGCCTACCACTTGGGTGGCAAATGCGTCAGATACAGGCTCTTTGGTGGCGCGATCTTTTACAAGTTCTACACCGGTGAAGAGACCCTTGCCGCGTACATCGCCAATGGAGGGATGCTTGTCTTTGAGTTTGAGTAATTCTTCAAGAAGGTAATCACCCATGGCAGCGGCATTTTCCATAAGACCTTCGCGCTCGATGATTTCCATGTTCACAAGACCGGCAGTGGGGCCAGCTGTGCAGCCACCAAAGGTGCTGATGTCACGGAAGAAAGCGTCAGGGTCAGCAGGATCGTTAACAAAATCCTGGAACACAGCTTCTGTGGTTACGGTGCAGGAGATGGCAGCATAGCCACTGGCAACGCCCTTAGCCATGGTTACCATGTCAGGCTCAATGCCAAAGTGTTGGTAGCCAAACCATTTACCGGTACGGCCAAGACCACATACAACTTCGTCTACGATAAGAAGGAGGTTGTATTTTTTGCAAAGCATTTGAATGGTTTCGTAGTAACCTTTTGGTGGAATAAGGATACCGCCGCCTGCAGTCATGGGCTCAACGATAACAGCGCCAAGTTCATCAGCACCTACGGAGAGGATAACTTCTTCCATTTGCATGGCAAGCTTTACGCCAAGGTCTTCGCAATCACCGAATTTGGAGCGATAGGAATCGCAGTCGCCAAACTCATAAAAACCTGGGCAGAAGGGGCCGTATTGGTTACGACGTTCAAATTGACCGCCAGCGCTTAAGGTAGCAATGGTGGTGCCATGGTAGTCACGAGCGCGGTATAAGATACCAGTCTTTTTGCCGCCATGCTTCAAGTGACCGATTTGGCGTACAATCTTAAAAGCCTTTTCGTTGGCTTCGGAACCGGAGTTGGAAAGATATACGCGGCTTAAACCAGGCATTTTGCTAAGAAGTTTTTCAGAAAATTTGATGGTGGGGATGTTACCGATGCCGTTGGCAAAGTAACACATATCCATAAGTTGTTGACTTACTGCATCTACGATTTCTTTACGGCCATAGCCCACGTTTACTGTCCAAACACCGCCAGATACGGCATCAAGGAAAGTATTGTCATTGATATCAGTGACGCGCATACCTTCGCCCTTAACATAGATGGCGGGATCAGCGTTTTCGTATACTTTATGTTGAGTTAAGTGGTGCCAAACATGTTTTTTGTCCAAGGCGATGAGTTCTGCTTTGGTCTTTGCGTCAAATTGAGCCATTGTGAGCCTCCAAAATCGTGAAAAAAGTTTGTTGTTTTAGAGAGGGGTTAAATTAATAACCCCCCTAAGTCTACTTTTATAGCTAAGGAAATCGTTACATTTCCTTATGTTGTATTATGAAATTAGGCTAATACGCTTTGTGGATCGGTGAAAGGAAGGTTGAAAGCTTCAGCAACGGCAGCATAGGTGCACTTGCCATCTACTGTGTTCAAACCGCGAGCTAAAGCGATGTCGCTACGGCAAGCTTCTTTCCAGCCCTTGTTAGCTAACTGAACAGCGTAAGGCATGGTTACGTTAGTTAAAGCAAAGGTAGAAGTGCGGGGCATGGCGCCAGGCATGTTAGCTACAGAGTAGTGAACTACATCATGAGTTACATAGGTGGGATCCATATGTGTGGTGATACGATCGATGGTAGCTACAGAGCCGCCTTGGTCGATGGCAACGTCCACAATGGCAGCGCCGGGCTTCATGTTTTTAACCATTTCTTCAGATACAAGCTTTGGAGCTTTAGCACCAGGAATAAGTACAGCACCTACAAGAAGGTCGCACTCAGCGGTGGCAGCTGCAATGTTGTGGCTGTTAGAAGCCATGGTTACAACATTCATGGAGAAGATATCGTCCAATTGACGCAGACGGTCAATGTTGTTATCAAGGATAGTTACTTGTGCGCCAAGGCCAAGAGCCATTTTAGCAGCGTTGGTACCAACAATACCACCACCAATGATAGCTACTTTAGCAGCAGGTACGCCAGGTACGCCACCAAGAAGCATGCCGCAACCGCCATGGTGCTTAGCTAAGATGTTGGAACCTACGATAACAGACATGCGTCCTGCCACTTCAGACATGGGAGCAAGTAAGGGTAAGGAGCCATTATCAGGTTGTACGGTTTCGTAAGCAATACCGGTTACACCGCTATCAAGTAAGGCTTTAGTCAAAGCTTCTTCAGCTGCAAGGTGCAAGTAGGTGAAGAGTAAGAGGTCCTTGCGGAAATATTGATATTCAGATGGAAGAGGTTCTTTAACTTTGATGATCATTTCTGCTTTTGCCCAAACTTCAGCAGCAGTGGGAAGGGTTTGTGCACCTGCGGCCACGTATTCAGCATCGGTAATCATGCTGCCAAGACCGGCGCCTGCTTCAATATAAACGGAGTGACCGTTTTGAACCATGCTGTTTACGCCAGCAGGGGTGATAGCAACGCGGTTTTCATTGGCCTTAATTTCTTTTGGTACACCTATAATCATTGTGATTCTCCTAACTATGAATTGTTTTAAAATTGTTTCCTCAAATTCCAGTGCAGTTTTTTTATACGCTGCATCTGTCATTAATATAGCAAGTGCTGTGCCAAGGTTGAAAAAAATGTGGCATTTAGTAGAAAAAAAATATCCTTGTGAATTTATACACTTTATTTTTTACTGTGTCGTAGAAAAAATAGAAGGCAGGAAGGTGGAAAATTTGCTGTAATGCAAAATTGCATTGTTTTTTGTGAAAGCCTTGTGTATAGCTGATGCAAAGTTGCATTGTTGATTCAAATTTAAATCACTTTATCTTTGCCAAAAGAGAAAAGAGAGGGCGCATGACCACAAAAATGGGTTTGCACGAAAGAGAACAAGCTGTCTTACTTGATTCCATCCATGATGGTATTTGGGTTATTGACGCACAAGGCATCACTTTGCGTATCAATAATGCCATGGAGCGCATAGCCGGCATAAAAACGGAAGATGTTATTGGTAAACATGTGACAGAGGCCATGCATGACTTTAAGTTTACCGCTTGCGTTACTTTACGCGCTTTGGAAGAGAAGCGTACCGTGACCATGTTTGATGATTATGCCAATGGTCGGCGCTGTTTAAATACTAGTACGCCTATTTTTGATGAAGAGGGTAAGGTGTGGCGTGTTATTGCCTCAATTCGTGATATTACGGAGTTAGATAGTATGCAATCGCGCTTATCGGAGCTTGAGCGTAGTAATCAAAATTATAAAGCTAAATTAGAGTCGTTAGAAAATTATGGCATTGTGGGCATTAGCGAAGCTACGGCTGTGCTTCGTAAAAATATGCTTAAAGCCGCGCAAAATAATGCTATTTGTATTGTTCTTGGTGAAACGGGAACAGGTAAAAGCCTCACAGCAAGGCGCATTCATGAGTTAAGTCCGCGTAGTGAAGGGCCTTTTATTGCGCTCAATTGCGGGGGTATACCGGCGCAATTGGTAGAATCAGAACTTTTTGGCTATGAGCGCGGCGCTTTTACGGGCGCTTTGCGGGATGGTAAAAAAGGGGTGTTTGAACTGGCTGCGGGGGGTACGCTTTTTTTGGACGAAGTGGCAGAGCTGCCTTTAGCCATGCAAGCAACGCTATTGCATGTGCTGGATGACAGTACCTTTCGCCGTGTGGGGGGGACTAAATCTTTAAAAAGCGACGTGCGTATCATTGCCGCCACCAATAAAGATTTAGAAGAAATGGTGGCCAAGGGCACTTTTCGCCAAGATCTTTTTTATCGCTTGCGTGTGTTGCCCATCAAGGTACCTTCTTTACGCCAACGCCCTGAGGATATTCCTGAGCTGATGTATTATTTTTTACAGCATATGGAAGGGCATGAAGGGGGCAGAAACTTTGCGCCATCACTTCTTTCTACATTAACTGCGTATTCTTGGCCGGGTAATATTCGTGAATTGCGTGCTCTTGTGCAATATTTACATACCATGTGTGAGGGAAACATTTTTCGTATGGAAGACTTACCTTCGTACTTTTTGGCAGAACTGCCCGTAGAAACTTTACCTTCGTACACGTTAACCACAAGTCTTAAAGAAGCTGTGGAACATTTGGAAAAAAACCTTATTGGTACGGCTTTACGTGAACTTGGTAGCACATATAAGGCGGCAAAAAGATTGAAGGTAAGTCAGTCTACCATTGTACGTAAGGCGCAGCGGTATAAGCTTGAACTTAATGAAATTACTCATGAGTAACGCTTTATAAACGTCATATATTCTTAAGCATAAAGCCCCTTTTGAATCATCAAGAGGGGCTTTATGTGTCTAGTGTGCCGAAAGAGGCAGTGTTTAGGAAAATACGTTAACTTTTTTGTGTACGAAATTTAACATATTCTGTGAGGTCAGATTCACCAAGTATGAGGTAAGCACGATCATTGGTGGGGAACTCGCGCATATCTTTCCAGCGAGCTACATAGAAAATGCAACCAAGTACTACCCAAGCCACCAAAGCATAGGCTGACTCTTTACCAATAACTGCAGGAGAGAAAGGTAAGGTTAAAAGACCTAGGCAGAAGATGGAGCTGATGCAACCTAATACGGAGCAACGTATCATCCAGGGGCTTTCGTTGGCATCGCGTGAAAGAATTTTATAAGCGGCTAAGGAGGCAAAGAGGTAAGCGATGATGGTGCCAATGGCTGACATGCTCACCACCCAGTCCAGCACTTCGCGGCCAAAAAAGGGAGCGATGAGTACAAAACCTAAAGTAAAGAGAAGGGCGTTTTTGGGTGTTTGGTGTTTTTTATCAATTTGAGCAAACCATGTGGGGAGAATGTGCGCGCGACCCATGCTAAAGAGTAAGCGTGAGCTAGCCACATAGAAGCCGTTAATACCAGTTAAGATACCCGCCACCACAGCCATGGCTAAAAATATGGTGCCGTACGTGCCAAGGGCTAAGTCGGCCACATAACCGGTGTGCCAAGGGGTATCAAGCTTAATAAGTTCTGGGTAGGGGATAACAATGGCCACGGCTATTGTCACAAGGCCGTAGACAAAAATACCGCATGCTATGGCAAGAACCATAAGCTTAATGGCTTTTTCAGCGGAGAAGTTAAACTCCTCTGCGGCTTGGGGGATAGTATCAAAACCCACATACAACCATGGCGCCACCGCCACCACAGCAGCAATACTGGCCAAGGCGCTTTTGTTTTCTGCAAAAAGGGGATTTAAGTTGCTAAAGCTGGCGGTATCGGCTGTGAAGGTGCCAAAAGTTAAAGCTGCCACGCCTATGGCAAGAATAACGGCTAGAGCCACTTGGATTTTGCTGATAACATCGGCGCCAATAATGTTTAGAACACCAAAGACCACGAGCACTGCTTCTAAGAAGAGTAACTCACCTAGGTATATATCCCAGTTAGCGATAACATAAAGGTGACCGAAATTGAGAATGCCGGGGATGAGAAAACGCGTAAGTAAGACGAGCGCTGTAGCATTAAGAGCGATGATGGAAAGGTATCCCAAAACCATGGCCCAGCCACAGATGAAAGAAGCTGTGGAGCCAAAGGCTGCGTATGCATATGCAAAAGCGCCGCCAGCAACTGGGTATTTTCCTACTATTTTTCCATAGCAAATGGCCACAAACATAAGCAATATGCCGCCAATGGCAAAACCTATACAAGAAGCTAAAGGGCCAGATTGAGGAAGAAAACGCAGGCTTGGCATGACAAAGGCTCCCCATCCAATGATGGATCCAAAGGCAAGAGCCCAAGTGGCAAGGGGGGACATGGTTTTACTGAGGTTGGCTCTTTCTTCAGAGCAGGTCGAGCTTTGGGTGTTACTCATGTAAGACAACTCCTTTTGACGCTTTTACAGTGAAAAGCAGTGGGTATAATTAGCATGCTACGCATGATATGTTCTCTTTTTCTCAAGGCTTTTACCTTCCTTGGCG
This sequence comes from uncultured Desulfovibrionaceae bacterium, assembly GCA_964369995.1. Lineage (GTDB taxonomy): Bacteria > Desulfobacterota > Desulfovibrionia > Desulfovibrionales > Desulfovibrionaceae > CAYJAD01. The sequence goes on from CAYJHH010000081.1 coordinate 6,121, forward strand.
TTTAAAATAAGAATGGAAAAAGTTTTGTATTTGCACATGCATGGTGGTGTTACATGCAAAAGCGTACTGTCTTTAGCAAGAGCTGTACCACTCAAGCCTTGTTTTTCAGTGGGGAAAAGTTTTCGCATTGTTATTTTTTTAACAAGCACCTTAAAGTGTAGGTTTTATTTCAAAGAAGAAAAATATAAATGAAGGGACGATGTGCTGTGCATATGTGGGCATGTTTGGAGGGAGAATGCTCGTTAGAAGACTTTTTGAGAAAGTAGTAATGCATTTTTGCATTGCTTTTATGAACCGATGTATTGTAGTCATCTTATACAATGAAATCGAATAATGCAAAATTGCATTATCTTTTTAGAGATAAAAGCTAGAAGGTGAAAATATTTTTAAAATACAATGAATTAAGTGTGTTGTTTCTGTGTTTTGAGAAAAGAGTTTTCGATGCAAAAATGACTTGTATTTGCCTTGAGCAAGGCGTTGATTCTTTTTCATGGAGCACAATACAAAAATAAAGATGCACTGTTTATAAGCCATATATCTTTAAAGTGTTTCCAGTTAACATGTTTTTTTTATAAAATTTTAAGAACTGTGGTTCCACTTCAAAAGCCCCTTGCGGTAACACTGAAAATGCGCCTCAAAGGGAACAACGTTTTGCAGTGAGGCGCAGAGTGAGCCTTATGAGAATGGCATGTAAAGGGACTTCAGCTTATGGTATGCGGCGACAGTTTATGTATAAGGCATATCTTGTGTGGTCTTCACAAAAAATGGTATTCCATGGATTATGTTAGTTAATGCTTAAAAACGTGTTTCCACTCGTTTTTAAGAAAGGCACGCCTGCTCCAAATACCCCTTCGGGGCCGCCGGAAGTAAATTCCGGCTTATTTTACGCGCGGCAAGCCATGCCAAGGGCATGTCTTGAGTAGTCGACATCTGAAAAAAGCATTTCTTATGTCTAAAGATTGCCAGAAAACGTATTCCATACGTTTATTTCCGGCAATCTTTATTACGTTATTTGATTTATAAGTTCTATTTTTACTGATAGTTAAGTTGTTTTTCAGTGTCGACTATGTTAAAAAAATAAAACCTTAAAGTTAAACTTAAACTTAAACTTTAAGGTTTTATTTTACATGTCTTAAAGGATTACTTTAATCTTTTTACATGGCTTTTTTTTGATATATGAATGTGTTAAGAACTTATATGGAAAGAGAAGTGAATTGTATTTGTACTTTTTCTCCCACCGCGCAGTGCAATAAGGAATCCATAAGGCATACTGCGTCAATTTCCACAGGGCTGGTGTTTCGTCCGCTCACGGTGAGCACCAGCATGTCTTTTTGGCGTGAAAAATGGCTTTCTTGTACATGACCACAGTGAAGACGATCCATATTTTCTGCTAAAGCCAAAAAGAGGGGGAAAAGCTGTAAGTGGCGACGCAATCCTGTACCCTTAGGAATGGGGCTGTAGGGCTTTTTGCTGGGCTTTAAGTTGTGCATCTGAACCAGGGTAGCCATGAACTCCGTTTCGTCCTCTGTGAAGCCCAGGAGCTCTGATTTGCTGATGATGTAGGCGCCGTGTACTGCATGTTTTGCATAAGCGATAAAAATGCCAATGTCGTGCAAAAGCGCTGCATAGTATAAGAGCTCACGTGCTTGATGGTCAAAATGTATAAGCCCCACATCCACGGCGGAATCGTGAATTTGCAAAGTCAGTTCTGCCACATGTTTTGCATGCTCTTTTTCATAGCGGCAGCGCTGGGCTAGGCGTAGAACACTTTTTTTGCGCACAGAGTCCCCCTGTTCTTCAGCATGTGTGGGGTGACGTTGTAAATAATCCATGAGTATACCGTCTTGTAGGTTTCGATTACTCACAGTGATTTGCGAAAAGTTAAAGTCTTCCATGAGGGTTAATAAAATGGCTGCTCCTGCCACTAAAACTTCGGCGCGTCGGCTATTAACCCCCGGTAGTTTACGCCTTTCTTCCAAGGTTAAGCTACAAATATGCTTACATGCCAAGCGCAAACCTTCTATGCTCAGAGTATTTTGGTCCACGGTGGGGGCGGCATTATATTGCAAACGGTGACCAATATTTTGCAAAGCTAAAGCCGTACCTGAACTTCCCACCAATTCACTGAGGGTAAAATTTTGTAATCGCCCTGTGGTATGGCTGGCTTTACTACGCACATACGCGCACATGCTCGCAAAGACATGCTTGGGCACTTTGTCTGAATGGTCTTGTAAAAACTTGTTGGTTACACGTACACAGCCTATTTTGAGTGAGTCTAGGCATTCCATACCTTGCGCATTGGCTACGGCTACTTCGGTACTGCCGCCGCCAATGTCCATGTACACCCTTAAACCAAGACTTGAAGGAAGGTCGCTGGAAACCCCAAGGCATATAAGTCTAGCTTCTTCATGACCGGAAATAATCTGTAATTCTACACCGGCTTCTTTGCGTACTCTTTGAAGAAATTCCACGGCATTGTGCGCATCACGCATGGCGGCGGTGGCCATGGGAAAAAGTTCTGTAACGTTATACTGCTGGCACATTTCCATAAAGGAACGCAGCACAATAAGCGTGCGTTGCATGGCAGGTTCTTGAAGGCGTTTTTCCTCAAAGGCATTTTCCCCAAGACGTACCATATGTTTTACTCTATTAATAATACTATAGGCGCCATCGGGGGTAATTTTTACAAGGAGGAGGCGTGCTGAGTTGCTACCAAGGTCAATAATGCCTATGACTTTAGAGTCACTGGGTGCAGGCACCATGACATGAGAAGGAGAGGGGGCAGGGGAGGATTTTACGTGAGTCATACTACCTCAAAAGTTTAGCTGCAGGGGCAGCTCTAGGTGATTTTTGTATATGTGCACAGAATATCGACACAGAAAATCTTACAGAAAAGTTCTTTTTTTACCCCAACCCTTTGTATTTCCGCTAGGCAGGGACGAGTGCTTAACAGTTCTAACTTCACATGCTTTTCTAAAAGATGCACTCGTACACTTTGTATACTACCTGTATGACTAAAATCAAGAGCATCGGCCAAACGAATAATGGCGGCCAGCACCGTCATGGCTTGGCGCTCTTTATGACGTAAAGCAGCAAAGCTGGCCTGATGCAAAGCCGGTTCGGCGCGGCGGTGGTAGCGTGCCACCAAGGCTACCAGATGGCGAATGTCTTTGGGTACAGCTATGGGTAAGGGTTGCTTGGCATGAATTTGTCCGGCGCGAATCATTTGGGCAGACAATTTGTGATGCTTTTGTTTGCCATGCAACCAACCTATATCATGCAATTTTGCTCCAAGATCAAGGATGTTTTCCCATTTCTTAGAAAGTTTATGCAAAGGCGCAAGGCCTTTAAAAAGAGCCTTGGCCAAATGTGCCACCTGCGCCCCATGCTCTAAGGATTCAGCCAATACTGGGGAAAGGGGCGAAAGAGGAGAAGGAGAGATTGCTACCATAGATTATTTCCCTTCACGTATGCGCATCATTTCCTTTTGTGCGTTGAATGTGGGTGTTCCACGAGCCACCTTACGGCGCATATAGCTACCATCTTCTTGTAATACATAGGCTTTAGCTGTGTCGCCAAGGTGAGTAAGTAAGATTTCTTCGCATAATTGTTTGCGCAAATCCGCGTCCAATACAGGCACTAAGGTTTCAATACGTCTGTCAAGGTTTCGAGGCATAAGGTCAGCGCTACCCATATACAGTTTGGCTTCTCCTCCATTGTGGAAGTAGTATATTCTTGGATGCTCCAAAAAGCGCCCTACTAAGGAGGTTACTTCAATATTTTCACTGATACCCGGAACATCGGGACGTAAACAACAAACGCCGCGTACTTGTAAGCGTACTTGCACTCCAGCCATGGAAGCGCGGTACAAGGCTTGAATACAATCTTTGTCAGCCACTTGATTGCATTTAATATAAATTTTACCGTCACCATGTTTTTTATGCCGTATAATTTCGCTATTGATGGCTTCAATAAGCTTGGAGCGCATATAGTGAGGGGAAACAAGCAAATGCCTATAGCTTTCTTGCTCAGCATAGCCTGTCATGGTGTTAAAAATATCACTGACATCGGCACAAATTTCAGATTGTGCTGTAAACAGTGCCAAGTCTGTATATATTTTTGCCGTGGAAGGATTGTAATTACCGGTACCAATATGTACATATCGGCGCACTCCTTGAGGCTCACGGCGTACAACAAGGCATAGTTTAGCGTGAATTTTCATGCCGGGCATACCATACACAACGTGCACACCGGCCTTTTCCATTTCCTCAGCCCAGGTGATGTTACGTTCTTCGTCAAAGCGTGCCTTAAGCTCCACCACAGCCGTCACTTGCTTGCCCATGGTACGTGCCTTAATAAGCGCATCCACAATGGGAGAAGAATTACCCGCACGATAAAGGGTTTGTTTGATAGCTATGACGCCGGGATCCACACTGGCCTTTTGAATGAATTCTTGCACAGGCAAAAAACTGTCGTATGGGTGATAGAGCAATATGTCTTTTTGCGCTATGGCGTCAAAAATATTAAGGTCATTTTCATCGCGGCATACGGGGTGAATGTAAGGCGTTAAGGGCTCATCTTTGAGACCGGGTTTATCTAAACCGCAAAGCTCAATCATTTCTGAAAAAGCCATGGGGCCTTTAATACGGTACACTTGGAAAGGACGTACCTCTAAATGCTCCATAAGAAAACGGCGCAAGTCGGCTGGTGTATCTTCGGAAACTTCTAAACGTACCACATCACCAAAGCGGCGTTGATTTACAAGGTCACGAATGGCTTCCAGTAAATCGTCGGCTTCATCTTCTTCTATTTCAATATCCGTATTGCGCGTAATGCGGAAAGAGCCAATGGCCACAATTTCATGGCCGGCAAAAAGGCTTTGTAAATGCTCTTTAATCAGGTCATCAATGAAGACGATGTCATTGTCTCTGGCATTGGCAGAAAAACCTAAGGCCGCGTAAGTTTTAGCGTCTTTCGTACGTGGAATAAAGAGAAAGCGCGGGATATTATTGGGTACTTTAATACGTGCATAGCGTGCATTACCATGCTTATCTCGCAAATGAACCACAAGGTTGCGGCTTAAATTGGCAATGATGGGCAAGGGGTGGCTAGGGTCAATGGCTTGTGGCGTGAGTATGGGGAATATTTCATCCATGAAATAATCGTCCAAAAACTTTTGTTGCTTTTTAGTTAAGTCCACAAAACGTACCAAACGAATGCCGCGTTCTTTTAATTGGCGGCACAGTTTTTTTTGCCAGTGATCGTGGGCAATGGCGGTGAGGCGCAAGGTTTGGCGACGAATTTCTGCCAATTGCCTGCCCGGAGGGATTTTATCTGGGGCAGTATTAACCACATTACCTTCATATTGGCGCATGAGATTGGCCACACGCACCATGAAAAATTCATCAAGATTATTGTAAAAAATACTTAAAAACTTTAATTGCTCCAAAAGAGGAACGCGCGGTTCCAAAGCCTCTTGTAATACTTTTGCATTGAAGGAAAGCCAATTTATGTCTCGATTAAAGAAAAGGCCAGAACAGGAAAGTTCTTCAATTTCTTGAAGGGTACATTGCTTTTCATCGGCATGGATAAGCGGCAAAGAAGTGCACTGTACGGTGCTTGTGCCTCGCATTTCAGGTATTTCTTCTGTGCTTGTTTCTTGCTCTTCTTGGACGGTAGTGGCTGATAAATCAACGTCTTGCATATGGGCTCCTTGCGCGTGAAAAAAACATAAAAGCGAATTGATATTTTATGGTTATATGAAAATATATGATATGATTTGAAGTGCATATAATGTACAATAAGCACGTAGAATAAGCTAGTAAAAAAAAGCTTTGTCACGTAAAAGCCATATGCAAGAACATGGAGATGGTAAAAAAAAAGAGTGCTTTTAGCGATAATTTTTGTTATAGGCTTTTTCAGCAAGGCAAAAGTAGTGTTTTATGTGAGCTTTGCTCGAATTTTTGGATCAGGTTTGACTATGTAAAGGATATGCCTTCACATGGTCTGTGTTTGTGCTCTGCGCCCTGCAGAGTGTATAATCATCCTAGTACGTAGAGGAGTAGGCATGAAAAAACAGGCTAGGGTATTGAAACACGGGCTTATGGCGGCGCTGCTTGCAGTGCTTGCTATGTTCCCTGTGGTTATGGTGGACGAGGCTCAAAGCGCAGAAGAAGTGGAGCGTATCCCTTTTGTGCTAGAAACATTGAAGGCTGATAAAATGCCTCCAGTATTTTTTTCTCATGACAAGCACATAGCAGCTCTTGAGGACGACTGTGAGAGCTGTCATATCGACGGCAGTGAATATTTCCTTGAAAGTGAAAATAAATCTGCTGATGAAGTTATGGCCTATGTGCACGATGCTTGTGTAAAGTGTCACGCACAAGTTGCTGATGGTAAGCCTACGGGCCCCGCTCTTGCTTCTTGCCGCAGTTGTCACAATACAGACATTGCTGCCAAGCAAGCTGCTGCACAATAAGCTTTTGGGAGGCGTATATTATGATGGAATTTCTTACAGGCCCAGGTCTCGCTATTTCTGTGCTCGTCTTTGTGGTGGGCATGATTGCACGCGTGGTGCTTTATATCAACGGTCTTGATTGGCGTTTGGAGCGCATAGCTTACAAACCTCAAATGAGCCGCGGTCTTCGTGGTGCATTTTCTTCTATTTTTGCTTGGCTTATTCCTGGCGGTACTCATGGCTGGCGCCAACAGCCTCTCATGATGGCAGGTTTCTTCCTGTTACACGTAGGCGCCATTTTATTACCCCTGTTCTTAGTGGGTCATACTGTACTTTTAGAAAATGCTCTTGGCATTAGCCTTCCTAGCCTGCCCATGGCCATAGCCGATATTCTTACCTATGCCGCTTTGGCAGGTCTTGCTATCTTAGCTATTCGTCGTGTGATGGTTCCTGAAGCTCGTGCTCTTACCGGCTTTAAAGAGTGGATGGTACTTTTACTCACTGCCGTTCCTTTTGTTTCCGGCTTTATGGCAGCTCAAGCTCCTAGCGATATGTGGACTCTTATCCACCTTATCAGTGGTGAAGTGTTCCTTTTGGTGGCACCTTTCACCAAGCTGTCTCACATTGTATTGTTCTTCATGTCTCGCGCACAAGTGGGCATGGACTTTGCCATTAAAAGAGGCGGCGCCACTCGCGGCCCAGTCTTCCCTTGGTAAGCTTAGAAGGAGTCACCTATGTCTAACAAACCATTTTGCACTAAGGCTCCCCTGACCAC
>CAYJHH010000082.1:0-13244 GCA_964369995.1 uncultured Desulfovibrionaceae bacterium
TTTTCTTCAGAAAAGGTTTTCCCTCAGGAGACTTTGTCAGCACTCTGAAGACATGCTTTTGGCATGGCTTGTGGACACGTAAAACAAGCCGGAATTGCTTTACGTACGATTCTCGCAAGGCTTATTCTTCGCCTAACGGGAATATTTCGTGACGCTTGGTTGAACTTTTGGCGTCCCTAAAGGGGTATTTGGAGCAGGCGTGCCTTTCTTAAAAACGAGTGGAAACACGTTTTTAAGCATTAACTAAATTGTGGAAAAATAATGGTGACCCCCCGTGAAATGCGATTTCACGGGGGGTTTTTGTGCACAAAAAAATACCGTAATGTAAAAATAGTATTTATGACTTTGTTTTCTACATTGCTGTATAAAATAATTAAGGGGTTGAAATGCAGAGCGTTTTGCTTTAGTTTTTACAAATACTGTTTGAGCGCTTAACCAATTTGCAGCGTGTGAGGCGCCTTCAGGAGTTGTATATCTACAAAAGCGTAGAAAAATATAAAGATTGTGAGGTTAAAAAAATAGAGACAAAAATGTATATTTTCTTATATTTTATACTGTTAAGTGAATATGTCACTGCTTGGCACGGTTAATGCTTTAACAGCATATCATTCGCGCGGGATGTTTTTACTAACAGTATAACGAGAGAAAAGAAGGTAAATAAAATGAATGCAAGTGATACCGGATTTATCATCATTTGTGCCACCATGGTCATGCTCATGACGCCAGCTTTGGCTTTATTTTATGGCGGCCTTGTACGTTCTAAAAATGTTTTGTCCACGCATATGCATAGTTATGCCTCCCTTGGTCTTATTACAGTTTTGTGGGCACTTTTGGGATACTCATTAGCTTTTGGCCCCGACCAAGGCGGCCTTATTGGTGATTTTTCGTATATTTTCATGAATGGTGTTAATAGTGAGTCTGCTCCCATGGCACCGCAATTACCGCATACGGTATTCATGGCATTTCAGTGTATGTTTGCTGTACTTACTGTGGCCTTAGTCTCCGGTGCTTATGCTGAACGTATTCGTTTTACGGCTTATTTACTTTTTTCTACCCTGTGGTTTTTTGTATGCTATGTACCCATGGCACATTGGGTATGGGGCGGTGGCTGGATGGCACAAATAGGCGCCATAGACTTTGCCGGTGGCGCTGTGGTGCATATGGCTTCTGCGGCAGGAGCGCTGGCTTGTGCGCATGCTTTAGGCGCCAGAAAAGGGCTTGGTTCTGTGCCCATGCGTCCGCATAACCTTACTCTAACCCTTTTGGGCGGCGGCTTGCTTTGGTTTGGCTGGTTTGGTTTTAATGCAGGTAGTGCTTTGGCTGCTGGACCTTTGGCTGGTCATGCTTTACTCACCACACATTTGGCCACCGCCGCTGGCGTATTGGGCTGGCTTGTGGTGGAATGGAAGCGTACCGGCAAGCCCACCACTTTGGGCGCCATTTCCGGTGCCTTGGCAGGCCTTGTGGCCATTACCCCCGGCGCAGGTTTTGTTCCTTTAGGTGCTTCGCTTATCATAGGATTTTTGGGTGGTATGGTGTGTTATGGCGGCGTGTTGTTAAAAGAAAAATTGCATTATGACGATGCCTTAGACGTGGTAGGTATTCATGGTCTTGGCGGTACATGGGGTGCATTTGCCACAGGTCTTTTTGCCAGCGCCTCTGTAAATGGCATTGATGGTCTATTTTATGGTAATGGTGATCTTTTAGTGTCACAAGTTATTTCCATCATAGGTACCTGGGGTTTTGTGTATGTGGCCAGCCGGATAATCCTTAGCATAGTAAAAGCCACTGTAGGCTTACGTGTGAGCGACGATGCTGAGGTGACAGGCCTTGATTTAGCTGAACATAATGAACGCGGTTATTCTTTATAACAGCCTGTGCTAAAAAGGAAATAGTATGAAAAAAATTGAAATTATCATTCGTCCCCAAGTGCTGGATGTGGTACGCACTGCCTTAGAAACGGTGGGAGTTAGCGGTTTGAATTATAGCGAAGTTAAAGGTTATGGACAGCAAAGAGGGCATGCAGAAACCTATCGTGGCAAGACTATTTTTGTGGAATATGTGCATAAAGTACGTTTAGAAGTGGTGGTCAATGACGATATGATGGAAACGGTCATTACCGCTGTGGAAAAAGCGGCGAAAACAGGTCATGTGGGCGATGGAAAAATATTTGTTACCGATGTTTGCGAGGTGATTCGCATACGCACCGGTGAACGTGGCTCGGTGGCTATTTAAACATAATTTATATAATTGTATCATGGGGAATAGTCTGTGACAGGGCATATTCCCTATGTTTGTCATAACTTGAGGTTAGGAGTTTGCTTGACCTTTGGTACAAAGGGTGTGCATATGGATTTTACGACTAATAAAAAAGAAGTTCGCATGGTAAAAACATCTTCCTCATCTAAAGAATCCTCAGATCTTGAAAGATTGGTCGATATTTTGGATTCTTTGCACAAAAAAAATATTACTTTGGATGATGCCTTGGGTTTTATCCAAGAGATTACCTATGCCAAACGCGCCTTGCTTGTGCTTTTGTCGCCTGTAGATGGTGATTTGTATATTGAGGCGGCCTCTGGGCTTTCCAGTGAGCAAAAAAAGCAAGGCCATTATGTGGTGGGTGAAGGCGTTGTGGGCAAAGTTATTCAAAGTGGTAAAGCTTTGTTTATTGAAGATGCGGTGCATAATCCTTTATTTTTAAATAGAACTCATGCTAGAACTTCCATGGAAAATGTTTCCTTTTTATGCGTTCCCATTACGTTGCAAGAAAAAGTTATTGGCGCCCTTGGCATAGACAGACCCAGTGCAGACGTTACCAACCCTGAACATGAGGAAAGATTGCTTTGCGTCATTGCCAATGCCTTTATTCCCTACATCCGTTTGCATCAAGATGGCATGCAAAAGGTGGAAACAGAGGTAGAAAAATTACGCTTGCCCACATGGCATAAGGCCGGTTATCGTGGTCTTATTGGTAACTCTGAAGGTATTCAGGTTATTTATGAGCGCATTGAGCAAGTGGCGACCAGCTCAACCACGGTGATGATACGCGGTGAAAGCGGCACAGGAAAAGAGTTGGTAGCACGTTCCATTCATGAAAATAGTTTACGTCATGAAGAAAGCTTTATTTCCCTTAACTGCGCTGCTTTGCCGGAAAGCTTGGTGGAAAGCGAGCTTTTTGGGCATGAAAAAGGCGCATTTACCGGCGCCATGCAAGCGCGTAAAGGGCGCTTTGAATTGGCTGATGGAGGCACGCTTTTTTTGGATGAGGTGGGGGAATTGCCCTTGGCCACACAAGCGAAATTGCTACGCGTGTTACAAGAAAAATGCTTTGATCGCATAGGTTCCACCGAAAGCCGTGCGGTGGATGTGCGTATCATTGCTGCCACCAATCGTAATCTTGAAAAAATGGTTGAAGAGGGAACGTTCAGAAAAGACTTATATTATCGCCTCAATGTTTTTTCCATCACCTTACCTTCTTTGCAAGAGCGCAAAAGCGATATTGCTTTGCTTGCGGAATATTTTTTGGATATTTTTGCCACTGTGCACCATAAGGAAAAGCCTAAAATTGCTTTGGCTGCCAGTGATATGCTGGAGCGTTATTCTTGGCCTGGCAATATTCGTGAGCTAGAAAATATTATTGAAAGAGCCATGTTGCTCATAGGGCAGGGGAAGTATATTTTACCGCAACATTTACCCCTAGAATTACACAGTCATAAATGTTGTTTGTTTTCACAAAATACGCCTGCTGTGCATGAACATGCGGGAACCTTACCCCAACGAATTGAAGAGCTTGAACGCGTTTCTATTATGGAGGCGCTTACCGAGTCTAAAGGGCATATGGGGCAAGCGGCCGAAGCTTTGGGCATTACTGAGCGCATCATGGGGCAACGTATGCGTAAATACGGTATAAGTTATAAGGATTTTCGTTCTTAAGATGGGGCATGTATGCACCCATGAGAATACATCTTAACCTAATAAACTATAACCTTGAGTTATCACTAAGCAACTAGACATTGCAGAGTAGGAAAGACCTCACCCTTGGTGGGGTCTTTTTTTGTGCATGTCTGTTTAAAATGCGTAATGTATGGAGAGGTTAAGCGCAGTGTTTTCTGCTAAAAGTTTAAAATATACAATTTTGTAGAAAAACTCTCTCTGGGGTGAAAATGCGTAATAAAAAATAATATCCAATAAATACGCAGTATTATATTGGTGTTTTTTATTGTGAACTTAGGTGTCAATGTGATTTTGAGAATTATTTTCAATTTTTTAAAGTATCATGCGCATCAAACGGAAAAGTAGAAAATAAATTTTCTACTAAACAGTATATTTAATGTTCTGCCCTTTGCTTTAGCAGAAAAATGCAATTTCCATATGATAAAAGGGGTGTTTTACGCAAAAAAAATCCTTTTTATATGCTAAATAGCGAAATAGTGTTTTTTACCTGAAGCAAGTCTTTTGTAAAAATACCTAAAGGTAGAAAAATATCCTTCATTTTTGCAATTTTTTGCGGAATAAAAATATACATCTTTGTAATTATAGTAAAAATTATCTTTGGCACCCTTTGTGCTTTATGTAAATTGAAATGTTAATTTTTAACCCATTCACACCTGTTAAGGAGAGATTTTTATGAGTTCGCAAAAAGGGTGCTGCTGCACAAAAACAACCAGTCAAGATAAGACACCATGCTTTAAAAATATATATGCCACGGAAACGTTCAATTTACAGGTCATGCGTCAACGCCTTCCTTCGGACATTTACAAAAGCATGGAAGGCATTATTAAGCGCGGCGAGCGTTTGCCCCTTGATATTGCCAATGTTGTAGCCAATTCCATGAAGGATTGGGCCATCGAAAATGGCGCCACACACTTTACCCACTGGTTCCAACCCATGACCGGTACCACAGCCGAAAAGCATGATACCTTTTTTAGCCCCAATGCAGAAGGTGTGGTGGAATCTAAGTTCTCCGGTAAAACCCTTATTTGCGGTGAGCCAGATGCTTCTTCTTTCCCTTCCGGCGGTATTCGTTCTACCTTTGAAGCACGCGGATATACGGCATGGGATCCCACCGTACCGGCATTTTTGGTGGACGGCAGAGAAGGCAAAACCTTGCATATCCCTTCGGTATTTTACTCTTACACAGGCGAGGCCTTAGATAGAAAAATTCCTTTATTACGTTCCATTGAAGCTTTGTCCAAAAGCACAGTGCGCGTCTTACATCTTTTTGGAAAAAAACATGTGACTTACGCTCGTCCCATGGTGGGTGCTGAGCAAGAATACTTCTTGGTGGACGCTGACCTTGCTGCCAAGCGCCCTGACCTTCTTATGACCGGCCGTACCTTGGTGGGTGCTGCCAGTCCTAAAGGGCAAGAGCTTGAGGATCAATACTTTGGTGCCACTCCCAAGCGTGTTATGGACTTTATGCAAGACCTTGAAGTGCGTTTATTCCGTTTAGGTATTCCCATTCATACACGTCACAATGAAGTGGCCCCAGGACAATTTGAATTGGCTCCCCTGTATGAAGAGGCCAATATTGCCACTGACCATAACATGCTTACTATGAACTTGCTACGCGCCACCGCCGCAGAGCATGGCTTTGTATGCCTTTTACACGAAAAGCCTTTTGCCGGTGTTAATGGCAGTGGCAAGCACAATAACTGGTCCATTGGCGATTCTGATGGGAACAATTTGCTTGATCCAGGCGATACACCCTTGGAAAATGCGCAATTCTTAGTATTTTTAGCAGCTTCTTTACGTGCTGTGCATAAACATGCCGATGTGTTACGTTTGGGTACCATTGGCGCCGGCAATGACCATCGTTTGGGTGCCAATGAAGCGCCACCTGCCATTATTTCTGCTTTCCTTGGTGAAATGCTCACCGATGTCATTGAAACCATCGTGGCTGGCGGTACGGAACTTTCTTCCAAAAAAGAAGGCATTGAAATTGGCGTGTCTGCTTTGCCTGTGCTTGCCCGTGATTACTCTGACAGAAACAGAACCAGCCCCTTTGCCTTCACAGGAAATAAATTTGAATTCAGAACAGTGGGTTCATCTCAATCCATATCTCCTGTGAATATTGCTTTAAATAGTGCGGTGGCTTGCGCCTTAGAAGATATTGCCGACAGCCTTGAAGCCATCATGAAAAAGGGCAAAGATATTAATGAAGCTTTGCAAGAGTTCTTACCACAAATTTTCAAAGAGCATATGCCGGCTGTATTTAATGGCAATGGATATTCTGAAGAATGGAAAGAAGAAGCCGCCGAGCGTGGATTATTAAACCTTACCAATACCGTAGAAGCCCTTAAATTGTATCATACTGATTCTGTGAAAGATGTTTTCATAAGAACCAAGGTGCTTACCGAAAGAGAAATCCTTGCTCGTCAAGAAATCCTTTTTGATACCTATGCCAAAACCATTTGCTTAGAAGCTAAGGTTATGGTGTCCATGATGCAAGAAAAAGTATTACCTGCGGTACAAGCTACACAAACAAAGCTTGCTAGCCTTGTGGTAAACACGAAGCAAGTGATAGGCGATGCTAATCAAGAAGAAGAGTTGTTTAAGCTTTTCCGTGGTAAGCATTTAAAATTACAGAGTGTAACTAAGCAAATTGCCACACGTGTTCTTGATATGGATGCCATTGAAGATGTGGAAGAACAAGCTGAATTTGCTTTGGAATACTTAACCGAACTTATGCAAACTTGCCGCTCCTATTGCGATGAGCTTGAGCAAATGGTGGACGATCAAGATTGGCAAATGCCTAAGTATGCCGCTCTTATGTGGACACACTAAACACTTGAAAAAACGCCATGTATGGCGTAAGAGGAACAATTCAGGCTGCTTATGTATGTCCGTATACACGGCGCACCTTGGGTTGTTCCTCTTCCTTGCCACTGACATTTTTAAAACTGTTTAGTAGCATGACTGGTTATACAGTTTTATGATTTTAATAAAACATATAAACAAGTTATGACCAAGTGGGGAGGCGTTAAGGCATGGCGCTTCCCTTTTTTCTCCTTCTTCACCCACTCATCTCATGCCCTAGAATATTATAGAATTACTATTTTGAGGTAACATATATGCAAGAAAAATCTTTATACAATCCTTTGAAAGAACATGATGCCTGCGGTGTAGGTTTTGTAGGAAATTTAGCCAATGCTCCCGAGCATCGTATTGTACAATACGCTTTAAAGGCCATGTCGCGTTTAACGCACCGCGGTGGGCAAGAAGATGATAAAAAAATGTCGGATGGTTCCGGCTTGCTTGTGCCCATTCCTCAAGATTTTTTTGCAGAAATTTTTCCTGAAATAAAGGATACCTCTTTGTGCTGGGGTATTGGTAATTTCTTTTTGCCTTACGATAGTTTTTTGCATGACAGCCTTATGGAATGCGTAAAGTCTGTGGCCAAAAAATACGGCTTTACCATAGCAGCAGAGCGTGAAGTACCTACAGATATTAATATTGTTTCCAGAAAAGTTTTGGCCACCATGCCAGAATTTAAGCAAATTCTCTTCACCACCGAAAATGCGCACAATATTGAACAGCATTTGTATGTACTAAGAAAGCAAATGGAATTTGAAGCCATTAAAATATTAAAAAAACAAAATATAGAATTAAGCGCTTTTCATATATCCAGCTTATCTTCACAAAGTATTGTCTATAAAGGTATTATGCCCGGAAAAAATTTGGGCTATTTTTATCCTGATTTACAGCATGAAAACTTTAAAGTGCCCTTTGCCATTTTCCACGAGCGCTTTAGCACCAATACCAAGCCTTCTTGGCATATGACACAGCCTTTCAGATATGTGGCGCATAATGGAGAAATCAATACCATTCGCGGGAATATGACTCATATGGCCTTGCGTGAATCGGCTTTGGCTAGCCCCGTATTTGGCGATCGCTTGCCTGATGTATTACCTTGTATTCATCCAAGTACCAGTGATTCTGGTGCTTTTGATAATGTTTTTGAACTTTTGGTTCAAGGTGGTTATGATATTAATCATGCCATTACCACGCTTATTCCTGAGCCCATTTTTGATAGCCCCAAGGAAGGCAATGCCGCCGATGCTGCCAAGAAAAAAGCTTTTTATGCCTATCATGAACCCATCATGGAACCTTGGGATGGCCCCACCACCATGGTGTTCACCGATGGTCACAGTAAGGTGGGCGCCACTTTGGATAGAAATGGCCTGCGCCCTTGCCGTTATTCCATCACCAAGGATAATATTATTATCCTTTCTTCTGAAGCCGGTGTGCTTGATTTGCCGCAAGATGCGTACGCAAGCCATGGGCAATTATCTCCGCGCACCTTACTTTTGGTGGATTTTACTCAAGGTAAAGTACTTAACGACGCAGAAGTAAAAAAAGAACTTTTTGCCAAGGCAGACTTTGGTACTATTTTACAAAGCAAGCGCTTGGAGCTTTCTGTGGCGCAATGCGAAAAATCAGAAGCGCAATTGGATCATGCACAGTACTTCGAGCTCTTTGGCCTTGGTGAAAAAGGGCCGGAAACCATGATTTCCGCCATGGTCAATGGTAAGGAAGAACCCGTGGGCGCCATGGGCTTAGATGAACCCTTGGCGGTGCTCAGCTCCAAACCACAGTCCTTATTCAATTACTTCAAACAACTTTTTGCGCAGGTTACCAATCCTTCCATTGACTCCATACGCGAAAAATTTTCCATGTCTTTGCGTTCTAACCTTGGCGGCAAGGCCAATTTGTTCCAACAGCCCCATGAGCAAGCGCCGTATTTTTCCTTGGAAGCGCCTTTCCTCTTTGGTGAAAATGTGGAATTTATGCGCCAAAGCTCAGCGGTAAAAACGCAAACCATTAATATTAATATGCCCTTACATGCAGGGTATACAGGTTTTACCACCACGCTGGAAAGTATTTCTTTGGCGGCGCAAAAGGCCGTATATGAAGGAGCTAAGGTACTTATTATTTCCGATAAAGGCTTAACCAAGGACACCATGCCCATTCCCATTTTATTGGCGGTGGCCGGAGTGCATCAAGAGCTTATTCGCAAAAATTTACGCCATGCTTGTGATATTGTAGTGGAAACGGGGCAGGCTTTTGAAGTTATGCATATGGCTTTATTGCTTTCTTACGGAGCCAATGCCATTTATCCTTATGCCGCTTATGCCGCCATGGCACAGTACAGCGCCAAGAAAAAAATTAAAGCAGAGTTTGACGCTCCCAGCAGCATGTGCCGCTATCGTGCTGCCTTAGAAAAAGGTCTGCTTAAAGTTTTTGCACGTCTTGGTGTTTCCACCTTGGCCTCTTTCATCAGCTCCAAGTCCTTTGAATGCATAGGCTTAGATACCGATGTTATGCAAAAATACTTTAGCGGCACCTTATCACGTATTGGCGGTATTTCGCTGGAAGATATTTATACGGAAAATCATCATCGTTTCCTTTCCTATGTTATTAAAACCCATGAAGCTTCCAAAAGTGAAAAGCATTTATGGTCCAAGGAAATTTGCTCCATTTTACGTGCTTCCGTAGTGGAAAATAATTATAACTTCTTTGAATTATACACTAAACAATTGGCTAAACAAGAAGAAGATATTACCTTGCGCTCCGTATGGCAATGCAAGGCCACCACCCCTGTGGATATTGCTGAGGTGGAGTCCATGGAATCCATTCGTCGTCGTTTTTGGGCTGCCCCCATGTCTTTGGGCGCTTTAAGTCAAGAAGCTCACGAATGCATTGCTGAGGCCTTTAATAATTTAGGTTTAAGTTCCAATTGCGGCGAAGGCGGCGAAGAAGTGGCACGTTCTCTTTCGCGTGGTGCTAAGCGTGATTTATGCTCACGCGTGCGCCAAATTGCCTCCGGTCGCTTTGGCGTTACGGCAGAATATCTTGCCGCCGGCGATGAAGTACAAATTAAAATTGCGCAAGGTGCCAAGCCCGGTGAAGGGGGGCAATTACCCAGTCATAAAGTGACGCCCTACATTGCTAAAGTACGGCATACCAAGGCAAATGTTTCGCTCATTTCTCCGCCGCCGCATCATGATATTTATTCCATTGAGGACTTAGCACAGCTTATTTTTGATATTAAAAAGCTGAGAAAAGGGCTGAAGGTTTCGGTGAAGCTGGTGGCACAAGCCGGCATTGGCACCGTGGCTGTGGGCGTAGTAAAAGCCGGTGCCGATAGTATTTGTATTTCCGGCCATGATGGCGGCACAGGGGCAGCGCCTCTTTCTTCCATTTATCACGTGGGGCTGCCTTGGGAGTTAGGTCTTGCTGAGGTGCATCAAGCCCTCATTGTCAATGCCATGCGCCATAAAGTCACTTTGCAATGCGATGGTCAAATTCAATCGGCCAAGGATATTGTCACCGCCTTCATGCTAGGCGCCGATGATGTGGCCTTTGGCACATCGCTCTTGGTGAGTATGGGGTGTGTGCTGTGCCGTCAATGCTTTAAAGGCATGTGTCCTGTGGGTGTATGCACACAAAATGATGCCTTGCGTGGTAAATTTGTGGGAAAACCGGAACATATTGAAAGTTATCTAACTTTTCTTGCCACAGAAACCCGTACTTATTTGGCAGCCTTAGGTGTAAAAACAGTGGATGAGCTTATAGGTAGGGCAGATCTTTTTGAAATGAATGAGCATCTTTTGCCACAAAAGGCTAAAAAGGTAGATATGTCTGCTTTATTTCAGCATTTACCCTATGCCAATCGCGGTGATACGCATGCGCGTCCTGCTCGTCCCATTGAATTGGCTTCGTGGGAAGATGAACTTTTTGCTCAAGCTCAAACTGCTTTGCAAAGCAAGAAGCCACTTACCTTTACGCAAAATGTGGGCAATACCGACCGCGCCATAGGTACAGAAGTGGCTGGTCTCATAGCCCTTAGTTATGAAGAAGTACCCGAAGATTTCATTAGCATACATTGCAGTGGCACTGCAGGCCAAAGCTTTGGCGCTTTTGCTCCCAAAGGGCTTACGCTTAAGCTTATGGGCAGTGGCAATGACTATGTGGGTAAGGGGCTTTGTGGCGGTAGTCTTGTGGTGAGCCCGCAAGAGGACACCATGGCTCAGCAAGCTCAATCCATCATTGGCAATGTAACGCTGTACGGCGCCACTTCGGGTAAAGCCTTCTTTGCCGGTAAAGCCGGAGAGCGCTTTGCAGTGCGTAATAGCGGCGTGCATACCGTGGTGGAAGGCGTGGGTGAGCATGCTTGTGAATACATGACAGGTGGCTGCGTGGTAATTTTGGGTAGCATAGGTTACAATTTTGCCGCCGGCATGACAGGGGGTAGGGTATACCTTACCGCCACCGCCGAAGATGTTCGCGCCAAGCTTAACCCTGTGGATGTGGTGGTAACTACGTTAACGCAAGAAAATATTGCAGAGCTAAAAACCCTTTTGGAAGAGCATCTTGCCCAAACAAAAAGTGTAAAGGCACAAGAAATCTTACAAAATTTTGCGCAGGAAAGTGCAAAGTTTGTAAAAGTAGAGTGTGGTTCTGCCATATAATATATTGCATGTATTTGAAGGGGAGAAGAGGGGCTTTGGCTAAATGAGATTGCTTTTTGTGCTTACTATGTATACAAAAGGGCTTCCTTGTTCGTAGGTGTTTTCCGCTTTGTTTTGGAAACAGAATAAGGAGATAGTAATTTCATTGGACTCATAAAAAATGTAGTGACAAAGGGCTTTGAACAGCGCTTTGTCACTACTATATATAAAGGAAAAGCCATGAGTGCAGCCTCGGCAGAAGCTCTTTTGCGTGAACTTGAACAATGTATAGACTCCCCTCGTCTGCCCGAAGATCCCAAAGAAAGGCTTTTTGTGGGCGTGGATTTGGGTACGGCCTTTGTGGTGGTGGTGGTTCTTGATGAACAAAAAAAACCCTTAGCTTGCGCCATGGAATTTGCCCATGTGGTACGCGATGGTTTGGTGGTGGATTATGCCGGAGCTGTGGACGTGGTGCGTCGCTTGGTGGCCAAGGTAGAAGGGCAATTACATTGTAAATTGCAAAATGCCGCCATTGCCGTACCTCCCGGAACCGATGCACGCACCTGCACCACCCATCGTTATGTGGTGGAGGCCGCAGGCTTAGAGGTGACCGGTACCCTAGATGAACCTACGGCGGCCAATGCCGTGCTTGGTATCAGCAATGGTGTTATTGTGGATATAGGTGGTGGAACCACAGGCCTGTCCATTTTTAAAGACGGTAAAGTCATTTATACAGCCGATGAGGCCACAGGGGGAACGCATGTTTCCTTGGTGATTTCCGGCAATCGTGGCATACCCGTAGCCGATGCAGAAAAGCTTAAGCGTGATACCAGTAAGCATGGTGAAATTTTACCCATTGTGCGTCCAGTCATTGAAAAAATGGCTTTTATTGTGAAAAAGCACATTGATGCCTTTGATGTGGATACCATACATGTGGTGGGCGGTACTTGTTGTCTCACAGGTATGGAGCATATTGTGGCTAAGGAGACGGGGAAGAAGGTGATAAAGCCTTATAATCCCTTACTTATAACGCCTCTGGGGATTGCGCTGAATTGTTACGACAGTGACATGACTTTAGAAGGCTGTTAAGCTAAGTAGTCGACACTGAAAAACAACTTAACAACTCGTAAAAATAAAATTTTTACCTTTTGACGGCGTAATAAACTTTGCCAGAAATTAACGTATGGAATACGTTTTCTGGCAAAGTTTAGACAACTGAAATACTTTTTTTCAGATGTCGACGACACAAGTCATGCCTGCGGCATGGCTTGCCGCCACGTAAAATAAGCCGGAATTTACTTCCGGCGTCCCCGAAAGGGGTATTTGTAGTGAGCGTGCCTTTCTTAAAAGCGTATGAAAATACGTTTTTAAGCATCGACTAAGTATAAGTGTGTAAATTACGCGCAATGAATTTTGTGAGACTAGGAAATCTTGTATAAGGTTTTCTAGTCTTTTTTTGTGTATTTGTGTTGGGAAGAAATGGGAGAGATGGGGGGGAGGGACGGTTTGTGGGGTAGTTTTGGTGGCGTTTGGACTTGGTGCACTTTTGTGCACTTTCTCCAAAATTTACCTTTTGAGCGCTGTCGGCATCATCGTGGAAAAAATGAACGCGCGTACTTGAGTACGCTCTGCCTTCATTTTTTCCACGCTTCTTTGTCAGCGCTCAAAATCTGAAAATTTAAAGAAATTCCCCAAAAACCAACCATTGTCGATTTTGTTGCATAAAATTTGGTGGTTCTTGCGTTGTACCCTGTAAGCGGAGACAAAATCGCCAAGCCTCGAAGGTAACCC
>CAYJHH010000083.1:0-12400 GCA_964369995.1 uncultured Desulfovibrionaceae bacterium
GACCCCTTTTGCTAGCGCCAAAAAGGGGTCTCCTTCCCCCCACACCCCCCATCCTCTACCAAAACGCGCTTTACTTTGTGTAGGAGAGAATTTAGAGGGCTTTTACAGATAATAATGCGCCGAAATGTAGGCTTGTGACAGGACAGTAGTCGCCATGGGTTTTTTTGAGGGGGAGGGGCTGGAAGGGGAACTTTTTTTCTAAAAAATTCCCCCTTCCAGAAAAATATCCGTACCTACATAACATCCCATACGGCGCCGCTGGGGGTATCACGCAATTCCACACCAAGGGCTGTGAGCTCGTCGCGAATGGCATCGGAGCGAGCAAAGTCTTTATTTTTACGAGCTTCAAGGCGCTGTGCCAAAGCATTTTCCACCTTGGCCACGTCTATATTTTTACGCTTGGCTTGCATGGCGCGTAATTCTGTGAGGAAAACGTGGGCATCTTGTTGGAAAAGGCCAAGCACGCCCCCCCAAGCCGTGATGCTGGCTTGGAAAAGTAAGAGTATATCTGGCAGTCCTTCACTGTTTTTGGCAGCCTTATCTTCTAAGGCTCTATTCACCAGGCGTACCATGCCAAAAATATGTCCCAAAGCCGCTGCTGAGTTACAATCGTCTAACAAAGCTTCATCCATGGCTTTAATGAGCGTTTGTAATTCCGTTTCATACTCTGTGGGAAGCGGTGTTTTTTTCCAATTTTCTTTGGTTAAAGCTTGTTGTGCATCCCATAGGCATTGGTAAACGCGTTTTTGGCCGCGTTCGGCTTCATCCATGCTTTGGTCGGTAAAGTCCACAGGGCTGCGATAATGCTTGCTTAAGAGGAAAAAGCGCAAGCTTTCGGGCAGGTAGTGCTCTAAAATATCACGAATGGTGGTAAAATTATTGAGTGATTTGGACATTTTTTCCGAATTGATTTGCACAAAACCATTGTGCACCCAATATTTAGCCAATTCTTTGTGGGTACAGGCTTCTGTTTGGGCAATTTCATTTTCGTGGTGAGGGAAGATAAGGTCTTGCCCGCCGCCGTGAATGTCCAGGGGTAAATATTTCTCGCTCATGGCCGAGCATTCAATATGCCAACCGGGGCGACCTTTACCCCAAGGGCTTTCCCAAGAAGGCTCACCGGGTTTGGCGCCTTTCCATAAGGCAAAATCCAGCGGATCTTCCTTTTCTTCACCGGGGGCTACGCGGGCGCCGGCCTGTAAATCATCCAAGCTACGTCCGGAAAGTTTACCATAGGGCTCATAGGCACGTACGCGAAAATACACATCGCCGGAAGGGGTAGAGTAGGCTTTACCATCGGCAATAAGGCGTTCACACATGGCTTGCATTTCTGCTATAAAGTCCGTGGCACAAGGCTCTTCGTCAG
Organism: uncultured Desulfovibrionaceae bacterium; assembly: GCA_964369995.1. Lineage (GTDB taxonomy): Bacteria > Desulfobacterota > Desulfovibrionia > Desulfovibrionales > Desulfovibrionaceae > CAYJAD01. Next base: position 1,367 of record CAYJHH010000083.1, read on the forward strand.
CACGTAATACGCCAAGTCTGTCCATATCTTCATGAAAAGCTTGCATAAAGGTTTGTGCCACTTCACGCCAATCTTTTTGCTCTTTAAGGGCGCGATTGATGATTTTATCATCCACATCGGTGAAGTTACGTACAAATTTTACATCAAGGCCACGATGACGGAAATGACGTACCATGACGTCAAAAACCAAGGCAGAACGTGCATGGCCTATATGGCAATAATCGTATGCCGTGATGCCACATACATACATATTTACTTTGCCTGGGGTTACGGGGATAAATTCTTCTTTTTTGCTGCTCAGTGTATTATAGATAAACATTTTTTCTCCAAAATCAGATGGTATGCATATTTGACTGGGGAAGCTTTTGTGAACAAAAGACTCTCAGTCTAAGCTGACCTAGCCCTTCTTATAAAAAGCTTTCCTAGGCAAAAAATTTTCCTGGGCAAAAAACTTTCATGTGGCAAAAAATACCCTTGAAAGAAAATTTTTGCGTTAAGTAAAATCAAAAATTACCCATATTAAAGCGCGTTTTGAAAGAGAGGGGAGGGGCTTGGGGAGGGGAGAGAAAGCTTTTTGGTGCTAGCAAACCGACCCAAAGGGCTTGTAGCCGTTGGCGCTTCAGCGCCTTACGGATATCGTGCGCCTAGGCTGTTTTCTCTCCCCTCCCCAAAAAAATCTCTTATGAAAACTACATATCAAAAAAATCTATGCGGCGCTGATGTCTACCGCCTTCAAAGTCTGTATGTAAGAAAATATCCACCATGGATAAGGCAAGCCCTGGACCGGTGACACGTTCACCAAGGCATAGGACATTGGCGTCATTGTGTTCGCGGGTGGCGCGTACTTGAAATTCATTGCCGCATAAAGCTGCGCGGATACCTTTATGGCGATTGGCCATGATGGACATGCCAACGCCGGTGCCGCAAATGAGAATTCCCTTGGCTTCGGGGCTATCCTTGGTAAGTGCTTGGCACAGGTTTTGAGCAAAAACGGGGTAGTCACAGCTTTCTGTGCTGTGTGTGCCATGGTCGTGAACGTTATGGCCTTGTTTTTTAAGCTGTTCTACTACCAATTGTTTAAGGGCTAGGCCGGCATGGTCGGAAGCAATATGTACGGACAAAGGCATGAAATTCTCCTACAAACTTATAAATCGCTAGGTTCTAAATCTTTTAAAGGGTGAATGACCGTTTCTTTAGGCAAAATAAGTCGCATTTGCTCTGGCGTAAAGAGGTCTAGGTCAAATGTATGTTCTTTAACAATGAGTACAGCTTTTCGTTCAGACTCTATGTGTTTGATATCTAACTTATAAGGAATCTTTTCATGCTCCCTATAAGAAATTTCCATGGTCCAGCCTGTGGAGTTATCTTCTTGCCAAAATACGGGAAGCCCCAAGGCATTGAGCACCAGCATGCCGCGAAAGGAGCCTTCTTCCAAAGGATAGGCTACGGAACCCTGGGCAAGATCTTCTGGGGAAATAAGCAATTGTTGTGTTTCGGTGGCAGGGCTGGGAGTGCCGCCATATTCGAGGCCAAATACCTGAGCGTATTGACCTTGTAAGAGCAAACCTAAGTGCTGTAAGCCTAGTGGCATGGGAACTCCCAAGGTAAAGGAAGCTTTGGGCGCTCCTTTATGGGTATAAGCTGCTGCTTCTTGGGGTAGGTAGAGGAGAAATTCTTTGGGGTTTTCCTCTATTTTTGCCACAGTAATGCCCACAGAGGCGCTAATATCAAGGCGTAAAGCCTTGGCAGAATTACCCCAAAATAAGGCTAAAAGTCGGTCGGTTTTGCCTTCCACTCCGTAGCGCAAACTGAGCTGACTACGAAAGGGTGTGCTCGTAGTATTGGCACTTTGCGCATAGGTTTTCCAAAGGGCATCAGCATCGTTATCCACAGGAGAGAGGCCGGGTTTGGCACAGGCACACAGACTTAAAAAACATATACCAAGTAAGAGGCGAGATACGAATTTGTTCATAATATTTTTTATAATTTATTACGTTTATACTTTATGGTTTCTGCATTTTGAGGAGATAATTCCAAGGCTTTGGTATAGCCCTTGGTAGCCTCCTCTTTTTTACCAAGACTGTGGGCTATATCCCCATAATGTTCCCAAATGGCAGATTCAGGCATGCCTTCTGCTGCCACTGCTTTTTTGATAAAATCCCATGCTTGTTGATGTTCTCCGGCTTGAAAAAGAGCCCAAGCCAAAGAGTCTAAAATATAATTGCTATTGGGCGAAAGGTCATTGGCTTTGTGTAAAAGGCCAATGGCACGTTGCAGCTCTTTGCGCTGTTCCGCAAGGGTATAGCCCACATAATTGAGGGCGTGAACATTGTCCGGCTCCAGAGCAAGCAATTCTTCCATGGCATTAAAGGCTTGGGTTTTATCGCCACTTTGATCTAAAACCGAAGCGCGTAAAAAGATCACATCCCCTTGCTTGGGCCACGTTTTTTCTAGCTCAGCAAGTTTTTGCAAAGCCTTAGTGTATTCTTTTTGTGCGGCAAGAATTTGTACTTCTGACGTTCTAAATTGAATACTTTTTGCGTCTAAGAGCACTCCTTGTTGTGACAGTTTCAGGGCTTCTTCATAGCTTCCCAAATCTATCAAGAGCTTCATTTGTAAATAAAGCGCTCTGGCATATTCTTTGTGATCTTTTGTAATTTGACTTAGCCAAAGAAAGGCTTTTTGTGGGTTACGGTCACGCTCATAGGCTATGGCGGCTAAATAAAAATATAAATCTTGCGGCGCATCTTCAAGGTCAGCCAGTCCCAATAAAATGGGCTCTGCCACATCAAATTGCCCCGAATCCACAAACATACTGGCCACAGTGACCGTAAGCTCCGGCGTCATGGGGTTTTGTTCAAAATATTCTAAAGCTTTTTCCGTTTCATTAAGTCGCAAAGAAAGCAATATGACACGCAGTACCAATTCATGATTGGCGCTGTAATTATCTAGCATTTTTTCATAGGTGTCGCGCGCTTTTCTAAGGTCGTCTTTTTGTTCGTATAAAAAAGCTAAATCATTAAGTGCGTCCACAAAGTCTGCTTTCTTTTCCACACTACGCTCAAAATGCGTGAGGGCTTCTTCTTTGCTATCAAGCCCCAAAAGAGCTTTGGCATGATAATACTCCACTAAAGCTGTACGATCTTGCCCTTCAATGGTACGTAAAATATGTTCAGATTCGGCAAATTTTTTCTCATTGGCCAGCAAAAGAGCTAATTCCACCTTGGCGTCCACCACAGTGGGGTTTTCGCTAATGAAACCTTCAATATGCGCTATGGCATCAGGGGTTTCGCCCGTTTTTTGTAACAGTTCGGTGAAAAGCAAATGCAAGGACACATTGTCAGGATAGGTATCAAGCCCAAGTTGTATCATGGGAAGCAAAGCTTTTACGCTACGTTCTAAAGCCCAAATGCCTGCGTCTATATAGACAGAAGCAGGCGGCTTATGGGCAGAAAGCTGATCTAAACTATCCACAATAAGGGGGATATTGCCCTGTTGTAATGCGCGATTAAAAACAAGATACGTGTATATGGTAGCACTGTTTAAAGAGTTTTGCGCAAGGGGTGGCGCGCTCACTTCCACAGTTTTTTTCTCTGGGTTTGTGGCAGAGTCCCCTTGAGTTTCTGTGGTGGCACAGCCTCCGCAGCCTATGAGTAGGCAGGAGGAAACAAGAGTAATAGAGAGAATTCCATGCTTTACTGTGCTATTCATATTAGGTGTTTATCCATTCTTCAGAGAAGTCTTTTATGTCATTACTCAAATGCTGGCGTAACTTTTCCAGTAAACGCGCTTCCAATTGACGCACTCTTTCTCTGGTCACATTATATCTTTCACCAATTTCGCGCAAGGTGACAGGCTCGTCGGTGAGTAATCTATTTTGTAAAATATAATTTTCTTTTTCGTTCAACTTTGGAATAATGCTTTCCAAGTGGGTTTGAATAAGTTCAGCAATTTCATTGCTGGCAATGCTGTCTTCAACGCCGGCTTCCAGTGCAGGCAAAAAGTCCATGCGCGAAGCGCCACCGGTGGCATCGCTTACCTGCATATCTAAGGACATATCCGAAGCGCCAAGGCGTTGGTCCATTTCTTGGATTTGGCTCACACTTACGCCAAGCTTTTCAGAAAGCATGGCTGCGTCTGGGTCAAAACCTTGGGAAATAAGTTTTTGACGCTCTTTGTTAAGATTAAAAAAGAGTTTGCGTTGCACTTGTGTGGTGCCAATTTTAACCATGCGCCAATTGTTCATGATATATTTTAATATATATGCTTTTACCCAAAATGCTGCATAGTAAGAAAATTTAATGCCTTTGTCGGGGTCAAATTTATTCACTGCGCGCATGAGCCCCACATTGCCTTCTTGAATAAGATCCAAGACATTTTGCATCCAGCGACGCTGAAAATCCATGGCAATTTTTACCACAAGGCGCAGGTGAGAGGAGACCAAACGAAAGGCGGCGTCAGTGTCGCCATGATCACGCACTCTTTTGGCCAGCTCTTGTTCTTCTTCGGGCTGGAGCATGGGAAAACGGCTCACTTCCTTAAGATACAAGTGTAAATTGTCACGACTAGTGCTGACCCTTGCCACAGCGCGAGGGCTGAATACCGGTCCTTCGCTGTCACTATGCTCAGTATGTGCATCATGCTCGTCGTGGTCGTTATGCAAGTCTTGTGCTGGGTCCATGGAGTCAAGAGCGACATCAAGATCATCCAGATCATCATCCAAATCATCTAATTCTTCGTCCATGTCTTCATCCAAAACGTTCAAAACGGGCATGTCATCGTCCATGACCACATCCATCGCCTTGGTAGGAACATCCTTTTTCTCAAGCTTTAAGCTGTCATGCGAGGGCGCAATAACTTCAACATCTACTTTTTTTTTCTTGGTAGAAGCGGAAGCAGAAGCACTTTTGGCAGGGGCTTTCGTACTCTTTTTCATAATATTCTCGATGGTTATACTGCGAGGGCAGCGGAAGTTCGTGCTGCAGGAGGGGATGCGTTTTTCGTTTGTTCTTTTTGCATTTTTTAAGTAGAAATGTGCAGCGAGTGCACTATGGAGACAATCACAACTCATGTGTATCATAAAAGCTCCCACTTGCACAGCATTAAATAGGGGCTTTCGAGGAAAAATATTCTTAGTGTTTTTTTGCAAAAAAGTATCAAAAAATGGTATAAAAGCTCTTTTTAGAAGTTAAAATAGCTTTTAGGCAATTTTTTTTATTTTCTATTTTTTTTCTGAATTTGACAGGGAAAAAATACAATATAATTTAATAGCGCAATGTTAAAAATATAGTGCTAAAGGATAGAACCAAATGAGTGATTTTTGTCATGCTTTACAAGAAGGGCGTTTTTTATTTTTAGACGGTGGCATGGGTACCATGTTGCAGTCGGCAGGTTTACCGGCCGGTATGAGTCCGGAAGAATTTTGCTTACAACGTCCGGATATTTTGCGTGACATTCACAAAGCCTATGCTCATGCAGGGGCTGATGTGCTCATCACCTGTACTTTTGGGGGTAATGCCTTAAAATTGCCCAAGGGTATGGATGTTTTTGAGTATAACTCTAAAGTGGCCAAGGCCGCACGAGAAGCTGCACAAAGTGCCGGGCGTCGTGTCTTTGTGGCTGGCGATTTGGGACCCACGGGCTATTTTGCACGGCCCCTTGGTGAGCTTGAACCGCGAGATCTCATAGCCGCCTATGGCGAACAAGTACGAGGATTGTTGCACGGCGGTGTGGATGTGTTCTTTATAGAAACACAATTTGACCTTGCTGAAGCGCGCGCTGCGGTGGTGGCTGTGCGTCAGCAATGCAACTTGCCTATTATGGTCTCCATGACCTTTGAAAATGGTGTGAGTTTAACAGGCTCCACGCCGGAAATTTTTGTGGAAACCATGCAAAACTTAGGCGTGGTGGCCTTGGGAACCAATTGTAGTGCAGGGCCTGAGCAAATGGTTCCTGTGGTGGAAGAAATGCTTTCTTATGCCAAGGTTCCTGTTCTTGTGGAGCCCAATGCCGGCTTGCCAGAGCTCATCAATGGCGAAACGGTATTTCGTTTAGATCCTGAAAGCTTTGCGGAAAAAACTGCGAAATTTGCTGCCGCCGGCGTACAACTTTTGGGTGGATGTTGCGGTACCACGCCTGACCATATTGCCGCTTTAAAGCGCGCTGTGGGGGATAGGGAATTACGTAGACCTTCGGTACGTGTGAGTGCGGGGAGCATTGCCTTAACCACGCGTTCGCAAATTGTGCGTGTGGGCGAAGAATATCCCTTTACCATTATTGGTGAGCGCATTAATCCCACGGGTAAGAAACAATTAAGCGCAGAATTTCAAGCCGGAGAGTATACCATGGCTTTGCGCTATGCCGATGAGCAAATAGCCGCCGGTGCTCCTGTGCTTGATGTGAACGTGGGCGCGCCCATGGTAGATGAAAGTGTGCTTTTACCTGAGCTTATTTTGCGTCTCACTGAGCGTTGCGATACGCCTTTGTCTTTAGACTCTTCCAATATGGACGCCATTGCCAATGCTTTGCCTTATTGTGCAGGTTCAGCCTTGGTAAATTCCATCAGCGGCGAAGAGGGGCGTATGGAAGTTCTTGGCCCCCTATGCCGTGACTATGGCGCTCCTTTTATTTTGCTGCCCCTTAAGGGGCGTAATTTGCCTGTGCGAGCCACGGAGCGTATTGCCATTTTAGAAAAACTTTTGGAGCAAGTGGATGCTCTTGGCATACCGCGCCGCCTTATTATGGTGGACGTGCTTGCTTTGGCGGTATCTTCCAAGGCTGAATCTGGGCGCCAATGCCTTGAGACCATTCGCTGGTGCGTGCGCGAAGGCTTGCCCACCACCATTGGCTTGTCCAATGTGTCCTTTGGTTTACCGGCTCGCGAGTTGCTCAATGCCACATTTATGGCTTTATCCATAGGGGCTGGGCTTAGTTCTTGCATTGGTAACCCTGCCAATCTTCGCCTTGGCGAAGTGCGTGATGCCAGCAATGTTTTGTTAAATAAAGATAGTAATGCTGGACACTTCATCCATGCATATTCCTCTTGGACTGCCGGAGAGGGTGGGGCTATCTTAACAAAACAGCAGGTAACTCTTGCCGCGTCCCTTTATGAATGCGTTGTTTTGGGCGATAAGGAAAATGTTTTATCTTTTGTGCAAAAAGAGTTGGATGGTGGCCTAGATGCCATGACCATGGTGCAAGATATTCTTATTCCGGCCATTACTGAAGTGGGGACAAAATACGAAAAACGTGAATATTTCTTACCTCAACTTATTCGTTCTGCGGAAACCATGCAAAAGGCCTTTGCTCATGTGAAGCCCATTTTGGAGCAGATGCGCGGTGAAGAAAAACGCCCTGTCATTGTGCTTGCCACCGTAGAAGGAGATATTCATGATATTGGAAAACATATTGTAGCTTTATTGCTTGGTAATCATGGCTTTGATGTTATTGATGCCGGCAAGGATGTGAAGGCAGAGGATATTGTTCGTTGTGCGGAGGAAAATAAGGCTGATATCATAGGTCTTTCTGCGCTTATGACCACAACCATGGTGCGTATGGAAGATACTATTAAACTTGTGCAAGAACGTGGACTTCCCTTTAAGATTATGGTGGGTGGCGCTGTGGTAACACAGGCCTTTGCCGATGCCATCGGCGCTCACGGATATTCTGTGGATGCCGTGGGGGCGGTACGTCTTGCGAAATCGCTTCTAAAAGGATAACATAATGAGAAATGTTGGAAAATTCTTTGTAAGTATAAGCCTTTTTGTTCTAGTTTCCTTGGCTACGGTAGCCATGGCAGATGCCATTAAAACCATTAAAGTAAATGAATTAGAAACAATACTTGAACAGCATCGCGGTAAAGTGGTGGTGGTCAACTTTTTTGCCACATGGTGCCCGCCTTGCAGAGAAGAGATTCCCGGTTTGGTGGAAATCTCCAAGGAAAGAAGCAGTGATGTGGTTATTATAGGCCTTTCTGTGGATGAATCTGCAACGCCTCTCAAAGGCTTTATGAAAAAATTTGATATGGACTATGATGTTATGCGCGCCCATGGGGAACTTCAAGAGCTCTTTAAAGTGCGCAGTATACCGCATAATGTTGTTTTTGATAAAAAAGGCAAAATTGTAGCCAATGAAAGTGGCTTTGTAACAAAAAAGCAGCTTAATACCTTCATCGACAAGCTGTAGGAGTGAAAAATGAGTGAGCAGGTGCTAATTCGCCGTGCGCATATGGGTGATGTGAAAGCTATTCATGCTTTGCTCATGGATTGTGCCAAACAAGGGCTCTTGCTTCCAAGAGCCCTCAGCCACTTATACAGGCATATACGTGATTTTTATGTGGCGTGTATGCCTGATGGACAGGTGGTGGCGTGTTGTGCTTTGGCGCCCACATGGGATAATCTGGCCGAAGTATGCTCTCTGGTTGTGCACGATTCCATGCGAAAGCAAGGCCTTGGCCGTATAATTGTGGAGCGATGTTTGACAGACTGTCAAGACTTGCGCATAAACAAAGTTTTTTCTCTTACCTATCAAGAAGGCTTTTTCACAAAATTGGGCTTTACTGTGGTGGATAAGGACGTGCTACCGCAAAAAATTTGGGCAGACTGTGTGCACTGTCCCAAATATCCTGACTGCGATGAAACAGCTGTTATTTTAGATTTATAGGACTATATATGCAGATTAAAGAAATTCGCCCTTTGTATACTGCGCAGGCCATTGCTGCTCGCGTTGAAGCTTTAGCCAAAGAAATTGATGCCACCTATGGGGATGAGCCTGTGGTGGTGGTGGGCGTGTTAAAAGGGGCCTTTATTTTTTATGCGGACTTGGTTCGAGCCCTTAAAAATCCCCATGTTGAGCTAGATTTTTTACGTATTTCTAGCTACGGTAGTGATGCAACCTCCTCGCGCGTGGTGACCATTACCAAGGATATAGAAGTCGATATTGAAGATAAACATGTTCTCCTTGTGGAAGATATCATCGATTCTGGCCACAGCATGCTTTTTTTACAAGAACTTTTCGCCATGCGCCCCGTGCGTTCGTTTAAGTCTGTAGTTTTACTAGATAAAAAAGAACGCCGCGAGGTGGATGTTTGCGCGGATTTTGTGGCCTTTACGCTGGATGAAGGTTTTGTGGTGGGCTATGGATTAGATTATGCTGAGCAGTATAGAAACTTACCACAAGTGTGTGTTGTTATTACTGAATAGGTCTTTTACCTTAAGTCTTTTGGAGAGTATATATGGAAGTGCAATGTCCCCAGTGTCAAAGTAAATTTCATCTTCCGGATGCTGTGGTGCGCCCCAATGTGAAATTGCGTTGCTCTGTGTGCCAGCATGTTTTTCGTTATCAAGAGCCCAGCGGCGCCTCCATGGGAGCAGCTCCTGCGTCTGCGCCTGCAGCATCTGCGGCCACAGCCGGTGAAAACTTAGATGATTTTAGCCTTGATGCACCGCCTGCAAAGGCTTCCGATGCTGGTGGAAAGAAAAAATCCAAAATACTCATCAGTATTTTAGTGCTCTTACTTTGCGCTGGCGGTGGCGCCGGAGCATGGTGGTATATGCAGCAACAAGCCCCCGCAGAGGGCAGCGGCACTGCAGCTGTATCCGAAATATCCAAAAGCGTAGAGCTTATGACCATGCGCAATGTACGCCAATATTATGTAAAAAATGAAAAAATTGGCGATATCTTTGTGGTAGAAGGCAAGGTGGTCAACGAATTTCCCGAGCCTAAAGAGCTTATAGAGGTGGAAGCGGCCATATATTCTGCCAATAAGACTGTACTCATGTCTAAAAAACAATTGGCAGGTACCGTGCTTTCCCTTTTCCAACTCCAAGTGCTTGGCGAAGAGGAATTGGAATCATTTTTACACAATGAAATAGAAATTCTTACTAAAAATACGCATGTGCCCACGGGGGGCGAAGTACCCTTTATGGTGCTCTTTTATAACCCACCTGCGGAAGTGGCAGAATTTGGTGTGAAAATTCTTACTGCTAAAGATGTGAAAAAAGAAGAATAATATATTTCTATACATATTTTTTACAAAGAGGAAGGAGTATTCTTTGCGCGCAGTCAAAAGGGTCTCCTTCCTTTCTGTATTTATTAAGCATTAAAAAATATGCGTACATGGCATGTTCTTGTTCGATTATAGAAAAATTTGTGTACAATACATCGTGTAGCAAGAATATATGTGATCTATTTTTATGGGAGATATCATGTCGAAAATACGTGAAGTGTATCAGTGTTCCGCATGCGGCGCACAAAGTGCCAAATGGCATGGAAAGTGTCCCACCTGCCAAGAATGGAATAGCCTTGAGGCCGTGCAAAGTCGTAGCGCCAGCTCTGGCGGGCGCAGTGGACGAGGCGCCGGCACTCGCAGCATAGCAGCACCCATGATACCCATGCCTTTGGCCGAAGTGAATGATACCGGTCACGAATCTTTTGGATCCGGCCTGGTGGCTTTGGATAGAGTTCTTGGGCAAGGTTTTGTGCCAGGTTCTGCCATATTAGTAGGCGGTGAGCCTGGTGTGGGCAAATCCACATTGCTCTTACAAGTGGCGGGCTTGGTGGCGGCTTCGGGGCGCAAAGTGGTGTATGCCAGCGGTGAGGAATCCTTACCGCAAATTAAAGGCCGCGGAGAGCGCCTTGGAGTGTTACATGATAATTTATGGGCCATGGCCACGTCCTGTGTAGAAGATTTACACCCTGTGCTCACACCTACAGGGGGAGAGAGCGCGCCTGCTCTGTTGATTATTGACTCGGTGCAAACGCTGACCTCTGCGGAGGCTGAAGGCCTTCCCGGTAATGTGAGTCAAGTACGCGCCGTGGCCACCGATGTGCTGGAGCGTTGTCGTCTTTCTGGAACTACCTTGATACTGGTGGGGCATGTGACCAAGGAAGGAAATCTTGCAGGGCCGCGCCTTTTGGAGCATATGGTGGATACGGTCATTTCTTTGGAAGGGGATAGGCGCCAAATGTTTCGCTTATTACGCGTTTTTAAAAACCGCTTTGGCCCCAATGAAGAATTGTTGGTATTTCATATGG
>CAYJHH010000084.1:0-12239 GCA_964369995.1 uncultured Desulfovibrionaceae bacterium
GTTATTTGATTTATAAGTTCTATTTTTACTGATAGTTAAGTTGTTTTTCAGTGTCTACTATTTAACTTCTAACATGGCTCTGTTGGTGAGCAAAAAGTTTTTAAGCACATGTTCAGAGGGCTGTAAAAAGCCTAAATGTACCGAACGCATAAGCCCCACCAAGGAGGAAGCCATAAGACAGGCTGTATCGCCGGGGTGTAAATCTTTACGAATGCTTCCTTCTTCTTGACCACGAATAATGGCTTTTTCAAAATGCTCATGCAAAAGAGAGAAGAGCGATTTTACATTTTCAAAAGCTTTGCTATTGGCTTCCCCATAACAGCCGGGGGCATCGCGCAAAAGTAAGGCAAAGTCTGCACTATTTTTACGCATAAACAAGTACACGGCCTTGACGGTGGAATTGATCAAATCAATGCCGTTTTCATGATCTTGCATTTCAAGATAGTGATACACTTCTTGCACAAGTTTTTCTTTTAAGCGCAAAATCAACGCAATGAAAAGATCTTCCTTGCTTTTAAAATGCCTAAAAATAGTGCCTTCAGCCACACCGGCCTCCTGTGCAAGAGCCACAGTGGAGGTACGTGCATAGCCATTTTTTGCAAAAAGGCGTGCTGCTGCCTCTAAAATAACTTCTTTTTTCATGACTTAGTCTTCAAACTCCCTATCATCATCTATTCTGGTATCTGATTCTAAACGGGCCAAACGCGCCGCCTCTTGTTTACGCTCGCGCGTACCTAAAGGTTTTCTGGATTCAAAGTCTTCATTACGCTCTTGCTGGCGACAGAACACTAAAAATCCGGTATGAGCTATCATTCTATCATTGGGGCGCAATCTGTCGGCAATGGGCTTCCAATGGCGAATGAAAATTTCACACACTTCCACATCAGAAAAAGGACCGCGCTCAAGTCCAAGCAAAAGCTTGCTCACTTGGTCCACCGTAGGTAATAAAAAGGCCAGCGAGGCGCCGGGGCGTACAGCCTTTACCACATGATCCAAATAATCCCATGGTGTGCGTACATCTAAAAAGAGCGCATCGGCATTATCTATGGCAAAGCCATCGGCAATGTCGCGATGATGCTGGGTCACATTATGCCCCACACCTGCCCATTCTAAATTACGGCGCACCAATTTATGAAATTCTTCACGTGCTTCATGGGTATGCACATGCCCTGTTTTGCCGGAAAACCACGACATACCTACCGTAAGAGCGCCAGAGCCTGAGCCAGCCTCAATGACGGTGCGCCCTTCACCCACGCCAAGGCGCATACAAATATAGGCAATATCCTTGGGGTAAATAATTTGTGTTTGACGCTTCACGCCTTTGAGCAAATCGTGCAAATGCGGTTCTTGCAAGCGAATGGGCGTACCAATGGTGGTATAAAGGTGCGCTCCATACGGTGCTTTGGACACTTCTTCCATGGACAAAATGCCATCATTGCTATGCCAATCTTGACCTTCTTCCACGCGTTTTAAATATCTTTTTCCCCGAGGGGTCACAAAAATAACCAATGATCCATATGCAGGCATAGTCTATCCTTAATAAAGTTGTTTTAAAATATCTTCGGCAGAAGTACCGGGAGCAAAATCGCCTTCTGTGCCTTCCGGTATAAGGCCCTCGCCGCCATCATACAATCCAAAGCCTTCCTCTTCGGCAAAGGTCAACTCCGCTGTGCCTTCATAGGGCTCGCTGTCCTTAAAACCTATCCCATCAATGACTGACACACCTGGCGGCACCGTAAAGTCATCGGGGGGATACATATATTCCACGCGTTTGCGATACTCCACAAAGGCCGGAAGCGCCGTTTTACCGCCGGTTTCCTTGCGCCCCAGAGGTTGCAATTGATCATAGCCCACATAGACACCGCTTACTAAATGCGGCGTAAAGCCAATGAACCACGCATCATGTTCATTATTGGTGGTGCCTGTTTTGCCGGCCACGGGTTTGTTCAACACTTTAGCACGGGTGGCAGTACCGCCACTAACCACTTTTTTCAGCATGGAGGCCATAATATACGCATTTTCAGGACTAATGGCCTGCCAATGCTCAGGGGGCTGCGCATAAATTTCCTTACCGTTCACATCCTTTATGGAGGTGATAATGCGCGGACGGCATGCCCAGCCTTGATAAGCAAAAGCTGTGAAAGCCTGCGTTAAGTTTAGTGGAGACACTTCCACCACACCAAGACTAACCGTTAAGTAATGGGGAAATGCCGGCGTTAAGCCCAAAGCATGCGCCCTATCAATAACCTTATCTACTCCCATATATTCTGTTACGCGTACCATAGGCACATTGCGTGACTGCGCTAAAGCTTGAGCCAAGAGTATGGGGCCTTTAAACTCATGATCATAATTGGAAGGTGACCACACTTGCGCCGTCACCGGATCCACATAGGTATAAGGCTCATCGGGCAAAAGCGTCGCCGCGGTAAAGCCATTATCTATGGCGGCGGAGTACACAATGGGTTTAAAGCTTGAACCGGGCTGACGGGCGCTTTGTACGGCACGATTAAAATGGCTTGTACCAAATTCATAGCCGCCCACCAAGGCCACCACATCACCACTGGCAGGCTCAATGGAGGTTATGGCTCCTTGTGCCACAGGCATTTGCTGTAAGCCCAGCGCCACAGCCGTGCCTTTTTTCACCGCAGATGGATCATACGTGGCTTCTTGCAACACCACTTGCCCTTTTTCTTTAACTTCCTTAGCCACACTTTCCGGCTGTGCAAGCCAAACCACATCGCCCACTTTTAATACTTTATGGGCATCGCGAATATTAAAGCCATTCATGTACGCAGGATTAACCGGCCTTGCCCAGGACATGGTCTTCACATCCACAGAGCCTACATAACCCTGCCCCAAGGCCACAGTGGCGCCATTTTTTTCCACAGCTGTCACTAAGCCGCGCACCCAATTGCCACCTATAAGATCATAGGGGCTAAAAGATGTTTTATCCACAAAGGCTTGATGCTGATCTGGAGTAAGTTGCTGTATGGGGCCACGCCAACCTTGGCGACGTGCCAACTCTTCCAAAGCTTTACGTAAACCTAAAGCCGCGGATTCTTGATGCACAGGATCCATGGCCGTTGTGACAGTAAGTCCGGCTTCATACACATAATCGGCCCCGTACTTGTCACTTTTAATGCCCATGATGGCCATATTTTCTTTGCTGAAAAACTCAATGAGCAAGCGACGCACTTCTTCCATATACCAACCGGCGGCGCCCATTTGAGTTTCGGGCATGGTCCAGTAGACTAAAGGCTCGTTAACAGCCTGAGTGTATTCATCTTCCGTAATCCATTTCAACTCACGCAAGCGCCCAAGCACATACATTTGTCTTGCTTTGGCGGACTCAGGGTGACGAAAAGGATTATAACGGCTAGGCGCTTGAGGCATACCGGCTAACAAGGCGCTTTCAGCCAAGGTGATATCCGTGGCATGCTTACCAAAATAGGTGCGCGCTGCGGCTTCTATGCCATAGGCTTTTTGACCAAGAAAAATTTGATTTAAGTAAATATTTAAAATCTCATCCTTAGTCAGCTCTTTTTCCAATCTGTAGGCTAAAATAGCTTCTTTGAGTTTACGTTTATAGCTTTTTTCGGGGGTGAGGAGAAGTTGCTTAATAACTTGCTGCGTAATGGTACTGCCACCTTGCTTGTTGCGCCCTGTTTGGAAATTGACCAAAGCCGCACGCAAAATAGCCACAGGATCCACCCCCACATGCTGATAAAAGCTATCATCTTCCGCCGCCAAAAAAGCTTTGGTAATGTAGGGAGACATAAGATCAAGGGGAACCATAAAACGCTTTTCATGGAACAAACTACCAAGAGGTGAACCATCTCTGGCCAGCACCACCGTGGCCTGAGGCGGGCGAAAATCCGCTATGCGATCCATGGCCGGTAAATCTCGCGCGGCCCAATAAAAAAGCCCCACAACACCAGCCACACCCGCTATACCACCAAGGCATATCAGTACCAAGAAAGTCAAAAATAGTTTTTTACAAAAAAGACGTACACTCATAATAAAAACCCAATAGGCAGCTTGTATGATACAAGCGCGTTAGGTAGATGTAAAAAATGGGGTGTATATTCTTTGGTATACCTCTGAAGTTACACCGAAAATTCCTAACAAATTTTCTGTCTACATACGAAATAAAATAATGCTGTGTCATGAATTTACGTAATCGTAGACATTGTCCGCATAGCTATAGCCACAAAATGCACTTTAGGCAATACAAAGTACTTCACTATGTTTTATTTTCAAGGACATTTTCCCCTTACTCAGCATGGAAAATCACGCTAATAATACGTTTTTACACCATTAAAAAAATTGAGAGTATCACTTTTCTCATCCTTTTTGCACACTTTACTTTTGCATAAAATACGCAAAATTGTTTACTAATACTCATTTACTCGTTAACAAATGGTTCCAAAATGTATTTCAAAAGTCTTGCCCTCATGCCCGCTCTTTGGCACAATAAGACATGTCCAAAAAAAACACCTCTCTGCGACACTGGCTGTGGCTTGATATACTACTTATAAGTCTTTTGGGCTTACTGGCCTTTTCCTTATGGAATTTTGCCACCGACCCACAACAAACAGCCCTGCCCTCCGCATGGCATTGGGATAAACTAGCTCAATATATTGTTTGGCATGACGAGGAAGGTTGGCATTTAGGATTATTACTTAAAGGGCTTTTGGCCACCATACGCCTTGGTATATGGGCTGGAATAGTAGCTCTTTTGGTGGGACTATGGTGGGGTATTTACCTTACGAGGCACACCACAGGCCTAGGGCATGCTTTGGTATACGGTATAGTAATTTTTTTGCGTAATACACCACCCTTGGTTTTGCTCTTTTTATTGTATTTTCTCACCAGTGAAAATACCCTCGCCTTCCTTGGCTCTGTGGTGCGTACAGCGCCCCCTGCTGTACAAGAGATGGTAACTCTACTTTTTGCCTCCCCAGAAAGCATGGATAGAATGCTCGCCGCTGTGCTTACCCTTGGGTGTTACCAAGGCGCCTATGTGGCAGAAATTATTCGTGCAGGCTTACAAAGCTTACCTCAAGGGCAATGGGATGCCGCAGCGGCCATGGGTTTTTCTCGCCGCCAACAATTTTCCTTGGTGCTCTTGCCACAAGCTTTGCCCCTTATGCTGCCTCCTCTTGCCGGCCAATATGTTTCTATTTTTAAAGATTCAGCCCTGGCGGCGCTTATTTCTGTGCCGGAGCTTACTTTTCAAGGTATGGAAATTGTCGCCATTACACGACTTCCCTTTGAAGCATGGATTCTCATTCTTATGCTGTATCTTGGCATTTCATTACTGTGTACACGATGCTTTGCTCTGGCGGAAAAACGCCTGCATTGGCACAAAAAAAGCCGCAATTAGTGCACCATAAGCTTCACCACATATGAGAAAAAGGGAACAGCAAAAAAATTAGGGCAAAGTGCTCTCTTTTTCCTGTGCATGACGTAAAGCGTAGACCAAAGCGCCAACCATGACGCCCAAAAAAGCCATAACCAGGGATTGCCACCAGCGCTGAAAAAAATTGTGTCCCACAATGCCACTGACCAAAAAGGCGCCCCATCCACACCAATACAAGGCTGCCACGCGCCAATGTAGCGTTTGTGGAGAAGTATTTTCTTGCAAAATACCTGTTTCTCTTTGCTCAAGTGCGCGAAGCTTTGTGTATCCCCACCAAAGCATGCCCAAAAGAAAAGTCATCACTAACAGGAAACCCACAAGGCCATTTTCACACAAAAATTGCAAATAAATATTATGGGGATGGCTAATGCTTACCGCATCTTTAACAGGGCTAAGCCCCAGCGAGGTAAAAGCGGCGTTATATTGGCCTATGCCTGCACCAAAGAAAGGAAATTCTGCAAAAATTTCATAAGCAAAGCGCCATAAATCCCAACGTCCGTCGTTGCGCAACACATCAAAACTAAAGCGCGTATAGACCCAAGGTAGCACCGCCGCAAAGCTGCCCAGCACCGCTAGGCAAAACTTCCAAGGGAAAGAGCGCATCAGTATGATCCAGAAAAAAAGCGCCGCAAAAAGTGTTATATAAGCATTACGCGTATAAGAAAAAATCATTAAAAATAAGGCCGGCGACACGCATAACAGCGCCATGGGTACAGCCCAAATGCCCACGCGAGGACGCAAAAACACCGCCACAGACATGGCAGGAATAAGCGATAAGGCAATATAATTGCCCACGCGGTAATCACTAAAAGATCCTGTAAGTCTCCCTGTTTTTATGGCAATATCTTGAACAAAGTCATAACCGGTGTAGTACTGGAAAACGCCATTCATGCCTTGTAAAAAAAGCGCTGCCACCAAAACCCAAGCCAAAAGACGCAAGTCACGAGAAGTGCGTATGCATTCCATGGCCACAAAGGGAAGGGTCAGCGAGGTAAAGGAGTGTAAGGAAACTTTTATGAAAGAAGACCAGATATCTTGTGATAAAACGACGCCCAAAAGTAAAAAAATATAATAGAAAACAAAGTATTTCTTCCCATCAAAAAAAGCTAAGGTACTTTGCTTATGATGAAGTGCATAGTAAGGAATGAGACAAAGCAAACAGAGCACAGGAAAAAAATCGCGAAAAAAAGGCGCGAAGGAAAAGGTAAGCACATAGAGCAAGAAAAAGCAACGCATGAGCATGCGGCATCTTTCCACCGTCACAGATGCAATCCATGACAATTCTTTTTCTTCCTGAGATTGTTTCAATAAAAACAAATGCACTCCCCGCACGTTTTATGCTCCTTCAAAGAGCACACTTTTATAAAGTGTAGTCAATATATATATACACTGTCAAATAGTATCTCTTTTTTGACTACAGGCATCAAAATAGTTTTCTACCTTTTTGCATAAAACTCTTTTTTTCTACCAAAACATGCATTTTCCGCCAAACTATGCGCTATCTTTTGCGCAACTTGCCAACAACAACGTTTTTATGTATGAATGCTTTTTATATTTTTACTGTACACTCTATAAGGATTTTTATGGGAAGATTTTCTGGTTTTGACGAAGTAACAGCTGCTCTATACGTTGATTTTGATAATATTTATACACGTTTTTTAGAAATGGACCCTGAAGCAGCGCGTGCCTTTGGCACCATGCCGCATCGCTGGATAAAATGGCTCGAAGCTCATGCTTTGCGTATGCTGTATGGCGATGGCGTTCGCAGGCGCATTCTAAAGCGGGTTTGCTACATTAATCCACAGCGTTATCACGACTTTAGAACCAACTTTATTCGTGCAGCTTTTCGGGTTATCGACTGCCCTCCCCTTACCCAACAAGGTAAAACCAGCACCGATATACATTTAGTTATGGACTGCATGGATGATCTTTCGCATTCCACACGCTTTGAAGAATTTATCATTCTTTCCGGCGACGCAGACTTTACCCCTCTGCTTATTCGCCTCCAAGAACACGCGCGCCGCACCTTGGTACTCTCTGTGGGGTATTCTTCACCGGCCTATACAGCAGCGGCCTCTTGGCGCATTCGCGAAGATTGGTTCATGAAGCAAGCCCTTCTTGAAGATATTGAAGGAGCCACCATACAAGGGGTTCCTGCCATGGAAGATATAAGGGGCTGGTAATGATTTTAGAAATTGGCCTCATTGTGGTGGGCGTTCCCCTTGGCTATGCTTTACATAAAAAGCCCAAGGCGGTGGGGTTCACCAATCATGCTCTTTCCGGTATTATTTATGCTTTACTTTTTTTCATAGGTTTAAACCTTGGTGGTAACGAAAACTTACTTTCACGTATGGGGGAGCTAGGGCTACAAGGAACGGTCATAGGAGTGCTTTCTGCCCTTGGTAGTGTCTTTGTGGTGTGTTTTTTATTTCGTTCTTTTTTTACAAAGCAAAGTGCCAAAAGCATGCCTCAAGGAGAAAAAAATCATGAAAGGTAGTATCTCTATTCTTTTCTTTTTTCTCTGCGGCATTTTTGTGGGTACGCTAGAACTTATCCCGCAAGAAGTAGGTGATAATTTACTCACCTACGCCCTGTATGTCATGCTTGTTCTTGCCGGCATGTGCATGGGTTTTGACACGAGAAATTTTCTTATTATTCGAGACTTTGGATTTAAAATACTTCTTTTACCAGTAGGTTCTGTGCTTGGCACAGCCCTTGGCGCCGTGGTGGCTTGGTTTATCCTTGAATTGCTGCATCAAGCCCTTTCTTTGCGCGACGTCATGGGCGTGGGGGCAGGCTTTGGCTATTATAGTTTATCCTCTGTTATGATAACAAAATTTGGCAATGCAGAATTAGGTTCCGTGGCACTCATTGCCAATGTAAGTCGTGAGCTTTTAACCTTACTCTTTGCCCCCATATTAGTGCGTTATGCTGGCGGTCTTGCCCCTGTGGCCTCTGGTGGCGCCACAACTATGGATACCTGCATGCCGGTCATTGCTCGCTATGCTGGTGAAGAATACGCCATCATGGGCGTGTTTTCCGGCATGGTACTCACCATGGCTGTACCTGTTTTTGTGACGGCACTCTTTACTTGGTAGTGACTTTTGCCCCATACATATTTTGGCCTCTTTTCTCCACTTATACGAGAAAAGAGGCCTTTTTTTAGGGTACGAATCGACAAAAACATGACTTCAGCTTATTTTCCTAAGAGTTGACAGAAAGCTTTGGGTATTGCATAATCATATGAATAAATTTTTGAAAAGGAAGTACTCTTATGTTTCGTATTCTTATGACAGCTATCCTTGCCTTAGGCTTGTTTAGCTCTGTGGCTTTGGCAGAAGGTAAAACCTACACCGTTGCTTCCGACGGTACTTGGCCCCCCATGGAATATCTTGGAGATGACAAGCAGGTTATCGGTTATTCCTCTGACTATATCCGCGCCATTGGCAAGGAAGTAGGTGTAAACTTTGACATTCGCAATGTGGCTTGGGACGGCATTTTTGCCGGTGTTGCTGCAGGAAACTATGATATCGTAGCGTCTTCTGTAACCATTACCCCTGAGCGCCAAAAGCAATTCCTTTTCACCGACCCTTACTGTGAAGTACGCCAAGCCCTCATTGTACCTGTGGACTCCACCATTAAAAACATGGCAGACCTTAAAGGTAAAACTGTAGGCGGACAAATTGGTACCACCGGTATTTTTGTAACACAAAAAGCCAATGTGGGCGCCATCATTCGTGAGTACGACGACCTTGGTCTTGCCGCAGAAGATATGGCCAATGGCCGCATTGACGCCATCATGGCTGACGGCCCTGTGTCCAAGTATTTTGCCAACAAACGCCAAGACTTTGCCAACAAATTTAAAGTTGTATACGAAACACCAGAAGCGGAATACTATGGCTTTACTTTGAAAAAAGGCCAAGAAGATCTTATGAAAATTCTTAACGAAGGCATTAAGCTCGTTAAAGAAAAAGGCATAGAAAAAGAATTAAAAATTAAGTGGATGGGCGCTGAATAGTCCTTACATCACCTAAAAATACAAGCCCTCCGCCGGTGGATTTACCCGCCAGCGGAGGGTTTTTATGAGATAGCTATGAATACAAATGACCCTGTCGCCAAAGAAGCTCGCGGCACCGTAAAAATACTCACCAGTGAAGGGGTAACCATTCCTGACCCTAAGGAATGGCGCCTTATTAATGCTTGGTCCATTGCTTTGACCGGCGCCATTGCCACCCTTATTTCTCTGTGTATGATTTGGCCAGACCCTTACATTAATATTATTGCCTTTTTGCCAGATGGGCTCATTGTTACTTTTCAGGTTACGGCTTTATCCATTGCTTGCGCCATTCCCATGGGTTTACTCACCGGCCTTGGGCGCATATCCAAAAACAGACTTATTAATCTTTTGGCTTCCACCTATGTGGAAATCATCCGCGGTATTCCGCTTTTAGTACAAATTTTTTATATTTATTTTGCTTTAGCTAAATTTTTAAATGTAAGCGGACTTATGTCTGCCGTCATTGCCATTTCTTTTTGCTACGGTGCCTATATGGGCGAAGTTTTTCGTGCAGGTATTTTGGCCATACCCAAAGGGCAAATGGAAGCAGCCAGATCCCTCGGCTTCAATGATTTTCAAACCATGTTTCGGGTTATTTTACCCCAAGCCTGGCGTACCATACTCCCTCCCGTAGGTAATGAATGTATAGCCATGCTCAAAGATACAGCCTTGGTATCGGTTATGGCCATGCCTGACCTTATGCAACGCGGCCGTGCCTATGCTGCCAAGACCTATTTGTATTTTGAAACATATACCGTCATCGCGCTCATTTATCTTATCATTACACTTCTTCTGTCAAAGTGCGTCAGCATCATGGAAGGAAGGTTGAACTATTATGACAAACGAAAGTAAAAGTCCCATCATCAGCATACGCAATGTATGGAAATATTTTGGAGAGCTTCCCGCCCTTCAAGACGTGAGCCTTGACATTCAAAGCGGCGAACGTGTGGTTATTATTGGCCCTTCAGGCTCCGGTAAATCCACCCTTTTGCGCTCCATCAATCGTCTGGAGGAAGTGGATCAAGGCACCATTGTGGTGGACGGACGCGATGTCACCAGCGACAGCCATGATATTAATGCCATTAGACAAGATCTTGGCATGGTTTTTCAACAATTTAATCTTTTCCCCCATAAGACTGTGCTGGAAAATCTCACCATGGCGCCCATTAAGCTTAAAAAAATCCCAAAACAAGATGCCGAAGAGCAGGCGCTTATTTTGCTAAAGCGTGTGGGCATTAGTGAAAAAGCAAATATATACCCGGCTCTGCTGTCCGGCGGACAACAGCAACGCGTAGCCATTGCCAGAGCATTGGCCATGCAGCCCAGTATCATGCTCTTTGACGAGCCCACTTCTGCCCTAGATCCAGAAATGGTAGGCGAAGTCTTAGACGTTATGGTAGGCTTGGCAGAAGATGGTATGACCATGGTATGCGTAACTCATGAAATGGGCTTTGCCCGCACCGTGGCAGATCGCATTATCTTCATGGATCATGGGCAAATTGTGGAAGCAGGCACGCCGGATCAAATATTTGAATCCCCCCGTGCTCCGCGTTTAAAGCAATTCCTCAATCAAATTCTTTAATATGTCACGTGTGGCCGTGGCCGTCAGTGGCGGCGCAGATTCTTTATACGCCCTTATATCCCTGCAAGAAGCAGGACATGAGGTCATGGCCATTCACGGACTTTTCTTAGCTGACACACATACTCAAACAGCGTCTTTGCCTGAAGGTATAGACGCTTTAAAACAGCTCTGCCATGAGCGCCATATCCCCCTACACATTTGTGATTTTCGTCAAGAATTTGATGCCAAAGTCATTATGCCCTTTGTGCAGGCCTATGCCACCGGCACCACGCCTAATCCTTGCGCCTTATGCAATAAGCAAGTGAAATTTGGCTTGCTCATGGACAAAGCACTGGAGCTAGGGGCAGCGCTTTTTGCCACTGGTCACTATGCCAGCCTTGACCCGCAAGCCCATGAGGGGCTCAGTCCTCTAGGAAAAGGGCAAGATGCCGGTAAGGATCAAAGTTATTTTCTCTCCTTAGTACCACGAGAACGCTTTAAAAAAGTGCTTTTCCCCTTGGCAAACACCCAAAAAGCCGACAATAAAGCCTATTTACAATCAAAAAATATTGCCATTCCCATAGCCAAGGAAAGCCAAGAAATTTGTTTCGTCCCCGCCGATGCTTACCGCCAGTTCCTGCTACACATGAGCAAAGAAAGAAAGCTTTCTTTAGGAAAAAGCGGCCCCATCTATGTGCGTGAGCAAGGGCAAGAAATCTTACTCCCCCACAAATTTGGAAGTAAGCACGCCGGCCTCTGGAACTATACCGAAGGCCAACGCCGTGGCCTGGGTGTGGCCTGGAAGGAGCCCCTGTATGTATGCGCCAAAGACAGTGCGCGCAATGCTCTTATTTTAGGCAATAAAGAGGAAGCCACGCTTTTGGGTTGTGAAGCTACGCAGGTAAATTATTTACTTGCCCCCAAGTTGTGGCCTGAGCATGTGTATGTGCGTGTACGCTACAGGCAACAAGAAGCCCTCGCCACCGTACAAGCCACTTCAAAAAGTTTGCATATAACCTTTGCTGAAGTGCAAAGTCCCACGGCGCCGGGGCAAATTGCTGCCGTGTATGATCATGAAGGGCGCATTTTAGCCGGTGGCATTATCTGGCGAGTATTTTAATTTTGTGTGGGGGGTTTTTTTTAGGGTTTAGATTTTGTTTTTTGTGGGGGAGGGAACTTTTTGAAAAAAGTTCCCTCCC
>CAYJHH010000085.1:0-12115 GCA_964369995.1 uncultured Desulfovibrionaceae bacterium
ATCTTATGAGCGGCGAAATTGAGCTCATGGACAAAAAGGTGAAAACAGTGCCTCTCACATCGTATACCTTATCCCTTGATGTGGCCAATGAATTAAAAGATTGGATTTTACAGGGTAAGTTCTTGTTGACGGAGCCTGTGGACAGCATTGCTTCTTATTAAGCCGCTCTTATCATAAAAATATAAAAGGAACGCATTTTCTTTGCGTTCCTTTTTTTGTGGGAAATAATCTTAAACGGATTATTTTGTATATAAAATAAGTGCAATAAATTCTAAGTTTTCTGTGCCGGTGTTTTCAATGCCATGGGTTTCCCCTTCGGGACAGACGGTAAGGTCGCCGGCCTGAACGGTTACCATGGTGCCATTGTCATTATAGGTACCGGTGCCGGAAAGGATATAATATGCTTCAAAGTCGCCGGTATGTACATGGTCACCCACAGAAGCTCCGGGAGGCAAAATCACACGATTAAACATGCGCCCTTTGTTATAAAATTCATCTTCTCTAAGAAGAGTATGGGCTTCGGTAATGCCCTTACCGCCGCGGTTTTTTTCCACATGGGTCACAGGAATATCTTGTGCTTTTCTAATCATAACATTCTCCAAGGGTAAAAGGTGAATAAATGTGCACTCAAGGTAGATTTTTTTGCTGTTTTTTACAAGAAAAAGCCCTACTAAAAGCGGATAAAGTTAAGGGCAAAATTGTCATTGTACATTTGCGCCATGTTTTTTTATACTCACCTTTCGTGACACAGGTTTTGATGAAAAAATGTATTTTACCCTAAACGAAGGTGGAAAATATGATACTTATCACAGGTGGAGCCGGATATATTGGTAGCCATACCGTAGTATCTTTGTTGGCTAAAGAAGATAGCACGCTCAATGATATTGTTATTGTGGATAATTTTTGTAATTCACGCCCCGAAAGAATACAAACTTTAGAGCAAATGACGGGAAAGAACATTCGTCATTACGCGGTGGATTGTTGTGATTTGGAAGCCTTGGAACAAGTATTTAAGGAAAATACCATTACCTCTTGTATCCATTTTGCTGGCTTAAAAGCGGTGGGTGAATCCAAGCTTATTCCTTTGGAATATTATCAAAATAATATGACAAGCACCTTAAATGTCCTCACTTTGCTGAAAAAGTATAATGCTAAGCGCATGATATTCTCTTCTTCTGCCACGGTGTATGGCACCCCCAAGAGTAATCCCATTGATGAAAACTTCCCCTTGTCTGTGACCAATCCTTATGGGCAAACCAAGCTTATGACCGAAGATATTTTACGGGATTTATTCAGTGCAGAATCTTCTTGGAGCATAGGCATTTTGCGTTATTTTAATCCCATTGGGGCGCATCCATCCGGTATTATTGGAGACTATCCTGTAGGTATACCCAATAATATTATGCCTTATATTAGCCAAGTGGCCAATGGCAAACACCCTGTGCTGCCTGTTTTTGGTAATGATTATGATACCCCCGACGGCACAGGCGTGCGCGACTATATTCACGTGATGGATTTGGCTGAAGGCCATGTGGCCATGCTGAAAAAACTCTATGAAGGCGAGGGCTTGTTTACCTATAACCTAGGCACAGGCACAGGCTATAGCGTGCTGGAACTGGTACAGAATTTTGAAAAGGTGAATGGGGTGAAAGTGCCTTATGAAATTCGTGAACGCCGCGCCGGTGATATTGGCACATGCTATGCCAAACCGGATAAGGCCTTGGCTGAGCTTGGCTGGAAAACACAACGTGGCCTTGAGGAAATGCTGCGTGATACGTGGAATTTTGAACAAAAAAATTGTGTGTAATAAGACTTACAAAGCAGAGTCAGAGTTTTTAGTATAAAGAATGAGGCAACCAAAGACATGTATTTTGTCTTTGGTTGCCTTTTTATTTGGCATAATACAGCAGCATGCTTAATTGCACAGGTGTGGTACCTACATTTTTATAGGCATGGCTCACGTCCGCTTGAAAGCGAACGGAATCACCCTCGTGTAAAAGAAATGCCTTATCTTGCGCCATAATTTCCACAGAGCCTGAAAATACCGTAATATATTCTTCGGTGCCGGCCATATGCGCTTCGGCTTGTAAAAAGCCATCCACTGCAATGCAAATTCTATAGGTTTCAAAGGAGCGCTGTTCGTCAAAGGCAAAGGCCGGATAATTGACATATCTGCCATGATCTGCCTCCATTTTTTCCACATCGCCTTGACGGATGATGGTGGCAAAGTCCGGCGCTTGCTCCACCAAGGAGGTAAAGGACACCTTATACCCATTGGCAATTTTCCATAAAATGGAAATGGTGGGGTTGGCATCGCCCCTTTCTATTTGTGCCAGCATGGAGCGTGAAACTCCGGTGACTTGTGCGGCATTGTCTAAAGTGAGTTTTTTTCTTTCTCTTATATTTTTAATGTTTTGTGATACGGCAGAATTTATATTGGTCATGCTTACGACTCCTTATGTACTCTTGCACCTATTGCTTGACAGATAGTGTTTTGTGTTATTATAGTGAACTCGAAGGTTTTTATAGTAACACGTTTCCCATGCAAAAAGTAGGGCAACATGGAGAAAGGAGTCAAGTCAAATGTTTAGTTGGTTAGGATTTTTAACGTATGCCGGCATCACGGCCATTACCCCAGGTCCCAATAATATCATGTCCATGTCTAATGCATCGCGCGTGGGTTTTATGCGTTCTTTGCCTTTTAATTTTGGCATATTGGCAGGCTTTTGTATTGTGGTGTCTGCATGTACTCTGTTTACGTCTGTATTGTCTACGCTGATTCCTATCATTGAAATGCCCATGCTTGTCATAGGGGCATCATATATTATGTACCTTGCGTGGAAAACGTGGAGCAGTAGCGATGTTATAGAAGAGCGCCATGTGGCGGGCTCCTTTTTTACGGGGCTTTCCTTGCAATTTATTAATCCCAAAATTTATGTGTACAGCATTGTTTCCATGGATGCCTACATCCTGCCGCATTATACGGGCAATATTCCGGCCTTGCTAGCCTTTGCTTTTTTGCTGGCCTTTATTGGCTTTGCTTGCACCTTGCTTTGGTCGGGCTTTGGCTCTCTTTTTACTACGCTTTTTTCTAAGCATGCCAAGGTGACCAATGGTATTATGGCCTTACTCTTAGTCTACTGCGCTGTGAGCTTTTTTGTATAAAAAGTATCAGGGAAGATGGTATAAGATGTGCTAACGCAAGGTGTATGGTTGAGGCATATAAAAAGGCTCCGTAAGAAAATTTATGGAGCCTTGAATGTTTTTGTTAATTAGGAAATATAATGTCTTTACACGAGCTTACACATGCTGCATATGTAAAATAGGGTAAGGATTGCCCTGTTTATCCAGCTCGCAGCGCTCTGTAATACTAAATCCCATATGTTGATAAAATTTCACGGCCTCAGGATTTTGCTCGTTAACACATACTTTTTTACAGCCATATTGTTCTAGTGCTAGAGTTACTAATTTTTTTCCAATGCCTTGGCGTAGCTTATGCTGTGCCACAAAAAGCATTTCAATCTTCTCACCATCAATGCCCATGAAAGCTACAGGGGCTTGCTCCGCATCAAAAGCTACAAAGAGCTGTGCTATGCCTTTCAAGCCTTCCGGCACATAGGGCGCAATGGCTTCTATTTCACTCTGTGACAAAAAAGTGTGCGTAGCTTTTACACTGCCTTCCCAAAGGTGAAAAAGCTGTTTCAAAAGCGTGTCACTGCGTTCAAACATTTCTTGTATATTCATTTTTTTCTTCTTTAAGGAAGTGTGTATAGCGTTAGGTTTATACATACAAAAACAGCTCCGTAAAAAATTTACGGAGCTGTGAATATTTTTGGTAGCTAGGAGAAGACTTGAACTTCCGACACCACGGGTATGAACCGTGTGCTCTGACCAACTGAGCTACCTAGCCGTGCGGTAAGTTTCCTTACCAACGAGAGAGGTTTTTATCGAATAGTATGACTTTTGGCAAGTGTTTTTTTGCATTTTTGTCATATTTTTTTCACAGGCTTTAATACAACATGAAATACCATACTAGCGGCGCCATGATAAGCCTGTAAATAGCAAATGGAATGAGGGTGATACGAGAAAGTAGCGTGACAAAGCCTTTGATGGCTAAAAGCGCCGCCACAAAGGAGGCCACAATGCCAAGGGCAAAGAAAGGAATGTCTGTACTGCTTAAAATGTTCCAGCTTTGGAGTAAATCATAGCCGGTGGCCGCCACCATGATGGGTACCGCCGCCACAAAGGAATATTCCGCGGCCAATTGTCTGCCTGCGCCAAGCAACATACCGCCCATGATGGTGGATGCAGAGCGTGAAAAGCCCGGCCATAAAGCTAAGCATTGAAAGCAACCAATGCCAAAGGCTTCTTTGGGGCCGATATCGTCCAAGGTGACGTATTTTACCGTGGGGGCGGCTCTACGCTCCACAATAATCATGAACAGCGCGCCCACAACAAGGGCCATGAGCACGGTGGTGGGGGTAAATAGGTAGGCCTTAATATATGAATGCAAAAGCAAGCCCATGACACAAGCAGGAATGCAGGTGAGCATAAGTAAGCCTATGCCGCGTAGGCCGCTAAAACGCGGGGCGACGCCATGGGCATCTTTTTGAGGAAAGAGTAATCCCCAAAAGCGTGGCCAGTACAGCACCACCACGGCCATGATGGCACCAAGCTGTATAATCACCTGAAACGTAGCGGCTTTTTCTCCGGTATAGTTAAGCATTTCTCCGGCAAGGATAAGATGCCCCGTGGAAGACACGGGTAAAAACTCTGTAAGACCTTCCACTATACTTAAGATTATAGCTACATACCAATTTTCCATAAAAATTCCTCAACTGTTGCAAAAAACACTATTGTAACTTGCCATGGGTAAAAAAATATACCATACTGTAAGAGCCTTTAGATGAAGAGAGTTTCAGCATTAAAGGAGTATGTTATGACTTTTCCATTACCACAAGGCGAATTGTTACGTCGTGCTGCGGCCCACATGGCTACTTGTCTCAAAGAAAGCTCAGATCGTTCGGTCATGAGTGTTTTAGATGAAACAAGCATGCGTTTTAACCTCTCCCCCTTGGAGGGGCAAAGTTTATTGCGTCTTTTTGAGCATGCCCGCGCATCGACAGATATGTATGTGGGGCATACTAATTTATCCCAAAAATAAACAAAGGCCCGCAGACTCTCCAAGGAATCTGCGGGTCTCTTCGTAACTTCTTATTGAATCAGGCTTCCGTCTGCCACGGGTGCCATGACAGAAAGCAATTCTAATTTGCCATCTTTTTCAGCGGTAAGTACCATGCCATGCGACACAAGGCCGCGAATTTTACGTGGAGCCAAGTTGGTCACCACGCACACTTGTTTACCCACAAGGCTTTCGGGTGTAAAGAATTCTGCCAAGCCCGAAAGAATTTGGCGAGGCTGTTCTTCACCCAGAGAAATTTCAAAGCGTAAGAGCTTATCGGCGTTGGGATGCTTTTCCGCCACCAAGATGGTACCCACGCGCATTTCCACCTTTTTGAACTCATCAAAGCTGATATCTGCCAAAGCTTCAGCTGTTGCCTCAGGCTTCACTTGAACAGATGTTTCCGCTTTAGGAGTAGCTTGTGCCTTTTCTTTTTTGGTTTTGGGGGCTTTTTCTGCCTTGGGTACTTCCATGCGCGGGAAAAGGTTTGAAGCTTCAGCTAGGGGCGTACCCGGCTGTAGGCTACCCCAGCTTGTAAGCTCGGCTGTAAGGTCCACGGCAGAAACTTCCTGTCCCAATTGTTTCAGCATGGCCTCGGCGGCTTCGGGCATAATTGGCCATACGGCCAAAGCTATTTTGCGCAAAGATTCTAACAGAGTATACATAACAGCCGTGAGGCGCTCCATATTGCCCTGTTTAGCCAACGCCCAAGGGGCTTGTGTATCCACATATTTATTTAAGGAGCGCACAAAATCCCATAAGGCGTCAAGGCCTTGGGCAAAACGCACATGCTCAAAAAGTTGTATGTAATTGGTCAGAGCGTCTGCCGCATGCTGGCGCACCACGGCGTCCTCTTCTGTTTCAAACAAAGGCTTAGGCACCATGCCGTTAAAGTATTTGGCATTCATGGAGAGCACACGACTAAAAAGGTTGCCAAGGTCATTGGCAAGGTCGGCATTAATGCGAATAATCATGCTTTCTTCGGTGATGGAGGCATCGGAACCAAAATTCATTTCGCGCAAGAGGAAATAGCGGAAAGCGTCTAAGCCAAAGCGCTTGACCATTTCCAAAGGTTCAATGACATTGCCGAGGGATTTAGACATCTTGGTGTCACGCACAAGCCAGTAACCATGCACATTTAAATGCTTATAAATGGGCAAGTCGGCTGCTTTGAGCATGGTGGGCCAAAAGACAGCGTGAGGCTTTAAAATATCCTTGGCAATGAGGTGCTCAGCCGGCCAGAACTCTTGATATTCTTCACTGTCTGGCCAGTCTATGGCGCTAACATAGTTAAGTAAAGCGTCAAACCATACATAGCACACATAGTCAGTATCAAAGGGCAGTTCAATGCCCCAAGTGAGGCGTGATTTGGGGCGCGATATGCACAAATCTTCCAAAGCGCCACTTTCAAGCATGGAGAGCACTTCGTTTTTATAACGCTCAGGGCGAATAAAATCGGGATTTTGTTTAATATGTTCTGTGAGCCATGGTAAGTATTTAGACATCTTGAAAAAATAGTTTTTTTCGCTGATGAATTCCGGCTTGTTTTGATGCTGTGGACACAGGCCATCTTCCAATTCTTTTTCCGTATAAAAGCGCTCACAACCATAACAATAATGCCCACCAAATTCACCAAAGTAAATATCTCCGGCATCATAGACCTTTTGCAAAAACTTTTGCACAGCGGCTTTGTGCTTTGTGTCGGTGGTGCGGATAAATTTGTCATTGGCAATGTGCATATCTTTCCATAATTGCTGGAATTGCCCACTGACGCCGTCCACAAAGGTTTGCGGCTCCACGCCGGCCTTTTCTGCCGCTTGCACAATTTTATCACCATGTTCATCGGTGCCGGTTAGGAAAAGTGTATTTTTTCCAAGGCATTTGTGAAAACGCGCCAAGGTGTCTGCCACAATGGTGGTGTAGGCATGGCCTAAATGTGGCTTAGCATTAACATAATAAATGGGGGTGGTAATATAAAAAGATGACACAGTGTATTCCTTTATCCTTACTGCTTACTTACGTTTTTTTTTGGAAGAACCTTGGGGAGCGAGGCCAAAAATGCCTCCTTCTTGCAAGGCGTTTGCGTGGACAGTCTCTTCCGTATCTTGCATATCTTCTAAATCTTGTATGGTTTTTTTGCTAGGGTCGTAGGGATCCTCGGTATAAGCAAAGGCATCGCCGTCAAGATTATCCATGGTGACCACAAGCAGGCCATCGCCGCCGGTGTTTTTTTGTTGCGGATTCTTACCGGTTTTTTGCCCACCCTGACTTTCAGGTCTTTGGGGGTTAATGGCTTGCCAATCATCCAAATTCATTTCCACTTCTTCATTGTTTTCATTAAGTACAATGACGGCGTTACGGAAAAGATTTGAACGCAAAACCTTCATGGAACCGCGCGTGGTTTGGTATTTTTTACCAAGTTTCGGGCATTGGTTGTGGAAATTATCATAATTTTCTTGCTCAAAACTCAAGCAACATAAAAGCCTGCCACAAATGCCGGAGATTTTGGCCGAATTTAAGAATAAACTTTGTTCTTTGGCCATGCGAATGGTCACAGGGGCAAATTTGCGTAAATAGCGACGACAGCAACACACCATGCCGCAGGAGCCTATGGCTCCCACCATTTGTGTTTCGTGGCGCACACCAATTTGGCGTAATTCTATGCGTGTGCGGTACTGGCGCACAAGGTCTTTGACAAGCTCTCTAAAATCAATACGCAAAGGGGCGGTGAAGTAAAAAATAAATTTGCTACGATCAAAAAAAACTTCCACATCTACCAACTTCATATCAAGGCCGCGTTGGTTGATGCACTCTTTGCAATAGGCAAAAGCCTCTTTGGAAAGCGCCGCATTGTCTTGCGCCATTTGGCAATCTTCGGCAGAGGCCATGCGCGCCACAGGTGAAATGGGCATACCTTGTATTTCTTGAGGCACAGTTTCGCGTAAAATGGCCACATGACCAAAGCCTATGCCTTGCTCTGTTTCTACAATGACAGCATTCCCCTCAGAAAGAGGCATATTTGAAGAAAAAAAGTATAATTGCCCACTGGGGCGAAAGCGAATTCCAACAATCATGTATGTGCCTTCCAAAATGCGAGGCATTTTGTGCTAAGTGGTATATAAAGGCATCTGCGCATGGTGTGCAGATGCTTTAAGCGTATTGACAGTGGTCAATGTGACAAAAAATCACGCATGAGCATACTGTTTCTTTTTGTTAACTCATGGATTTTCTGTATCTTTTGGGTGTGTGTATTGTTTTTTTTGCAATTGCTTTGCAAAGCCGCAAAAGTACATATGACGAATAATTGCGCACAACCCATATATATAGTGTAAAAAAAGTATTTTCCGCTAGATTGCTCTTTCTGTCAACCTTTGTTCCTAGGCTTTAGGCAGGGTTATGCATAAAAAAAGGCTGCACAACCCTTGCGAGAAGTGCAGCCCAAATATAATTTGGCAAGCTTACTTGCTAGCGCGACGGCGCATGGCACCAAGGCTAGCAAGGCCAGCGCCCATGAGCAGCATGGTGGCTGGCTCTGGTGTGGCAGTGGGTGGGGTCTCTTCGTATCCAAAGCTTAAAGTAAAGATAGGAGAAGAGGCGAGAGAAATTTCAGAAAGCTCTAACCCCCAATAATAGTCTAAACCATTGTAGGATAAAATAGTATCTATGTAATTGATATTAATGATTTCTAACTTGGAGCTGTTCATGGTGCCAGTGGTGTACGCACTAAACTCCACATCAAAAGTGACGGTTTGAGCTGCACCTGTGTCGCCATTGGGGTAGAAATCAAATGCAAAGCGAGCTGTACCACTTTGAGCATCAAGAGCGCCAAAGGCTTTGTCCTTGTTCATGTCTAAAGGGGAAAGGGTGTTAAAGAGGGGTAATAGGTGGTTGTAGCTCCCGCTGATGGGGGCATCCCCGCCAAGAATCTCACCTGTGGTAGTGGTAGGGAACATGTTGCCTGTGGTGGTCTGCCATGTGAATGT
Source organism: uncultured Desulfovibrionaceae bacterium (assembly GCA_964369995.1). GTDB lineage: Bacteria > Desulfobacterota > Desulfovibrionia > Desulfovibrionales > Desulfovibrionaceae > CAYJAD01. The sequence goes on from CAYJHH010000085.1 coordinate 9,166, forward strand.
GTCACTAAGGCTTCCATCGCCATTCACAAAGTCGATGTTTAAGGTGTAGTCCCAGCTGTAAGTGGGAATGATGAGAGCAGCTTGAGCTCCCACAGCAAAGGTCATGAATACAAAAGTGTATACTAATGATGCTAAAAACTTTTTCATAAAATCTCCTAAAATTTCAAAGTCCAGTGGCGTAAGCATAAATCGTGCCAAGATAGATGAGTCTTTAGCGTGCATATAGTGTGTCTTGTAATATATAGAAAACGTAGTGTTTTTCTATGCATTAAAAGTGTCACTTTCTTTTTTTAAAGTAGCACTTTAGGTGAAGTGTGTAAAGAAAACCGACAGTTTTGTAAGGGCTTTTAAAGTTTTTTTGCCAAGAAAAAGATATTTTAAACGTTACTGTTTAAGAATGGTCTTTTAAAAGACAGTGTGTGAAAACATGTGTTGCGCGTTGGTGTAAAGAAAACCGACATATGTCGGTTTTCTTTACACTGCCAGTTGCATTATTTTTTTATAATGGGAATGGCTTCACCCAAATGAATGCCTTGTGCGCTCACAATGGCTCGCATGGGGTATGCTTCCACGCCCACTTCAAGAGCTTGCCAAAAAAGTGCGGCATAGGCCGGATCAATCACTTCAGCCGGAGCAAAGCAATGTCCATCGGCTCTTTGTACAAGGTAAAACATGGCGGCGCGCTCTCCGTTGCGCACAATATCCATAAGCTCCATAAGGTGTTTTTGCCCGCGTTCGGTGGCGGCATCGGGGAACATGGCCACATCATCTTCCACCATGGTCACATTTTTACACTCCACCCAAAGCGGGGGCAGATCTTGCCCTGTGAGGCAAGCATCAAGGCGAGATTGTCCGCGCTTGGCTTCACGTTTACATTGTGTATAGCCACTGGCAAAAGGCAGTAGGCCGGCATGAAAGGCCGCTTCCAAAAGTTTATTGGGTACGGAGGTATTTACTCCTACCCAAAAGCCTTGCGTATATTCGGCAGGGTCAGAACTCAGGGGGTAGCAAGGAGGGGAACTATGCTTTTGGGCAAAGCTTGGTGCTTGCCAGTGCTGCGGCATCCAGACGGCTTCTTGAGTAAAGGCTAGCTTACGCTTAGGGTTTTGAGCAGGGGAAAGCAAGGTAGGAATTTCTGCGCGCATAAGCCCCAGCATGGAGCCGGAATTATTACTATGAATCCACGTTTCTTCACCGTTGAGGCGCACCGCCACGCTAAAACGTTTTTGGCGGCGAATGAAGTTGCCCACAAGGCAGCCGGCGGGGTGTGCTAATAGGGGAGGCGTGGTTAAATTTTCTTCGAAATGATTGTTTACATTTATCATGGTGTTGTGTAGCGTGATGCCAGTTTTAATGTGGTAGGCTATGCCTAAAAATTTTCACTTTACGCTTTCTCCCTCTGGTTGGAAGAAGGCCTTCAGACATAAAGGAACGTACATGAAACTTGCAGATAAATTTTCTTCTGTCAAACCTTCAGCCACCCTTGCCATCAATGCCAAAGCCTTGGAACTGAAAAATCAAGGCGTGGAAATTATCTCTTTAGCTGTGGGTGAGCCAGACTTTTCCACGCCCAAGCATATTTGCGAAGCTGCCAAAGAAGCCATTGATGCAGGTTTTACCCGCTATACTGCCGTACCTGGCATCATGGAATTGCGCAAAGCTGTGGCTGCGTATTATGATAATGAATACGGTGCAAGTTTTGCCCCTGAAAATGTGGTGATTTCCAATGGTGGCAAGCAGCCTTTATATAATATCATGCAAGCTTTGCTTAATCCTGAAGATGAAGTGCTTATTCCTGCGCCTTATTGGGTAAGCTATCCTGATATGGTTATTCTTGCCGGTGCTAAGCCTGTGTCTGTGCCTACATCTGTGCATGATGATTTTAAAGTTACCACCGAGCAATTGGAAAAATATCTGACCCCCCAAAGTCGTATGCTTATTTTAAATACGCCTTCCAATCCTACAGGTGTTATTTATAGCCAAGAAGAGTTGGACACCTTGATGGAATGGGCCATTAATAAAGGCTTGTTCATTATTTCAGACGAAATTTATGACCAATTGGTGTATGATGGCCAAAAAGCTTCCACCGGCGCCCATTGGTTTGTGCGCTATCCTGAGCAAGTGGCCCTTTGTAATGGTGTGTCCAAAAGCTATGCCATGACAGGTTGGCGTGTGGGCTATTCCGTCACTTGCCCCGCATTAACCAAGGCCATTGTGAGCTTGCAAGGGCAATGCACATCCAATGTGTGCTCCATTGCGCAAAAGGCTGCTTTGGCTGCCTTGGTAGGCCCTAAAGACTTTATGGATGAAATGCGCGTGGCCTTTACTCGCCGTAGAGATGCCGGCTATGCTCGTATTCAAACTTGGAGTAAAGCCATTTGCCCAAAACCCGGCGGTGCCTTTTACTTTATGGTGGATGTGCATCAATATTTTCGCCCAGGCCTTGCCGATGATGCGCAGCTGTGCACCGTGCTCTTGGAAGAAGCCAATGTAGCTGTGGTGCCTGGATCTGCCTTTGGTGATGACCGTTGTATACGCTTTTCTTATGCTCTCGCTGATGAAGTGCTTATGGAAGCACTTTCTCGTATTGAAAAGGTTTTAGAAGGGAAATAATTAGTCGACACTGAAAAACAACGTAACTATCAGTAAAAAATAGAACTTATAAATCAAATAACGTAATAAAGATTGCCAGAAATAAACGTATGGAATACGTTTTCTGGCAATCTTTAGACATAAGAAATGCTTTTTTCAGATGTCGACTACTCAAGACATGCCCTTGGCATGGCTTGCCGCGCGTAAAATAAGCCGGAATTTACTTCCGGCGGCCCCGAAGGGGTATTTGGAGCAGGCGTGCCTTTCTTAAAAACGAGTGGAAACACGTTTTTAAGCATTAACTAATTAGTTTTAAGAAGGTGTCATGGAAATTTCACGTTGCCCAGAAAATCCTCAA
>CAYJHH010000086.1:0-12075 GCA_964369995.1 uncultured Desulfovibrionaceae bacterium
GCGTGCCTTTCTTAAAAACGAGTGGAAACACGTTTTTAAGCATTAACTAGTATAGAGTTTGTTCTTTGAGTTTTGTCATCAATAAAGATGCTTTTTATTCTTAAATCTTTAAAATCTGTGCATCTCTATCCATGCCTCACGAGGCATTTCCTTGTAAAATTCACGCATAGCCAAAAGATTTAAAAATCTTATCCGGTGCACCCAGCATTTTTGAAACTTTTTGTGCAGCACGTGATATTTCTTGGCTTAATTTTGCGGTTCTTTCAGCATCAAGGCGCACTGTAGGCACAGAGCATCCCACCGTTGCCACCACCTTATCTGAATAATCGAAGATGGGAGCGGCCATACAGCGTACTCCGGGGAAAATTTCTTCATTATCATATCCAAGCCCTTCTTGACGCACCTGTTGTAATTCTTTCAAGAAATTGTCCACATCCGTACTACGCAAATCAGCGTGAGTATTACGAATATCACTTAAAAGATGCATAAGTTGCCTTTCTTCCAAAAAGGCACAATAAGCCTTGCCGGAAGCAGAAGCAAAGATAGGAAATGATGAACCTATGATGGAATCTAAGCGCAGTAATTGAAAAGAAACTTGCTGCTCAATGACCACCATTTCTGTATTATGAGCCACGCACAAGTTGACAGTTTCATTTACTGTTTCCATAAGCTGGCGGCAAACTGCGCGGGCTTGATCAGCCATTTTATTATTACATGCTACGCGTTTGCCTATTTTAAAAAACTCCAATGTGAGGGCATAATCTCCCCCCTTGCTTTCTTGCGCAACATACCCTAGCTCACAAAGTGTAAGCAAAATACGTTGCAATGTACCCTTAGGTAAGCCGGTAGCTTGTGTAATTTCTTGCAAACGCCACGATGATTTACGTGACATAAGCTCAATCACATCAAAGGCTTTAGCTAAAGCACTAATGGTATAATATTTATCTTTGAGCACACGCCCACTCCTAAAGTATGAAAGTGAAAAGACACAAATGATACATGAGGAATTATCAACTAAACCAGCATCATGCTATCTCATACGGATGTACATATTTTATGGGAAAGCATTCCTATTATATAAAATAATGTACATCCGCCAAAAAAGCAACTACGAAGACTCTCTTTTTAAAATTTCCATACCCTTTTTAACGATACATATACAAAGAGCTATGGTCAAAAACATCATGAGCACGCCACCAAGGGCAAACATGCCACGCAAGGCCGAGATGCCAATCAATGTTACAATGGCCAAGGCCACACCGCCAATATTGCATCCCCAAACAATTTTTAAGATTTTTGGAGCTTCATCTTCAGCAGAAATTCCTTTGGTAGAAATGGTTGCAAGCACAGCCGTCATGGGGTCCACCAAGGTTACAAAGGAAATGATGGTCACTATTACAAATACGCCAATAAGTAAGGTGCTTGCAGGAAAGTTTTGTAAAATCCCTATAACTGTGGATTCAAGACCTTGGGTTTGTACATAATTCCAAACATCTGTAATCCCTTTCCACTGATAATACACAGCAAGGCTACCAAAGGTATTAATCCAAAAGTATACAAAAATACTGGGTGCCAACACGTTCATAAGTAAGAATTGACGCACCGTACGCCCCTTACCAAGGCGCGCTAGATATAGGCCAATGGGCGGTGCATACGCAAAGAACGCGGCCATATAAATAATGATCCACGAATCAGACCATTTATCAGCTAAAAACTCTGAGCTCGCTATGGTACTATGCCTAAAGAAATTCGTCAGCAAATACCCTAAAGCTTCTGTACCTGTATTCAAAATATAAATAGTTGGGCCAAAGAAAAAGACAAAGAACAGTAAAAAGAAAAAAAGATAGGTGTTTTGCGTAGCTAAAAAGGACATGCCGCGTTTTAGCCCCGTGGTAGAAGATGCCACAAAAAATGCTGTAGCCACCGCGGCAATACCGGCATTTAAAGCAAAGCCCCTTGTGATATCAAATAAATAGGAAAGACAGGCCGAAATCATCATGATCAAGGCGCCTGTGCTACTAATCACAGTACAGCATATGGAAAATAAACAGGCTGCATGAATGATATTTTTCCAAAAAGAATAATTTTTTCGAGGCATAATGGCATCAAGGCCACTCATAATGGACAATGATTTTTTTTCATTAAAAGCCATGAGCGCAAAGGCAACACCACACAAAGCATACATACAGTACTGCGCAATACTCCAATGCAGGGCAGATTGTGATATGGCAAACAAGGCTGCCGTATGTGAGGCGGGTTCTATACCAAGATTCGAAGGCGGGGACATATAGTGATAGATGGGTTCGCCAATACCCCAAAATAAAATGCCAATACCAATGCCTGAACACAAAGAAATGGAAAACCACTTCACAATGCCAAAGCTAGGTTTAGCATCTTTACCGCCAATGCGAATATCTCCTATGGGAGAAACAGTAATGCCAAAAGCGAATAAAACAATAACGAAACCTAAAAAGACTGAAAGCCACCCAAGATCTCGAGTAATAACGAGTTGCACGGCGTCAAATACAGTTTTAAAACCTTGAGGAAATAGCATTGCACTTACAATGAAAGCAAATACCAATAAAAATCCTATAGTAAAGGGTACTTTGTCCAGGCTAGATTGTTTTTCGATTTCCAAGTTTTGCATGCACTCCTCCTCTTAAAACTTACAAAAATAATTTTTTTACATTACAACCACAGTCTCATATATAGTATTTAAGATTACACTGAAAAACAGCTTTACACAAGTCACTTTAATTTTTTATTATGATTTTTTTTAAATAACAAAAATATCATTAAAAAAACACCTTATATTAAATAAAAAAAGAGTTCACCTGCATTGCTGAAGGTGAACTCTTCCATTTTATCAATTATTCTTTATGGCAAATGGCATCTATTTCTAATAGACAACCCATGGCAATATTACTCACCTCAACACAAACGCGCGCAGGACGATGGTCACCCATAAAGGCAGCATAAATTTCATTGAAAGCTTTAAAGTCATCCAAGTTTTTTACAAATACAGTGACTCTTGCAATATCAGTAATTTTTAAATCAGCTGCAATTAAGACTTCTTTAAGATTAGCCAATGTTTGTGTGGCTTGCTCTTCAATGGTGGTACCTACCACTTCACCAGTTTCAGGGTGAAATGGCACTTGGCCACAAGTATAATAGGTATTACCGGCTTTCACACAATGGGAATAAGGCCCCACAGCTGCACTAGCCTTAGGTGCATGTATAAATTCCATAAATCCTCCGATTCATATAATTTGTGAAAATATGACCCCATCACAAGACTTGTACGAAGGTCGTTAAAAAGGGGTATGAGTGCGGAGCGTGTTGCCCTCATACCCCAGGATGGTGTGTAAATTATAATTCTTTCTTGGCGTTGAACTCTTCCCACATGAGGCGAACAGTGGCGCCCACGGTGGTGAAAGGCTCGGGTGGCAGTCTGTTAGGCTTGGCTATGCTGCGCAAGAAGTTAAGATTTTCACTCTCTTCGCCCATAATCCATTCAGCAATGTAGTGACCCATGAGGCATGTTTTACACACGCCGGCACCTTCACCAGATGCAGAAGCATATAAGCTAGGATGCTTTTTCACCATGAAAGGTTTATTATTAAATGTTAAGTTAATCATACCGCCGTACACGTATTCGAAGTTCACATGTTTTACTTCGGGGAAGCGATTTTCGAAGGAACGACGTAATTTAGGAATAGCCCAACGAATACGCTGATGTGAAGTGGTAAGGGATGTGGCGTAGGTGAAACCATTACGCACAAAAATACGGTTATCCTTAGTATAGCGCACGGTGGTACCGGCAGGATGGCCCGCAGTGGTAGCCCAAGGTTCCACATCTTGGAAGTGGCGTAATTCGCTGTCATTAAGCTGACGAGTAAAAGCGCCGTAAGAAAGCACAGGGCAGAAGGTGTTTTTGGTAATACCAAATTCTTCAATGAAAGGCCCTGCGGTAACCACAACAGCCTTGGCGGTAACTTCTTTACCATTGGTCAAAGTCACACGACCACGAGCGCCTTGCTCCACACGCATAACAGGACAATCTTCATAAATTTCTACGGTTTTAGGCAGCACGCTCATGACGCCGCGTAACATGTCCGCAGGGTTTACCATGAGGGTACCTGGGGTGTAGAGAGCCTTTTTATAATATTTTGTACCAAGCCTTTTGGCCAATTCTTCGCCTTCGTACACTTGGTAATCACAATTCATTTCTTTGTATTCGGCAATTTCCTTTTCAATAAGCGCATAGCTTTTTTCTTCTGCGCAGCAAAGGTACTTACCAAGATACCAGTCCACATCAAGATTATTGTCCTTAATGGTGTCCAATAATCTTTTGATGATGAAGGTATTCAGCTTAAAATACATATGGTTTTCTTCAAAGGAAGAGCCACCTTGGTCACCAAAATCGTGAGGTACGTCAATGATAAAGCCGGCATTTTTACCGCTATCACTGGCGCCAATGGGCAAGGCTTCAAAAATAGCTATGCGTGCATTGGGTTGCAATTCAGCCAAACGGCTGGCGCAACCATAGCCGCCATAACCGCCGCCTACGATAATATAATCGTATTCAGAGGCAATATCTTTCGTGTCATTAAACTCATGCTTCTTAAAAGAAGACATTTCAAGCCAGCTTTTTCCTGTAAGTGTTGGAAAACGTTTTACGTCTCTCATGAATTTACCCTACTTTTTTTCCGTTATATCAGATGTATACATATATACATTTATGCAGCCCTAAGCCAATGCTTAGGACTGCCAACCTAACATATTAATTACATGGAATGCAACACAATGCGTGCATCTGCAATGGCAAGGCCCTTTTCCCAGGCAAATACTGGATTAAGGTCAATTTCTGCAATATCTTTAACTTCAGCAGCAAGTTGCGATACGCGGCATACCACTTCAGCCAAAGCTTCTTTATCGCAAGGCTTGCTACCGCGTGCACCTTCAAGCATGCCCACGCCCTTGATTTCTTCAATCATTTTGCGGCAAGAAGGCATTTTCACCGGAGCTACACGGAAGGAAACATCTTTCAGCACTTCTACGAAAATACCGCCAAGGCCAAACATCACTGTGGGGCCAAAGGTGGTGTCGCAGCTGGCGCCCACAATGCATTCCACCCCTGTGGATAACATGGGGGTAAGCATTACACCAAAAATATTGGCGCTGGCATCATAGGCTTTAGCATTGCTAATGAGTTTATCATAAGCTGCGCGAGCTTCATCACCAGATTTAATATTAAGAAGCACGCCGCCAGCATCAGTTTTATGCAAAATTTCTGGAGAAACAATCTTCATAACCATATTGCAATTCAGCTCTTCCCACATGGAAGCTGCTTCATCGGCGCTAGTGGCAAGACAATGCGGTGCAAGGTCAAGGCCGTAAGCACGCATGACATCACGAGCTTCTGTTTCCACAAGGTTCACGCGATTTTCAGAGCGAACTTTGGCAAAAATAGCTTGTACTTTTTCATGACGATCGGCTGGTAAGGATGGTGCAGGAGCGGACAATTCTTCTTGTAAAGCAGCCTTACGTTCGCTGTAGTTTACAAGAGCGCCCATGGTGCGCACAGCTGCGTCCACAGAGCCAAACACAGGCACACCATTTTGGCTTAAATACTCTAAGCACTCAGGTTGCTGTGCTTGGTAAATGGAATGCATAACCACAGGCTTATCTGCCTGAGTAATGCGATCTGCCATACTCTTGGCCACGTCCATTTCTAACACGCGGAATTCTTCAGAAAGGTCAGCATAGCCGCCATAAAGACCCACTATCACCACGCCGTCCACATCTGGATCGGCCAACAGTACTTCTAAGCAGCGATCAAAAACCCACATGTCGGCTTCTGGAGTGCCGGCAAGATCCACTGGGTTTTTGATCGGGCAATGCGGCATAAGAATTTCAGCAAGCTTTGCTTGTGTGGCATCGGAAAGCACGGGGGCTTCCAATTGAAATTTTTCGCAAAAATCTGTAGCCATAACGCCATGACCACCACCGTCGGTGAGAATGGCCATGCGTTTACCCTTGGCTGGCTTGCATTTAGAGAAGGCTTCTGCCACATCAAGAAGTTCCATGGGGCTATCTACACGTACCACGCCGGCTTGTTCCAAAGCGGCATCAAAAATCTTTTCACTGCCAGCCAAAGAGCCAGTATGAGAAGCAGCGGCGCGAGCACCGGCAGCACTACGACCAATCTTAATGGCAGCAATGGGAGTGTTTAAAGAAGTTTTTTGCGCAGCTTCCAAGAACTTACGTCCATCTTCTTCGCTTTCTACGCGCAGACCTTCCATGTAGAGCAACATGACCTTGGTAGCTTCATCTTGTTCCACATAGCGCACAAAATCATTAAAGCGCACATCGGCTTGGTTACCAATGGTGGCCCAGCAGCTGTAACCAAGGTTACGCTTTTTGGCATTGAAGTTAATATCAATACCAAAGTTACCACTTTGCAATATAAGGCTCATGGGTCCTGGAGCTAAGTCAATAATACTGGTGTTAAGGCTCACAGCAGAGCTGTACATGCCCATGCAGTTAGGCCCCACAAGACGCATACCGCCCTTGCGTGCTACTTCCAGCATTTGTCTTTCAATTTCTTTACCTTCTGGCCCTGTTTCCCCAAAGCCGGTGGAAACAACAATACCTGCTTTTACGCCCTTTTGTACGCATTGCTCAATGACAGGAATAATAAATTTAGGAGAAATAGCAATGATGGCTAAATCCACATTTTCCGGTACAGATAAAATATCTGGATAGGTGGGGCGTCCCAAAATTTCGCCGCCGGAGCGCGATATCAAATAAATTTCCCCATGAAATTTATTATCAATGAGACTTTTCGCTGTCCAATAGCCATATTTTTTTGTGTCGGATGATGCACCAATAAGCGCTACAGACTTAGGTTTAAATAAAGGGACGAGATCAGACATTGTTTTCTCCATATGCAATTGTTTTTTGAGGAGAGGATTCCCCCTCCTCAATGACACAAACAGGTTGATTATTTTTCCACAACTACGCCAATGGCCATATCAGGGCAAATAATGCCGCAAATATCGCATTTAACACATTTTTCACTATCAGTTTGGCTTACATAGTTATAGCCTTGGCCATTAATTTTTTTGCTGATTTCAAGTACTTTTTTGGGGCAAAAATCAACGCAAAGACCGCAAGATTTGCAACGGCGTTCATCAATAATATGTGTTTTACTAGCCATGAGCGGCCTCCTTTTGCATGGCATCAAAGCCAGCATTGAAAGCTTTGATGTTCATCTCTAAAAGAGCGGGTTTTTTCTTACCAAGGGTTTCTTCAAGCACTGCGGTGATGGTCTCGCGCTTAAGCACGCCAGTTTTGGCAATGATGGCACCAAGCATAACCATGTTGGCACTTTTTACAGAACCAATTTCCACGGCCATGTCCGACACAGGCAAAAGCACTTGCTCAAAACCATCGGCTTGTTCAGGAGATTCCACCAAGGAAGTATTGGTGAAAAGAATGCCGCCCTCTACCACGCCATTAAAGCATTGTGGATAGGTAGATAAACCAAGGCTTACAGCAAGATGAGCATCTTGTTCCACAATGGGGCTACCAATGGCTTCATCAGATAAGATAACAAAAGCTGTAGAGTCACCGCCACGTTGCTCAATGCCGTAGGTTTGGGTCATAACAACTTTAAGATTTTCCTTCATACCGCCCTGACAAATAAGGGATGCAAGTAGTGCCGAACCTTGCCCGCCAGAGCCAGAAAACATACATTTAACCAGCATATGCATTACTCCATTTCATTTTTGAAAACTTGCGGTTCAAAGTAGCTACCCATTTCTGTGGCGCACCACTCATAGGCATCTTTAACGCCTTTCTTTAAACCGGTTGGGCAAGGCACAATGACCTCAACAAAGGAAAATCCAAGACCTTTTACCTGGCATTCAAAAGCTTTTTGAATGCTTTTCTTGGCACGCATTACATCTTTAGGTGTGGCTACGCTTTCACGAGCGAGGTACTTTACCCCAGACATGGCGCGCATCATTTCAGGCATAAGCAAGGGGTGACCTTGCCAGGAAACATCGCGACCCTTAGGGCTGGTGGCGGTGACTTGGCCTTCCAAAGATGTGGGAGACATTTGACCACCGGTCATACCAAACACAGCATTGTTCACCATGATGGCGGTGAGGGGCATACCCTTATTGGCTGCATGAAGCATATCGCTCAGGCCAATGGCGCTGGTATCGCCGTCACCGGAGTAGGTGAAAACAATATTATCAGGACGAGCTAGCTTGTAACCTACACCAAAGGAAGCAGAGCGACCGTGGGTGGCTTCAATGGCATCTATATCCATATAGTGATGGGAAAAACCGCCGCAACCAATACCTACAATGGCAATGGTACGTTCACGAATATTTAAATTTTCAATGGCTTCTGCCACAAGGCGGGTAACAATACCATGACCACAACCAGGGCAATAAGCGGTTAATTTTTCCAAATTGAGCGTTTGCCCATATTTATTGCTTAACTGTGTCATGACATTACTCTCCAAGCTGACGGTTGGCTTCGGCAGTCATTTCTGCCAAGGTGTACATGGGCATATCCCCGCCTGTCTTGCCGAAGAATTCCACAGGAACGCGGCCATTAACAGCCAAGCGCACATCGTCCACCATTTGACCTAAGTTCATTTCAATGACCAGAACCTTCTTCACAGAAGCAGGAATGTCGGCAAAAGCCTTTTCTGGGAAAGGCCACAAAGTAATGGGACGAATGCTACCCACTTTTTTGCCTTCAGCACGCATATTGCGCACAAGGTCCTTACACATACGGCCATGAATACCAAATGCTACCACTAAAAGCTCAGCGTCTTCCACATTATCAGCTTCCCAGCGCTGTTCTTTTTCGGTGATTTCAGCGTATTTTGCACGTAAAGCTTCATTCATATGGTAGCCATCTTCATGGGAATAGCTGCCGGTAATCAGCGCACGCTTAGGATGGTCCTTGGTGCCAGTATAGGCCCAGTCAGTGGTGTCAAACTCAGCAGAATAATCATGATATTCTGGCAAAGTTGCTGTTTCTGTGGTTTGAGCAGTTACACCGTCTATGGCAAAAAGCACAGGAGTTTTGTAGGTGTAGGCAAGCTTAATGCCCACAGGCACAAGGTCCACGATTTCTTGCCCGTCAAGGGGAGCAAGTACAGGCACACGATAGTCACCATGACCGCCGCCGCGAGTTGCCATATAGTAATTGCTTTGTGCACCCACGATGTCACCATCGCCAGGGCCCACGCGCATACAGTCAATCATAACGCAAGGAAGATTAGCCGCGCACATAAAAGAAATGGCCTCTTGCATGAGTGACATGCCAGGGCCAGAACTAGAAGTGGCTGCTAAAACACCCGTACAAGCAGCACCGGCAAGGGCGCTGGATACAGCAATTTCGCTTTCCATTTGCATCATTTTTCCGCCGTATTGGGGAAGAATAACCGCCATACGTTTCATAACGTCTGTTGCCGGAGTAATAGGATAGGCAAAGTGATACTTTACACCACATCGTGCCAAACTTTCGGCAAAAGTTTCAGTATTTTTCAAAAACAAAGTTTCGTGTGCCATGTTAACCTCAGTGACGTTGTTTATTTTCAACGCAATGGTTTAATTTTCGAAACAAAAACTCCTAAAACAAGAGAACCTCTTCCAGTGAAGGCTATATTTTACAAGCACCTCCCTCTGAACTTCAAAAAGTACACTGTTATACCGAAATGCGGTATGTAGTACCATTAATTTGCAGAGTACTCTGCTAAAAAATTTATGTCAATACTCAAATCTTTTTTCGTGGCAAAAACTTCTTTTTTTTACATTAAAAAATATATTCTTTAACAATTTCAAGCAATAAAAGAATATAAAAAGCATATTTCGGTACGCGTGCTCATTTTTTTTTGCAGTGGCACTTCTTGTAATATATTTAAATGAAATTTCCATGCTTTAGCTTTAAATAACACTGCAGAAAAAAATTTTAATTTTGGATCTAATTTTATAATAGGATAAAATAATTATTTATTTTTTGATGACTAAATATTTCTTTTCCAGAGCATTACAGAAAAAATGTCGTGGAAAATGCCAAAAGGCATTGACACAAAGGCTTGAGCAAATTAAGCTCTATTTGTGGTATAGAGTACCGCAATTCGGTACATGGTTTAAATAAACAATGTAGCATTAAAAACATGGATAATACAAAGCCTTTTCCCCATAAGGTATGAGCTTTATCAATTCCATGCAGCATATGGGAGGAAATACATTTTCGAAGGATAACGTTAGCCATAGCCTATGGCGGATAAATAATGAATAAGGCTGAGTGCGGATGTTAAACCGTTTTGCATTTGTACTCCCCTGTGACACAATTATCATTGTGAGTATTTTTAGTGGAGGTTCGTGATGGAAGCCGTACAAAAAGTTAGCTTTGAGGAAGCCCCTTTTTCCGCAATACACAAAAAAGTTATTGCAGGTACCTTTATGGGGCAAATATGTGATGGGTATACACTAGGCATTGTGGGCATAGCTTTAAGTTATGCAGCAGCCCCCCTTGGCCTTACAAGTTTTTGGATGGGTCTTATAGGCGCAGGTTCCATGTTTGGTTTGCTTTTTGGTAGTCTGTTTACAGGAATGATTGCTGACAGAATAGGCAGAAAGCCTTTATATATCATCCTTATGGCATTATCAGCTTTAGTGGCTGTACTTCAATTTTTCTTAACTGACCCCTTACATCTTGTGATGGCACGTTTTGCCCTTGGTGTGCTCATTGGCGCTGACTATACCGTTGGTATTGCCCTACTCAGCGAATGGAGCCCAGAAAAGCAGCGTCCAAGCTATTTGGCATGGCTTTTGATGTTTTGGACCATAGGTTACTGTATCTCTTATATTATCGGCTTCTTTATGGATGGTCTTGGCGATGATGGTTGGCGCTGGGTTCTTTGCACCTCCGCTGTACCGGCAGTTATCGCCCTTTTCTTGCGCTTAGGGACACCAGAATCGCCCAAATGGCTCACCGTTGTGGGACGTGGCGAAGAGGCCATGGCCTTGGTGAAAAAATACCTTGGTGACTATGGTCCTGCTAAAGAAGAAGAAAAAGTAGAAAAAGCTTCCTGGATGGAACTTTGGGCTCCTAAGCAATGGCGCGCCACCGTTGTTTCCGGCGTATTCTTCTTTGCTCAAGTGCTTCCCTTCTTTGCCATTAGTATCTTCGTTCCTTTAGTTCTTACTAAAATGAATATCCAAAACCCTCATGCCTCTGGTGTACTTTACAATGTATCCACCATTGTAGGCGTACTCGTGGGTATTTGGCTCTTCAACATTATTACGCGTCGTGCGTATCTTTTGTGGACATTCTATTTGGCAGCCGCCATTCTTGCTGTCATGATTGTATGGCAAGGCATGCCTCCTATGATGGCCATGATTATGGTATGCGCATTGGCCACCATCTTGGCCATATCCATTGTTCCTGAATTTGCTTATCCACCTGAGCTTTTCCCCACCAAGCTACGTGCGTCCGGTGTGGGTCTAACCATTGCCATCAGTCGTATCGGCGCCGGTGGTGGTACATTCTTACTACCCATTATTACAGAAGAGTTTGGCATCGCTGCAGCCTTATGGTGCTGCGTAGCCACCTTATTATTCGGCGGTATTATTTGCCACATGTGGGCACCTGAAACCTCTGGAAGATAAGTACTTTTTACCTATTTGATGCAAAAGAGCTTGTGATCTCCACAAGCTCTTTTTTTGTGGAAAAGCCCCCGTCTTACGAGGTGAGAGAGCAAAGTATTCACAACATACCTTAGAAAAAAACTTTTGTAGACAGAAGTCTCCATCTAAATAGTTAATGCTTAAAAACGTGTTTCCACTCGTTTTTAAGAAAGGCACGCCTGCTCCAAATACCCCTTCGGGGCCGCCGGAAGTAAATTCCGGCTTATTTTACGCGCGGCAAGCCATGCCAAGGGCATGTCTTGAGTAGTCGACATCTGAAAAAAGCATTTCTTATGTCTAAACATTGCCAGAAAACGTATTCCATACGTTTATTTCCGGCAATCTTTATTAC
>CAYJHH010000087.1:0-11822 GCA_964369995.1 uncultured Desulfovibrionaceae bacterium
CAGCAAGCTTTCTGACTTCATCTGCCACAACAGCAAATCCGCGACCGGCTTCACCGGCTCGTGCAGCCTCAATGGCAGCGTTGAGCGCAAGAAGATTTGTTTGATCAGCAATATCCGTAATAACGTTGATAATACTTCCAATTCCGGCGGAAAGGTGATCTAGCTTTTCCATATTTTGGGTAAGATTATCGGCTGATCCTGTCAAAGTTTGCATAGCTTGCGACATTTGTCCGATATTATCAATACCTTCTTGTGCCTTTTGAAGCACAGAATTACTTTGTTCTGCCGTTGTTACCGCATTATGCGCTACTTCTTGTACAGAGGCATTCATTTGCGTCATGGCAGTACTAGTTCTTTCAATACTTTCGCGTTGGAAATTAGAACCTTCCACAATAAATTCTGTTTGAGTGGAAAGTTGCTCTGTGGCTGATGCCACACGAGAGGCAATGGCAGTAGCTTGTATGGACATTTGCTTGATGGCGTCGCTTTGCTCTTGAACTTTTGTAATATCATTTAGAAATTCAATATAACCCACAACTTTATGATCAGCATCATACAGTGGGTTTGCAAAAACATCAAAGTGCATATTTTTACCATTAACCACACAAGGAGCCACTGTATTAATGCTACCGCATCGAGCTATGGCAGTTTTTCCTAAACAGTTTTCATTGCCGCAGGCAGGCGAGTTGAAAAGCTTTCCACAATCTCTTCCTACAGCATCATCTAACTGTAATGTATTTTTTGCCGTCTTGTTCATATAAACTATTTTATTATCAGGTGTGGCAGTAAATATATTAGTAGACATATTATCAAGTAACTCTTGATACGAATTTACAAGATTGTTTACAGAAAGAACAAGCTTATTGAAACCACCTTCAAACTTTGATTCATCAGCTTTTGCAGTCAATGCTCCTGAAGAAACTTTATTAGATGTTTGATATATCTCTTCAACAATAGTATTTACCGTAAAAAGTATGGTACGCATGGCTTCTGCAAGCTGCCCAATTTCATCTTTCTTATTGGATTCAATGCTAGCTGTTAAATTGCCTTTACTCACTTCTTTTGCAAAAGTTGTTATTTGCTCTATGGGCTTAATAACCGATTGTCTAGTATACAGATACGAAAGAACAGCTAAAATAATGGCAATAACCATACAAAATATACTAATAAATTGAGATTGTGAAAATTCATCGGTGACATTTTGAGCAAGGGCTGTTGTTCTACGGGATAATTTAGAAAAAAATTCATTAATAGGAAGCATAATTTTATTTGCTTCATTCCTATATTGCTCACCAAATACCAATTCAAGAGCCTTTTGTTGATCTGGAGAAGACTGCACTGAATACATTCCGGAATTATTTTTAAACTTCCCAACCATAGCATTCATGGCTTCTACTTCAATACCTATGAGAGTATTTGAAAGCGCATTGGATTTTTCAAGTAGAGAAAATTCTTCGTCACTGAGGCCATATTGTCGTAATAAGTCAAGCAAGGATATGTTTTTACCGGGAGCAATTGTTGCACTTTGAGGGCGTGGTAATTTTCCCGCCCTAATGTCCACAATAGTACGGTATTCATTTTTAAAAAATTCGTCATTGTTTGCCACATATAAGCGCACATTATCTGTTAAGGCCTTAGAAGAATCCCTTAATTCACGAGATAATTCCAGTAAAATATCATTATTTGTGTTCACCTGCTGAATTTTGTCAAAAGAACGACTTGCCGCGAACAAAAAATACAATGATACGCATACCATGAATACTACTAAGACATTTGAAATAAAAAAAGTAGTCCTGATTTTCATAACTTCACCCTTACTTAAATTTTACACAAATAATACCGTAAAGTCTAAACATAGCCTCATGAGAACGTATTCTACCATTCAGCTCAGGCTAAATTATGTTGCACCATTACGTCAAAAAGCTCGATTTGGAGCTTGTTCCTATGGTTACGTCACCGCGACAAACTATGGCTTAACGCTAGAAGCTCCTGGAACTCACTGCTGTTCATTGTGTTATAGCTTCTAGCATCTCATTTTCAGCATAGCGTTTACCAAATGTATTAAATATATTATCGGAAATTATGTAAAAATGTTTAGAGAAGATACAAAATACTTTACAAATTACTCCTAAAGTAACACTTTGCGCGCCATCACTACGCTCACACATGAATCCCTTCATATATTCTGTGCAAGCATGAAACAGAACAATGATAAAAAACTTAATAGTGATAATTTTTTGTAGTACTTACTACCCTGCGCTGCAAGCAAGCAGTAAAAAAGCGCGTATGATACATACGCGCTTTTTTATATATGCTCATATAGTTGCCATCGCAACCTTATGCATACTAACCTATGATTTGCAAAACGTAAGCCAAGTACAATTCCTTGCTTATTGATTATACTATACCTAAGACCCAAAATAAATGGTCATAGTGGGATTAGCAGCATCACCTATAACTGCAAAATTACTACTTACTGTTAAAGATTGCTCTACATTATTTAAATAAAACTTATCCACATTTACGTCAAAATTATCTAGCCTAATGGCGTAGCCAGTGCCTGATCCAATGGTAATATACACATTATCCACGACATTATCATCCCCCACATCAAACATGGGGCGGGTATTTGCTCCCGTATTGGTAATGGTAGTTGTAATGGTATCTGCTCCAGCCCCTGTTTTAATACGAGTAGACTCCATGCCCGTGGGGTCATTCATGGTAGTTATTGTAATGGAATCATTGCCACCATCCGTTTCAATAACGCCGTCATTCATGGTAGTAACGGTTATGACATTATTACCACTTTCGCCGTATATAGAAGAATTGTTCAATGTAGTTACAGTAATGATATCTGAACCGTCATTTCCATATACATTAACGCCATTTGACATTTCACCCACAGTAATACTATCATCGCCATCGCCGCCACGTATAATACGAGTTGAGTTGGATACTCCGTTTAACGAATTTGCAGTAATAGTATCATTTCCACCATAGCCATTAATAGCCACAACAGTAGAGGTTATGTTTCCTAGCTTAATAATATCATTATATCCAGTTGCATTAATTGAACAAATACCGCTAATATCAAATCCATCAGTACCGTTTTTTGAAATGGTAGACCCGACAGTACTATTTTGAAGATCAATAGTGGCTTGGCCAATACCATTACTTATATATATGTTTTCAACATTTTGTATATAAATTGTATCTGACCCTGATCGATCAACAATATCGCTTATGGTAAGCAAATCCGTACCACCACCACCATCAATGATGCCCCCATTTAAATCTGTCACAGTAATGCTATCATTACCATCTGCACCATTTACTGTACCGCCATTCATAATGCTTATTTGTAAAGTATCGTTACCATTTGTACCGTTAATGGTATTGGCATTGACCACTGTGGAGAACGTTACCGTATTTGCCATTATATCTGCAATGTTAACA
The DNA here is from genome assembly GCA_964369995.1 of uncultured Desulfovibrionaceae bacterium. Lineage (GTDB taxonomy): Bacteria > Desulfobacterota > Desulfovibrionia > Desulfovibrionales > Desulfovibrionaceae > CAYJAD01. The sequence goes on from CAYJHH010000087.1 coordinate 3,457, forward strand.
GTGGCATTGGCGGATATATTTTCTATGATAACCTCGCCAGCATTAGGCACAGTGACATTCACGCTTCCACTGCTATAATTTTCTACGGTAATAGTATCATCACCACTAGCACTCTGAATGGTACCTCCATTCAAATGGTTTATGGTAATAACATCATTGATTACTGTATCTTGCAAGGTACCCGTAAGATTTGTGAGATTAAGCGTAGCAATATTTTGAATATTATCTAAATCTAAGGTGCCGGTGATATTCGTAATGGTAAGAATGTCTGCCCCACCCTGCCCGCTTATACTACCCGCCACATAGTCTGTAATGGTAATAGTATCACTGGAGGCAGAACCTGTAATTGTACCACCATTAAGCCTGCCCACGGCAAGAGCGGCATTGGAGCCTTGGCAAATAATTTCTCCTGAAGCAATGACATTTTCAAAAGTAATATTTTCCACTCCAGTTATAACACTTGGATTGCTAAGGTCTAGCACACCACTCACATTGGTAATAACTAATGTATCAGTTCCATTTTCACCTGAAATATTACCACCCTCATAGTAATTAATGGTAATCAAGTCATTGCCTTCACCTCCTGACACATTACCGCCAGTCATGGTAGAAACTGCAATGCTATCTGCGCTGGCGCCGGTGTTTACGGTGCCGGCGCTCATGGTGCCTATGAGTATGCTGTCTATATTGGCGCCTGTTTGTACAGTACCCCCGCTCATGTCAAAGCCCGTAGCGCCATCTTTTGTCAAAATATAGCGTCCAGAAGTTCCCGAAAGGTTAATATTAGCGTTGGCGCCCATGCCACCGCTAAGGTGAACCTGTGTATTACCCTCAGACCACATGGTGGCCCCAGATACAAGTTGATTTTGGATCACCACAGTATCATCACCATAACCCACCAAAATATTAGCATTACTATCTACAGAACCCACTTGAATATAATCATTTCCGCCGCCGGCATTAATGCTTGCATTATCTCCCGAAAGAGCGCCATGCACTACAATAGTATCATTGCCACCCACATTAGAAAGAGCAGCAGAATCATTAAAATCACCAAAAATGGTGGCACCCGTAGCGCCTCCAATGACAGAACCTACGCTAATGGAATCATTACCCCAGGCTGTAATAGTACTGGTATTATCCACGGTAAACACATCGCCGGAAATGGAGGTGTTTTGCACAATGCCGCTTATGGTAATGGTATCATGCCCCAAGGTCACTGTGGCGCCATTGGTTATGGCAAAAGCATCACCATAAATACTGCTACCACCGGTTTTACTGTCAAAGGTTATGTTATCATTACCGGCCACAAGATAACTATTGGCTCCGGACACAGTATTGGCATCACCAACAATTCTTCCGTTACTTGCTGTCGTCCCTGTAATTATATCATCACCGCCATGAACTGTTCCGTTACTAATATCACCCACATCGCCAGAAATGGTAATATTCGTATTTATAGCTTCGGTAATGCTAATATTTTGCATTGTAAAGATGTGCGTTTCTCCATCATTAACCACATCAACCCCATCCCCATAGCCATTTTGCGTACCATCAAAACTCACAAGCGTGGGATCTGAGGCTACATTTTCTAAATCATCGTCACCATCGTCATCACCACCTCCAAGCAAAACAAGGTCATCGTCGTCATCGCCACGAAGAATATCCACATCTTCATCATCATTGATGCTCACCTCAATATCATTTAGAAGATTCAGTATGCCGTCTTCTTCCAAGGTAGCTACATAATCAATCAACGATTGACTCAGCTCTAACACTTCTGAGGAAAGTTCTTCTTGTCCACTTTCATGTTCTTCATCGGTGAGCATGGTTATGATATCCTTAATAATATCTTGCATTTCTTCCGGAGTATATGCTTGAGGCACTAAAATAGCATCCTCACCGGCACTAATAATGCCGCCTTGATCTGCCGCGGTAAAGGTAAGCTGTTGCCCACTATGCGTTGTCACCACAAGGTTATGGCCTTGATCAAGGGAGATAACAAATTGGCGTTCGCTCCCATCTTGCAGCACTTGAACTATAAAATCTGTTCCGCGAATACCCACCGTGGCTTTGGGGGTAAAAACTTTAAAAGCATCAGGATTTTGCTCCACCACTTTACCGCTTATGGAACGTACAGCCCCTTGAACTATATTAAGCACAAAGGAAGAGTCCGCAGCATTCAAAGAAAATTCTTGCACAATCATGGTGGACTGTGGCCCTAACATGGCCACCGAGTCATCTGCAAAAGCAAGGTGTACAGGAGTATTTTGTGTTTTAATGGTATCGGTAGCATACACATGATCCCCTTCACCTAAGGTGATGCTTTGCCCCTGACGTATGATGATGACAGGTTCACTAGCTTGAGTAATCGTTGCTGCGCTGGTATTATTTTGTGCCATGATAAACTCCTGAAATATGCTTGTATAAAGTAGTCGAGAACGCATCTCATAATTTAGCTGGCGCTGAATTATGTTGTATCACTGCGTCAAAAAGCGTTGTTTTGGGCTTGTTCCGGTGGCTACGCCATCGCTCCATGATGAGACAGCTTCTAGTACATTGCCATACCGCTTAGACAATAAAGATAAAAATCTCAATATAAAAAGTATGTTGCGTTAAAAATTATAAAAAAAGTATACAACAATTCCCCAAACGATCTTTTTTGTATACTAATACTTATTATTCAACTTAATTACCTGATGCCGCGCCTACATTGATACGCAGCGCAAAATTATACAAAATAGTATTACCTGTGATTATACATTTTGTCAAAAGTCTTCACCAAACAACATTGCATAGTACAGCCTTTTTAAAAATCAACTCCATATGCCTAATATAGCGCTTATAGAATTTTTATTTTCTTACAAGATATATTTTTGATGGAGGACTTAAAATGTTTTTTAACAAAGCATTCGGCATGATTTTACGCCTCATAATTTTAACACAAAACTTGTACGCTCTAGCTCACAAAAAAGCCCCTTAGAAACAAAATCCAAGGGGCTTTCGCTTATAATCTATGGTTACTACTAGCTATTTTTTAAGCTATCCACCAAGGAAGACAATTGTCGTGCTTGTTCCGATAAGGAGTTCACAGCTTGACTGGCTTCATTCATGGCACTAACGGTGGTACTGGCAATATTAGACACCGTGGTCACCGACTGAGCTATTTCATCAGAAGTGGCTGATTGCTGTTCGCTGGCTGTGGCAATGGCGCGAATACCATCGGCACTATGCTCTGCCATTTCCAGAATAACTTGTAAAGCGCGGCCGCCTTCCACAGCAAGTTCTGTGGCTTCTTCAATACGCTCCACAGCAGCGTCCACTTGCTGTACGTTCACTTCTGTACTTTGCTGAATGGCATTAATGGCATTGGCCACATCTGTGGTCGAAGAAATGGTTTTCTCCGCCAACTTGCGTACTTCATCAGCTACCACAGCAAATCCACGTCCAGCTTCGCCGGCTCTAGCAGCTTCAATGGCTGCATTAAGAGCAAGTAAGTTGGTTTGATCAGCAATATCAGAGATAACGCTCATAACAGCACTGATGGATTGAGCATGGCTTGCAAGTTCACTCATATTTTGGCGCAACTTTAAAGATTCTTCTTTCACTTGCGTCATGGAAACTTGGCATTTTTGCGTAATGGCAGCGCCATCAATGGCCTTTTCCTTGGTGTTATCAGCAAGCTCTGCACTGGATCCGGAATTTTGCGCCACTTCTAATACAGTGCTATTCATTTCATCCATGGCTGTGGCCGTTTCCATCATGCGAGCAGATTGTTCTTCTGCACCGCTAGTCGAAAGATCAATTTGTCTGGAAAGTTGATCAGAAGCAGAAGCAATATTATTTACAATGCCTTCTAGCTTTACCACAGCTTCAAGAATACTTTCTCTCTTTTCTTCAGCTTCTTGAGCAGACTTTTCTGCTTCTTTTGAGGCCAGAGCTGCATTTTCTGCAGCTACCTGTGCTTCTTTACTCTTTTCTTCTGAATCAAAGACCATTTTAGCCAAATTTTCCACCATGGTGCGTAGTGCATGAGCTAAAGTGGAAAATTCATCGTGACGTAACAAAGCCGCATCCAATTGGCGATTTTGTTCTGCAGTTAATGTCAAATTCCCTTCAGCCACAAAAGTAGCTATGCTCGCACCTTGAGATACGGTAACCACCACTTTTTTGATAACCACAAAAACGATAAAGCCCACAATAAGCACAATAACGGCACCTGCCAAGGCAAGATATAACGTTATTTCGTTGGAAGTAATATAAAAATCACTTTCGTCAGTTTCAATGCCCATAATCCACTTGGCCGTAGGGAGTTGTGCAAAGTGCGCCACTTTAGGAACGCCTTCCCAATCATAGCGAGCTATACCTGTTTTTTCGCTGAGCATTATTCGAGCATACTCATAAGAAGAGTTATCCTGCCCTATGAGCTCAGGAAAAGCTCTTTCCATAAGCATGGTGCCGTTATGACTGAGTAAGAAAGGATTAGAGGTAGGCATGAGTGTTATATTTTTGATGGTATGATCAGAAATAGTGGCAAGGTCAATAACAAGTAAAAGCACACCGTCAGCAGCTTCATTGGAACCATCCACTGTCACAGGAGAGGCAAACATGGCACTCATTTTTCCTGTGGTCTGCGACATGAGGGTATCAAGCATGCTTGTACCTCGTAAAGCAGATTGCACATTGGGGTACGTGTTCACAATGGCATCTTTGATTCTAGGAGTAGAATACGCAATAATTTTACCAAGCTTATCCGTTAACACTGCAGCTGAAATATCAGGAAAATCTTCCACAAGCTCTGCTAACACACCACTGGCTTGCGCCTGCATTTTTTGAAATTCTGCAGAAGAGTCCCTATCATTGCCCAATTGATTAGCCAAGGCAGCCATGTCTTCCAACGCAGCTGAACTATCTAACATATCCCCAAGTGCCATGGCATTTTCTATAATACCATCAATTTCTGAAGCTTGTTTTTTTGCAAATTCAAGCAATTGCACATCTGTAACTTTATACAAACCACTTGAGGAAAGGTTTGATGCAATGAAGGATAAAACCGCTACCCCCAACACAATGGGAACCAACACTAAAAGCAGCACTTTCCCTAATAATTTTAACTTCATACCGCAAGTCCTTTTTTATAGCCACACAGATAGCAAAGCCTAAGCGACTTTGCTCATAACTAAACACACAAAAAATCCAGGAGCTTGGATTTTACCCTTTTCCGCCGAAAAGTAAACTGTTGATTTAAAACAGAGTATAAAGGTAGGCAAAACCATATTACCTTCACAACTCATATCGGTTATGTGAAAAATTTGTTTAGTAAAAAAAGAATATTTTCCTCTCCTTTCCACACATGTTGTGAAGAGCCTTAAAAAAAATTTCCTTGAGCGCCATGTATGCAGAAGCTGTCTAAAGCAAAAGGTATTATGAACATATCTTGTCTCTATGCAGCTTTTCTTCGTGAAAACTCTCAGCCCCTTAATAAGCATTTTCCAAAATACACCTGTGGAAACATGTTGTTAAGCATCGGCTAGATATTTTGAAAATGACATAAACGTCATCGAAGAGGCCACATCACCACAGTTACAATTTTTGCGTGCCTACGATGAGAAGCCCTTGATGAACATTGGCCTTACTAATTCCAAAAATAATTATAACCTATTAATTTTGCACTAAAAAATTAAATAAATTTAAAAAATATCTATTGACTATTTTACTCTTTGTGATATGTGGACTAGAAGACTATTCATCTAGCTTAAGATTTTTTTAAAGTCTTGCATAGCCCTGTTTGTGCATATCTTATCCATAACCCTTTAAAATTTAAACCTCGCTTATGTTTAGGTTGCTTAGACAGGCGTACATCATGCGGCGCAGTACAAGCTCTTATTTACCCTAATTCATTATAGTGTGTACACACATTATACAGGGAGTTTTATGAAGTTATCCGTTACTCAAAAATTTGTTGGTATACTAGTTGCTATGCTACTGTCCTGCTCTGCAGTAATTTACTTTGTTGCAACGCATAACTACTCAAAAACACTCACCAATGTATTACACAGCACCATAACATCTGCACAAGGCAATTTAGAAGAAATAATTAACGCAAAACGTCAAGATACCAAGCAAACAGCTAAAATCGGAGCGCAGTATTCCGGCCTCGCTGAGGCATTGGCAACAAACGACCATGCCACTGTGCAAAAAATTGCCCAAACAATCATGCAACAAACAGGATACAGCATCCTCACCATTACTGATGCCAAAGGTCAAGTGATTGCACGAGCACATACAAATAGCGTGGGCGATAATATCAGCAATCAAGAAATCATTGTGCAAGCTCTACGAGGTAACAGTTTTTGCGATTTAGTGGTGGGAGCAAAGGCCGTCTCCATGCGTGCCAGTAGCCCCATTATGTATGACAACACTGTGGTGGGCACATTTTCCTTGGGGGACTCTTTATCAAACCCCAGCTACATTGACTGGTTAGCAAGTTTACTCAATGTACGTGTTACCTTCTTTAAAGATGATACTCGTCTTATGACTACCATTAAGGATAAACAAGGAAACCGCATTATCAATAGTAAACTCAATAATCCTCACATAGAAAATCAAGTCCTCAATCAAGGAAAAACCTATTTTGGTCAAAGCACCATCATGGGCGAAAAATACCTTGCCGCTTACTGGCCTGCGCGTGATCATGGCAAAAAAATCATAGGCATGTGGTTTATTGGCCAACCCATACATGACGTCTTGCAAGCAGAAAATACTGCTCAGTACTATACCCTTATTTCTGCCAGCATTACTCTTTGTATAGCGCTTATTTTAGCCATTATCATTGGCCTTCGCTTCACGGCGCCCATCAATAAAATAGCTCAATACGCACAAAAAGTTGCCAATAATGAGGAAAATACTTCATTACATATCCATTCAAAAGATGAATTTGGCATCTTAGCTGAATCACTTAAAAGTATGGTAGAAAAACTTAAAGAACAAAGTTTTTGGTATAGCTCTGTACTGAACGCCCTCCCTATTAACGTCTCCGTCACAGATATGGATAAGAATTGGCTTTTTGTGAATACGGCTGGCCTTGCAGGTTCAGGAAAAAAATTAGAAGATATTTTAGGCCTACCTTGCCATACGCGTGGCGGTAACCTTTGTAATACTCCAGATTGTGGCATTACGCGCTTAGAGCAAGGCCAAGCAGAAGCCATTAACACCATGCCCAATGGTACAGTTATGCAAATGCGTTTAAGTTATTTACATAATAGCCACGGTGCAAAAATTGGTCATGTGGAAGTGGGCTTAAACATTACCGAGCAAGAGAAAATCAAAAAAGAAGCAGCCATTGCCACTGAAAATATGCGCCTTGCACTGATACAACAAATTGAGTCTGTGGTTCTGACTCTTGACGAGGCCGCACAGCACCTCTTTGACTCTGTATCAAGCGCTGAAGAAGATGCTAGAAATACGGCTAGCCATATGCTTGATGTCACAGCCGCCATAGGTGAAATGGAAAATACCATTCATGAAGTGGCAAAAAATGCCTCGCAAGCTGCCATGGGAGCGTCTAACACACAAAGTCAGGCTCAAGACGGCCAACACATTGTTCAACTCATTGTGAACGATATTCTTGGGGTGCAAAACTCTTCCAATAATCTGAAAGTCGATATGGAAAAACTTTCTGAACATGCCAACAGCATTGGCGCCATTTTAAATATCATCCGAGATATTGCAGACCAAACCAACCTCTTGGCACTTAATGCTGCCATTGAGGCTGCCAGAGCCGGAGAAGCAGGCCGCGGCTTTGCAGTGGTGGCTGATGAAGTCCGTAAACTGGCTGAAAAAACCATGGACGCCACCAAAGAAGTGGAAACGGCCATACATATCATTCAAGAGCGTACTGTGGAAAGCAGTAAAACCATGGATACCACAGTAAAAGCCGTACATAAAGCCACAGAGGAAGTGCAAACGGCAGGGAATACATTGAATGACATTGTAAGCTTAAGCATGACCACTGCCGATGAAGTGTCTGTCATCGCCACCGCCGCCGAGGAACAAGCTGCCACCACAGGCAATATTAGCCGAACAGTGACAGATTCCAACGAATTGGCACAAAAACTAGCCACCTCTATGGAAGAAACCTCACATACGGTACGCAAGGTGTCCTCACAAGCAGGTATGCTACGCGATATTCTTGCAGATATGAAAAAATAATAGCGCAAATAGTAAAAAAAGGGAGAAAAGCAAGGTATATGCTTTTCTCCCTTTTTTATGCACTGTAATAAAATATTTGGTGCACCCGGCAGGAATCGAACCTGCGGCCTACCGCTTAGGAGGCGGGGTTATGTGTTTTATATTTTAGCGTGTTA
>CAYJHH010000088.1:0-11722 GCA_964369995.1 uncultured Desulfovibrionaceae bacterium
GAGGGGGGAAGGGGCGGTTTTGGGTTCTGGCGAAAGAGCCTCTTCCCCCCTCAAAAAACTAAAAAACTAAAAAACTAAAAAACTATACCACCACTAATGACCAGAATAATCCATGACGCTATTTAGGGAAGCTGTGCTTACGGTCATGAGTCCTTGTTGTATGCTATGTCGCGTTAGCGTCCAGAGATCTAAGTCTATATAGTCAATTTTTCCTTGGCTTTGCGGTTGTAGGAAACTTTGTATCACCGGTAGAATTTCTTCCATATCGAGATAGATGCCTTCATAGGCTAGGCGTAGCATATCATTTTCATAGTGAAGCATGTCTTCTTGTTCCATATGCTCTGAGGCGGGAAAGTGTGGGCGTAGAGCTTGTAGTATTTCCGGTGCCACAGGCCATACATGTCCGTAAACTTTTAATATAATTTCTTGTGCCATGGCAATTCTCTTTTATTGTGGAACAGGGGGCTTTGTTATGGGTGAAGGATTTGGGGGCAAGCAAAGGTTACGTGTGCGGGCATTTTGTAGGCCTTGGCAATCTCCTTGCGCGCAGGCTTCGGTAAAGTCTGCACACATGAGCTCGTAGTCTTCTAAAAGCATATGGGCGGCGCCACGAGCGTTTAGCCACGAGGCTCTGGGTTGTTGCATAGCTAAAGCGGCGCTTAAGTCTATCTTGGCCAGGGAGGGTTGCTGCAGGCGTAAATAGGCTAGGGCGCGAATATAGAGGGCTCGGGCGCGGGTGGGTTGTACGCGTAAGGCTTCATTGAGGCTTTGTATGGCTTCTTGTGGGTTGTCCATTTGTAATTGAACTTCTCCGAGGCAAGCCCAAAACATGGCAGTATCTTTTTGTAAAACCAAGGCTTTTTGCATAAGCTGCGCCACTAAAGCTGGTTCGCTCCATATTTCTTGAAAATGGTTTAAGGCAGTGTGAAAGAGCCATAGGGCTTCAAGGTTTTGTGCGCTTATGAGCGCTTCTCTTGTGAGCTGTTTATGAAAATCTGTCGTGGGCTCTTTGTAGAGTGGGTTGATATGGTCAATAATTATGGCGTGGGTTTTGGTGTTGGCATTGCTGCCAAACCCTGAACTCATAAGCAAGAAATTATATGCGTTTTGGGCATTTTTCTGTATAAGCTGTAGCCATTCTTGGCGTAAGTCCAAAAGGCTTTTATGCGTGAGTAAATCGCGTATATGCGCTGGTGTGGCGCTTTTTTTTTCTTGTAAATGGACAGTGACGGTGATGCCGCTGGGCAGATGTGTTTGACTAAAATGTGGTGTGTAAAGCTCTGCCACCAAGGCCATTTGCGCCGTGGGGTCTTGCAGGCCAAAGGCAAGGGCTCTTTGGGTGGCCAAAGTGGCATGCATATGTTGCAGAGCTTGAATATATGCTATGGATTGTACCATATATGCCCTTTGGTTTTGGCTTATGCTGGCTTTGTTTTCTTGTGCATTTTTGTTTTGTTCTTGTGTACTAAAGGAGAAGGTGAGCTGCTTTTGCGCTGCATGAAGCGGGTGAGAAAAAAGGGTAAAGCTTAGGCAAAACACGCTTATGAGTATGAGGCTGGGTAGGGACTTGGTTTTTCCCTTACGTTTAGCCAAGAAAAAACCCGTATACCGCAAGCTTTGGGCTGCGGCATACGGGTAATATATGGCGGTGTTTTGATGAGACATAACTGTCTTTTATTGCACACCAATAACTTCTGCTACTTTATTAACGCCGGGGCGTAAAAGCTCTTGCACGGTGTTTTGCAAAAGATGTGTGGCGGTACTGGTGGAGATAAGTCCGGTTTCGCTTTGGCTGGCAGAAAGGCTTTCTTTCATAAGAATGCCCTTAGAGCTGCGCATGGTGATTTCTGCTTGCATGCTGGCGCGTAGCTCAGCCACAGAAACTTCGGTGAGCACAGCTTCGCGCACGACACCGCTTACAATAAAGGCTGTACCGCTATTTTGTGCTTCACTTAAAGAGTTGGCAAAAGACACCTGTAAGCCTTTGGCGCGTAATGCTTCGGCAAAGGAGCGGCTCATCCACTCAGGCACAGAAGAGGTACCCACAAAGGTGGTGTCATCGCTACGTTTACCAAGGTGCGCTTGGGTGCGTTTATCATCAAAAATAACCACGGCTACGCGTGGTGCGTCAGGAGCAGGTAAAACCCCTGCTTTTTCTTCAGGATAGCTTAAGGGTACAGAATTGTTGGGGCCGCAGGCTGCGCAAAAAGCAGTGATAAGCATGATGCAAAGAATTTTCATCATATGCGATACTTTCATGAAATCCTCCAATATAGTGTAAAAATAGTTATACGTAAGCGTACAGCGCAAAAAATGAAAGTCGTCAGAGTAAAAAACTCTTTCTCAACTTTTTTTAGATAATTTCTAAAGTATATAGATTTTCAGTGCCAATGGCAAGGCTTGAACCTTACTCGGGGTCGCGTAGCCTGTGTTTAAAGGGGGAAAATGCGTATGAAGAGTTTTTATGTGTAGCTTAAACTGGAGGGTAAGCACTGTTTATAGTAGACGCTTTGCTCACTTATGTATACTATGCCGATTATTGTTTATGCACATGTAAGGAGATATCTATGCTTGACATAAAAGCCATACAAAAAAATCCCGATACCCTCAGCGCCGCTTTAAAAGCTCGCCATTCCTCATTGGATGTGGCTGAGTTTTTGGCTTTGGATGGGGAGCGTCGTCGTTTATTACAAGAAGTTGAGCAATTAAAAAGCCAGCTCAATGCCGCTTCGGCCGAGATTGGTAAGCGCAAAAAAGCCGGTGAAGATGCCTCCGAAAGCATTGCCGCCATGGGTGAACTTTCGCAGCGCATTAAGGCCTTGGACGTGGAAACAGAAGCGGCTAAAGCCAAGGTGCATGAATGGTTACTAGGCGTGCCTAATATGCCGCATGAAAGTGTTCCTGTGGGTAAGGATGAGGCAGATAATCCTGAAGTGCATCGCTGGGGTACGCCACCCACATTTGACTTTGCTCCCAAGGAGCATTGGGAATTGGGTACAGATCTTAAGGGTCTTGACTTTGAGCGCGGCAGCAAGCTTGCCGGTTCTCGTTTTGTGGTTTCCCTTGGCTGGGCAGCGAAATTGGAACGCGCCTTGTCAGCATTTTTCCTCCATGAGCATGGTAAAAATGGATATATAGAAGTGGCGCCGCCGCTTATGGTAAATGCAGATACCATGACAGGTACAGGGCAATTACCTAAATTTGAAGAAGATTTGTTCCGCTTAGATGGCTGGAAATATTATCTTATACCCACTGCTGAGGTGCCGCTGACCAACTTGCATGCCGGTGAAGTGCTGGAAGAAGATATGCTTCCCATGGGATATTGTGCTTGTACGCCTTGTTTTCGCTCAGAAGCCGGCTCTTATGGTAAAGATACCAAAGGACTCATTCGTCAGCATCAGTTTACCAAAGTGGAAATGGTGCGCTTTGCCCACCCCGAGGACTCGTACAATCAATTGGAGCTTATGCGCACCCATGCTGAAAGTTTGCTAGAAAAACTCGGCTTAGCTTATCGTACCATTGTATTATGCACGGGGGACATGGGCTTTGGCGCCACCAAAACCTATGACCTAGAAGTTTGGTTACCTGGACAAAATACCTATCGCGAAATCTCTTCTTGCTCCAACTGCGGAGATTTTCAAGCTCGCCGTGCAGATATTCGCTTCCGTCCTAAGGCCGGTGGCAAACCTCAATTTGCACATACCTTAAATGGTTCCGGCCTGGCTGTGGGTCGTGCTTTGGTGGCTGTGCTTGAAAATGGTCAGCAAGCTGATGGCTCCATAGTTTTACCTGATGTACTTGTTCCGTATATGGATGGCATGAAGGTCATTAGTGTTAGCTAAGAGTCATTAAGGTTCGTAGTAGTTTTTTGTAAGTCCTCAGCCTTTGCTGAGGACTTCAGACCATTGACAAAGTATAAGATTAAAAAACTCTACGTAAAAAGATGAACCAAACATTAAATTTTATTTTTTCATCTTTTAAAAATGTGCCAAAATCATACACTGTAGAATTTTACATTGTGATAAAAATGCCTTTCATAAAGATAAGGTGTTGATGCAATGAAAGTTTTTTGGAAAGGCCGACCCGACGGGCGGCGGAGCCGTTTGCGTTTGCGAGGTACGAGCAATTACGCAAATCGAGAGCAGAGCGGGTCTGGGGGAAGAACCTTTTCTTCAGAAAAGGTTTTCCCTCAGGAGACTTTATCAGCACTCTGAAGTCCTCAGCCTTTGTTGAGGACTTTTTTTATAATGAAAAAAAAGGGCGCTGCCTTAGGTAAGGGAGCGCCCGTAAGATAGTAGTATATGAGAAAAGCTTAGTGCATGTCGGTTTCTGAAAAGGTATCAGCATACTTAGCCGCAATTTCAATAAAATCTTGCTCCAAAGCCAAAAATGCATCACAAATATCGGGGTCAAATTGGGTGCCGTATCCTTCCATAATGATGGATTTGGCCTTTTCGTGAGGCATGGCAGGCTTATATACACGGCGACTTGTGAGCGCATCGTACACGTCCGCCACGCTCATGAGGCGTGCGCATAGCGGGATATCTTCGCCTGCAAGTCCTTCAGGATAGCCTTTGCCGTCCCAGCGTTCATGATGGTAATGAGCCACAAGGCGCGCGATACTTAAGAAAGAGTTTGAGCCTAATTTGCTATCTGTGGAGGACAGTGCTGCTTTGCCAAGGGTGGTATGCTCCTTCATTATTTCGAATTCCTCTTCGGTGAGGCGCCCTGGTTTATGCAAGATAGCATCAGGGATACATACCTTGCCCACATCATGTAAAGGGGCGGAAAGGTAGAGCAATTCTCGAGTTTTCTCGTCTAAATGTGGAGCGAATTTAGATTGTTGCACCAAGTAGTCTGCTAACACTTTAACAAATTTTTGTGTGCGCTTAATGTGTAGCCCTGTTTCTGGGTCACGCCATTCCGCAAGGCTTGCCATGCTTTCAATGGTGGCTTCTTGGGTAAGGCGCAATTCCTTGGTGCGCTCTTGCACCAAATGGTCCAAGAGATCGCGATGTTTTTTTAATTCTAATTGGTTATCCACACGCGATTGTACCAATGAGGCGCGGAAAGGCTTAGAAATATAGTCCACGCCGCCTAGGGCTAGACCGTGTGATTCTTCTTTTTCATTGCTTTGCGCTGTGATGAAAAGCACGGGTATATCATGTGTTTTGGGGTCTTTTTTCAAGGTTTCACACACTTCATACCCATCCATGCCAGGCATAACAACGTCAAGTAATATAACATCTGGTTGTGAGTGCGCAGCGGCAAGACGCAAAGCATCCTTACCGTTTAAGGCAAACATGATGGTGTATTTATCGCGTAACAATTCACCCAGAATGCGTAAATTTTCTGGGGCATCGTCTACAATTAAGACTCTGTTTTTACTTTCGGGTGCTGTTGTTTCTAAAGCAGTCATACTTTCTCCAAGGTTAAAGCACAAATAGAGTACATGTATAGTATTCTTCCTTGGCAAACTGTCAAGGGGGAAGATTTCTATTTTTTGCGTAAAGCCTTACCTATGGGGGCGGTCATACTTTGAGCCAATTTGACCACTAAGGCGCTTTGCGCTTGTACCATAGTTTCATAACTAGGACCTGCAGGGGCTGTTTCCACAAAGGTGCCGCTGACCAGTTCCCTATTATCATAAGTATGCACTGTCCAGCGTGCGTCAATGGTTACTTGACCTTGTAAAGCACCATCCAAACGACGAATGAAAACAAAAACTTTACGCGCATCGGCGTCATCATCGTCAATGGATAGCAGTAAAACCTTTTCTTTTAGCAGGCTTGTCATAAGCACATCTGATAAGACGCGTTGCGCACCATCGGCCAGATCTTCACTCCAAGAGTCAAATTCAGAAATTTCTATGCGTACGCTGTCACCGTTACGAGTTACAATACTACTACGGTCAAGGTAGGCCGCCATGCTTACTTCTTGCAAAATGACCTTGGGCATTTTCTTCTTTTCTGCTTCAGAAAGTTCCCCCATCGGAGAGAGGGTATTACTGCTGAGCATATAAAAAGAGGTGGGCGGGCTTCCTCCGCAGGCTGTTAAAAGCGAAAGACTGAGTAATAGGCTTATGCCAATTAAGGTGCGCCAATGAGAGTGTGTGTACTGTTGCATTATTTATTCCCCTTTCCCATAATTAAAGCTTCGGGTTGTTTTTCTAAAAGCTTTGCCAGCTCACGGAATGAGCGAGCCATGCGTGAAAATTCATCCATGGCCTTATGTACTTCTTGTAATGTTTTGGAATTTGGTGAAACAATTTTATTGGCAGAAACCACGGTTTGTTCTAGCTCTTTGGCCACAGCTGCAAAGGAATTCATGGCCAATTGAAAGGCGGCCATGGCTTCGGGTAATTGCTGATCAAGGGTAACACTAGTATCGCCAAGGGCATTGATGGCCCTTTGTAAGTCATCGCGCAAGGAAGTGGCACCAGAAGTGAGCTCGGCGGTGTTCTCTAATGTTTTACGCAATGCGGCAAGAGATTTATATAAATCTTCTGAAGTACTAAATTTGGCAAAGCCATCTAAAGCAGCGCTTAAGGAACGCGACATATCTTCTAAGGGTAAGCTGCTTAAGGTTTGCTCAAATTGATCCAAGGTAGAAGGTATGGTGGGTATTTCATGAGAATGATCTGCGGAGTGATAGCGCGCCGGTGTTTCAGGGAAAAAATCTAATTCCACGTCATACTGACCGGTCACAAGGCTGCGCATGTGTAAGCGTGCACGCAGGCCACGTTGAATCATGCGTTGCATCAGTACCGTGCGTGCTGTTTCAGATACCGAGCCTGTGACAGTGTCAAAGGCAATGCTGTCAGCATTAAGGGTTACATGCACAGGAATGGTGATTTCTTCATCTCTGGCATTGGCCACCAAAAGAATTTGCGTCACAGTTCCAAGTGGCACACCACGGAAAACCACCGGCGCCCCTAGGGAAAGACCATTCACCGAGCCTTCAAAATAGAGCACGTATTCAATGTCATCACTAAAAAGTTTTTTGCCCCCAAGGGTCATGATGCATACTACCAAAAAAGCCAGGCTTCCCAGCACAAAGGCTCCCACGGTTGCTTTGCTTGTTTTTTTACTCATATAGTATCCTTATATGCAAATTCACCGCGCGTGAGAAAGTTACGCACCACTGCGGGAGTTTGTGGATTGTTAAGAAGTTCTTGTGGCGCGCCAAGGGCAGCCATGCGCCGTGTTTCGGCATCTAAATACAGCGCTCTGTCAGCAATGGCAAAAAGAGATGCCAATTCGTGCGTGACTACCACAAAGGTTTTTTTCATGCTTTCGCGTAATTCTAAAATGAGATCATCAAGCATGCGTGCGCTGACAGGGTCAAGGCCGGCCGAAGGCTCATCCAAAAAAATAATATCGGGATCCAGTGCCAAAGCGCGAGCCAGACCAGCACGTTTACGCATGCCGCCGCTGATTTCTGCAGGATAATAATCCCCAAAACCAGCCAGTCCGGCCAAGGCTAGCTTGAGCTCCGCTTGTTCGCGAATTTCTGCACGGTTAAGGCTAGTGTATTGCTCAAGTGGTAAAGAGACATTTTCCGCTAAAGTCATGGAGCTCCATAAGGCTCCGCCTTGATACAATACACCGGCGCAGCGCATAATTTCTTGGCGCTGTTCTTCTTCCCCAGGCCAAAAGGGAATGTCTTCATAGCTAACACTGCCTGTCATGGGTTCTTTAAGTCCCATGAGCACGCGCAAGAGTGTGCTTTTACCGCAACCGCTACCGCCCATAATGATGAAGATTTCTCCTTCCTGTACCTGAAAATTCAGCTCATGCATAAGGACACGTTGGCCGTAACCCACATGTAAATTTTGCACTTGCAAGATGTTTTTTGGTAAAGAAGCTAAGGTCATATGGCTAGCCTATTACAAATGATGGTGATGATGGCTGTGGCTACAATGATGCCCACGATGGAATTGACCACCGCCGCCGTGGTGGCTTGCCCAACGGCTTCTGCAGAACGTCCACAACGTATGCCTTGATAACAACCGGCTATGGCAATGATGGCGCCAAATACCGTACCGTACACAAGGCCAATAAATAAGTGGATGATGGGTACATAAGCCATGGTGGCGGAAAAATATTCTTGCGGGCTTAAATTGAGCATGAGTACACCCACAAGGAAGCCGCCAAATATGCCCATAAGGTCAGCATAAAGCGTGAGCAGGGGGGCCATGCACACCAAGGCAAAAATACGTGGAAGCACTAAAAAATCCACCGAGGAAAATCCCAAGGTTTTTAAGGCGTCCACCTCTTCATTAACCTGCATGGTACCTATGAGTGCGGCATAGGCAGCGCCAATGCGTCCGCTCATGACAATACCCACCATGATGGCACCCATAACGCGTAACATGCCAATGCCCACCAAAGGAGCCACAAAGCGCTGCGCCCCAAATTGTGTGAGCTGAATGGCGCCCACAAAGGCCAATATAAGGCCAAAAAGCAGGGAGGTTATGGAAACAATGACTAATGATTTAGCGCCGCATTCTTCAACGGCTGCCCAAACATCTTGTGCTCGCATGTCAGACTTGCCGCGTAAAACACGTCCCATACCTTGGGATATTTCACCAAAAAATTCCAAAAAGTTATGAATATCATTGTGCACTTTGTCTGTGTAATCGCTAAATCTTTGAAACAGAGAGCGAGGCTGCATGCTGCGCTGCATATCTTCTTGTTTGGGTACGCGAAAGGCCATATCCAAAAGCTTTTGTAAGCCATGGGGAAGCTGTGTGGCATCCAGAATGATGTTTTGTTCACGCATAAAATGCACCAGACGTACCATAAGCGCCAGTAAAGAACTGTCCCAATCTTCCAAGTCTTTTCCAAGAAAAAGGGCTTTTTTTATGTGGGGTTCTTGCAAGGCAGCCAATAAGGGGCTCACATTTGGGAGGGAGTTGGTAATATGCCAAGTACCAGAAAAGGTAATGGCCATTTCGCCGCCCGTGGATGCGAAGGAAATTTGTGCTGTATTAGACATAATATGTAGAGATAAAGATGTACCTAATGTGTTTTTATTTTTAGCACTATGCCCTATATTGTCAGGGTTGGCAACCATAAAGCATGCTGGCAAAAGCAGAAGGGAGAGGAAGAATTTCTTATCCTTACGCTGTCTGTCGCTTGCTTATGTACAGGCTTTGGGATAACTTTAATGCATGAATATACACACAACCCTATGCACGCCCGCGGCAGCTCCTAAAGTGAAACCTAGTCCCTTTAATCCTCATGATGAGCGCCCTGTGGTGCTTTTTGTGGGACGTGCCGGGGGACGGCTCATGGATAATGTGAAGTATATGTTCCTTGAGGCCGCCACCCATGATTATGGTTTTGCGCCGGTCTTTCTTACCACGTTTCGGGATGAATTTGATCGTATCAGTGCCTTTTCTTTACCTGTGCTCATGGTGCAGCATTGTACTGCTGAGCTATTGGCCAAGGCCAAATTTGCCGTGTTGGACGACTTTACCGATAAAAGCGGCCCCGCCGTGCAAGCGGCTTTGCTTTCCATACCAAAATTACAATTATGGCATGGCATACCGCTGAAAAAAATTGGTTTTCCGGAGATAGATTCTCCGGTGAATATGCATGATGGCAAGCGCTTGCATTTAACCATGCAGTATTCTGGCTACGCTTGTGTGGCCAGTACTTCCCAATGGACCACAGAAGAGCTTTTTTCTAAGGTTTTTAAGGCCGATGATGTGCAAGCCTTGGGGTATCCGCGCAATGATGTGCTGCTGCGCCCCCTGCAACCATTGGACATGATTCATACCGATCGTGACCTTTTTACGCAGGTAAAAGCGCATAAACGTGCCGGCGGAAAGGTGGCCGTATATATGCCCACGTTCAGAGACACAGGCGGTGATTTTTTAAGTGATGGATCGCTGGATTTAATGTTACTTTCTGCCCTTTGTGTGAAGCATAATATTTTATTCATAGCTAAATTTCATCCCTACGTGGCGGCGGAAGCTTTTAAAGATTTACCGGGATTTATTCTTTGCCAAAGCTCGGTGGATATGTATCCCTTCTTGCCACTGGCCGATGCCTTGGTGACGGATTATTCGTCCATTTATTTTGATTGGCTTTTGCTGCAAAAGCCCACGCTCTTTTTTGCGTATGATAAAGAAAAATATATAAGCAAGGACAGAGATCTCTTTTTTGCTTATGAAAGCATGACTCCGGGACCCATAAGTGCCTCTGGTGCGCAATTTTTAGATGACTTTTTGCAAACACTGGTCTATGCCAAGGATGACTTTGCATTGGCACGTAAAGAACTTGCACAAAAGCTTTTTGATGTGCAAGATGCCGGCGCCTCGGCAAGATGGTGCCACTATGTGCAACAACAATTACGTTAACAAAAAATAAACATAAGGATGCAATCATGGAAAAATCAAAAGTGTATTTTACCGATATGCGATGTAAGGTGGGTACAAGCTTACAAATGAAGCTTGAAAAGCTTATTCGTAAAGCTGGTATCACCACAATGCCCTTGGACAGCAAGTTTGTGGCCATTAAAATTCACTTTGGTGAGCCCGGAAACTTGTCCTTTTTACGTCCAAACTTTGCCAAAACTGTGGTAGACGTATTGCTTGGTGAAAATGCTAAACCCTTTTTGACCGACTGTAACACCCTTTACGTGGGACGTCGTAAAGAGGCTTTAGAGCATATCACTGCAGCTTATGAAAATGGGTATTCTCCTTTTTCCACCGGCTGTCATGTGATCATTGCCGATGGTCTTAAAGGTACTGACGATGTAATTATTCCCTTGGAAGGCACCACCTATTGTACAGAAGCGCGCATTGGCCGTGCTGTGATGGATGCAGACGTGGTTATTTCTTTAAATCACTTTAAGGGTCATGAACTCACAGGTTTTGGCGGCGCCATTAAGAATGTGGGCATGGGCTGTGGTAGTCGCGCCGGTAAAATGCATATGCATAGTGATGGCCGACCTAACGTAAATGTGGAAAAATGCCGTAAGTGTGGTGTGTGCATTAACTATTGCGCCCATGAAGGTATTTCTTATAATGAAGATAAAATCGCTGTAATCAATGCCGATAATTGTGTGGGTTGCGGTCGCTGTATTGGTGCCTGTAACTTTGACGCCATTGTGGCACCTTTTGATACCAATAGCGACACGTTAAATGGTCGTATGGCAGAATATGCTTTGGCTGTGCTTAAAGACAGACCTCATTTTCATATTAGCATTGTGAACCAAGTTTCCCCTTATTGTGATTGCCATGCGGAAAATGACGCCGCTGTGGTACCGGATATTGGTATGTTTGCTTCCTTTGACCCCGTGGCTTTGGATAAAGCCTGCATTGATGCGGTTAATGCTGCCCCTGCCATAGGCACGTCGGCTGCCAATGATTGTGGGTGTTCTCATGGGCATATTGGTGACCACTTTAAGGCCATTCACCCCACCACCAATTGGCGTTCGCAAATGAGCCATTCGGAGAAAATTGGTTTGGGTAATAGTGAATATGAGCTTATTACCATAAAGTAAGCTGTATATATGTGTAAAGTGCCTTCTTGCAGGGAGGCACTTTTTTTATGGTGCGTTGTGTTGTGCTGTGTTGTGCTGTGTATGGTGTTTGGCTCTTTTGTGTGTGTTTGGCACTTTTGTGCACTTTCTCCAAAATTCATCTTTGAAGCACGCACGGCGTCAAAATGCATTTTGTGAACGCACGACCTTAAGGTCGCTTACCTTC
>CAYJHH010000089.1:0-11670 GCA_964369995.1 uncultured Desulfovibrionaceae bacterium
CTAACCAGCCTTGACGCGTATGTTTACCCATGATTATATGTATACACGGCAGGAGGTTATTCATGAACGACAAAGCAACCATCATCCCCGCGGTTATAGGACGGCTTAGCAAATTACAGCACGGGCAATGCCTTGATATGCGCACGTTTAAGCGTGACCGTTCTGTAGCCATTATCCGCACTGGTGATGACAGCTTTACGGTGGTAGAGCGTGGCTTTCATGAAGAAACATGGGAGGGGCTCACGGTTGAGCACATTAAAAAGCTCATGAAGACTTTGCTCAAGCGCGAATTTCCCCGCAGTAATAAAATTAAGCTTTTTATTGAGAAATTTGCTAATTGGCTCCCAATCAATTGCCTTGTCAACAGCATCAAAAAAGTCTGATTTGCGCTTACGACGCGCAACTGCAAAATCTGCTATTCCATTATGTGGCTTACTTCTGCTTATCATATTACCCCCCTTTTTATTATAAATAACAAAAAATACAGACGGTTACAACAAGAAACAAGGCTTTTTTTAAGAATAATTGCGCAGAGATTTTGTTCTGTAAAACGAGATTTCTTCATAGCTTCCTCTCAGGAGTAGTTTGCCAGAAATCTCTAATTTTGACTTGTACTATTTTACGGGAAGATTACACAACCATCTCTTTTTATTTTTCCCAAGACAAGTTTATACGGGAATTCTCGCCAGTACATTATAAAAACTATGCAAAATCGCTTTATGAAAATATTCACAAAAACCCCAAAGTTAGTGTGAAAAGACTCTTACGCTCACCTCAAGAAATTGCTCTATCCTCATGCCTAGCGGGAGATTTTCTTTGTCACAAAAAACCCCTCATGTTTAAAAACATAAGGGGTTTTATATATTTACTGTTATCTAAGGTAAAGCTTACCAGTTACCACTTTCAAGTTGTGATTTAGATACCAAGATAGTAATATCACCATCTTTGTACTGCTCATACACAGTACCATCATTACCAGTAACGGAGTCACCAAGTTGCCAATTACTATTTATCTTTCCTTCATCGTCTTTAACATCAAGTTCTTTCATAATGTCATCGACATTGTTTCCTTTAAGGTCCGCACCAAAGACAAGCAGCTCTACATTAGTAATGTCACCATTGATAAGTTTTTCTGTGACACCGTCAAGGGAACCAGCGCCTGCCAAGAGCACATCCATATCTGCGCCGCCATCGATACTTAAAAGGTCATCAATCTTTACGTTTTCTAATTCTGGTAGAATAATGAGATCTTTACCATCGCCGCCTTCGATTTTGTCACTTAAATCACCAAGGATGATATCATCACCGCCGCCGCCAATGAGGGTATCAGCACCGCTACCGCCGATGAGGATGTCATTGCCTTCTCCGCCATACAACTTATCATCGCCGCCAAGGCCAAGGAGGATGTCGTCGCCGGTTTCATTTCTTTCACCTTCAGCAACTTCAATGCTAGTATCTATGTCGCCGCCGTAGATAGTGTCATTACCGTCAGTATTGCTTTCCATGGCATCAGCTGCAGCTCTGAGAACATCCAAATCAACCTCTTTACCTGCATCAGTTAAGTCTGTGACAAGGTCCTGCATTTTTTCAGCATAGGCTTTAAGTGCTGCTTCAATTTCTTGTTCATTTAAGCCCGTTAAATCAGGAAGATCTAAGTTAGCCGCTTCGTAATCTGCTTTGCTTAAGCCTAATTTTTCAGCAAACTCAGCAAGCTTATCCGTACTACCGTCACCAATGAGCATATCTGCGCCGCCCTGACCGTAAATAATATCATTGTTGCTGCCACCCATAAGTAAATCAGGATCATCCTTCGTGCTTACAGCGTCGGTAGTTTGCTCTAAAACCCATTCAGGATTATTGCGCATATACTCAGCAAGTAAGGTATCAGAAATCTCCATTCCCAATTGCGTTTGCAGAGTAGATCTTAAGAATTCAACATTCATTCCACCCACCAACACATCTTTGCCAGTGGCAGTTATGCCTATGCTTGTTTCAATGGTGGTTGTGTCCACGCTGCCTTTTTCTGCAGTGAATAATTGGCTAATATCGCTATCAGATACGCCCACAGAGTTATGCCCGGTATTAGGGTCAACTTCAGTAGTATCAAACTTATCAAGTGTGCCGAGATTAGCGCCTGCACCAACACCAACTGCTTGAATTTTGTCTTCTTGGCCAGGATCGGCTCTGTTAATTGGAACTTTATTACCATCAATCAAAATGGGATTACCTGTCGTAGGATTCGTCACGTAGAGAGGATCCCCATTACTATCTACTGCTTGAGTATATGTAATTCCCATGGCTTCAAGCAATTGGGTATACGCTTTCTCACGCTCAGCTTCCGTGTCATGAGGGGCACCATCAGTTATGAGGAATGCTTCGTTGATAAAACCTTCTTGTGACACTTGTTCAAACCATGCAGCAGCTGTTTCAAAGCCTTGATGATATTCAGTTCCCCAATGGAAGCCGAGTTCGCCACCATCTAAAGGCTTGTAAACATCATCCGCATCCTTGTTCGGATCTTTTAAAGCCTCAGTGAGGGCTTTGTGAGCCTCAGAGTCATACTCAAACTCACCAGTAGCTGCATCGTATGTAACACCCACGGCATTCATGGCCAAAATCTCTGCAATGGCTGAATATATTTGATCTTCGCTCATTCCTGCAAAATCAGCAGGATCTAGTGTTTCTATGTAGGTGGCGCTACTGCTTTGTTTATCGACAGAATTAGCCACTTCTGTAGCTCCAATATCGGAACCTCTCCAGAAGGTAGTGATTAAGACATTAACCTCTCCACCTAATTCACTATTGGCATGATTGTGTAAAGTACCCACTATAAAATCAGCAATGGCATCGCAAGCTTGTCCAAGACGAGATATCACTTGGCCATCTACGTCATCAATATCATTATTACCATCATCATACATGGAGCCTGAGGTATCAAGAATAATGGCAATATTGTAGTTAGCACCCGGCTCAATTTGCGTAGCTGAACCGGCAAGACCAATGACCTTATCATCGGGTATTTCCGTTGTATTTTGAGCGGTGATGTCAAAGCTTGTCTTATCACCATCGGCATCAATAACTTCAAATGTTTCAGTCTTTTCGCCGTTAGTAGGTACGTCAGTAACAGTGGCAAGCCATCTGTCACCATCAGCACCGCCGGTTTGTAATGTGGTGCCGTCTGCAGCTTCTAATCTTGTAGCCGTAGATTCAGTTACATCATGTGATTGTACGTTACTTCCTTCGCCTGTGGTAGCGGACCAAGAGCCACTGCCATCAGTAACGGTATAGGTAAAAGTAGTACCATCTACAACATGGCTGTCACCGTCAGCAGGAGCATCTTTAAGCTCAAGGAAAGCACCGTTAGCGCTGATAATATCCAAGTCTACCACTTCACCTGTACTAGCGGCATCCACAGTCCATGCGCCATCCATGAAAGTAAAGGTTGTCCCACCAAAGATGAGCTGTTTACCATCACCATTATCGGCACCAAAATCAATGTCTACAATGGTTAAAGCTGTGTCCGTTGTGGTTAACGTAGGCTCTATTTGCTTATTTGGTGTAGTAGGCACATCGTCTTCAATGTTTACCGTAATGCTACCGGAAGCTTCGTCACCATCGGCATCTTTTAAGCTAAAGCCAAAATCAAGGTCAGTAATTTCATTATTACCATCGGCATTTGGATGTTCAACTGGTTGCTTTAAAACAACATCATATTCTGCTTTACCCTGAGCATTTGGTTTACCCATGGTAACGGTGATAACTTCTGTATACGTGCCATCATCCTTGCTACCTGTATAACCCACCAGAGGGTTACCATCAGTATCCCATTGCACAGCTTCGCCATTACTGGTCAAAGTTGCCGTGGGTGTAGCCCAGCTAAATGCATTTTCAAAAGAGCCACCAAAGTATCCGTCTTCTCCAACGTTCATATCAATGGTCTTGCTTGCAACATTACCTTTGTACTCATCGGTAGTATTAGGATCATTACCGCTTCCGTCACCAAGGAAAACTTCAGAGACATGAACTTCATTGTCGCCCGCTTGTGGTGTAGTGTCGATAAAGGGCTTATCATCTGCGCGAATAACGATATTATGGGTGTCACTGTCACCGTCAGCGTCGGTTCCCTTTACATTGATGACAACGTCACCACCAAAAGGTCTGTGTTGCTCAAAGGTCCAGTTACCATCATCGTCAATGGTAAATGTAAAGTAAGGGTTTTCTGTATCATATACGTTTTTACCGCCAACTTCATTGCCCTCTACGCCTAGCAAATTACCTGCGTCATCAAAAACAAGAGTAAGAACCTTAGGTTGTCCATCAATGATCACTGTGGCCGCAAAAGGTACGGTACCGTTATATACGGCAGGATTAATTTCCATGGAAACTAAACCGTCTGCACCGCCAAACTCTACAGTACCGCCCACTTTACCGTGGTCAGCAGATGTATTGTCAGTTACCACAAGATAGTGAGCTGTATCCGTAGCTGTTGCTGCAACGAAAGTACCCACGGTGGTGGTGGTGTCTGTATCTCTAAGATCAATCATATCGTCCACGATATTTACTTTAATATCTACAGACTGACTTTCACCATCTTTATCGGTGACGGTAACGGTAAATGAATCACCTAATGTTTTATCGTAAGACGAATCATAGCCACTGGGAGCAGTGGAATCTACATTACCTGTATTCGTCTTATTATCTAGGGTTTCATCATGGTCATAAACTTTTGTTTGCGTATATGTGTATGTTACTTCACCGGTGGCTTCATCATAAGTAATATTGCTAAGGTTACCATGCTCACCATAGATAATAAGGTTAGCTAAGTCGTTAGCAGTATACGTGGTCAAGTCAAAGACAACTGATTTACCAGCAGCATCTTTACCAGCAATAGTAAGGCTTGTAAGCTCATCGCCACCGAATGCGGTAAATCCACCATTGGCTGTGGCTGTAGCACCTTCATTTCCTGCAACTAAAGGATTATCTTTAGGCTCATAACCACTGGCAACAGTACCTTCTACAGCTGCATCAAAGGTAGTGAGGCTGTCTTGATTAAGGGTAAGGGAAGGTGCATCATTGGCGCCCTGTACAGTGACAGTAATCTCTTGGCTTGACCAAGCGCCTTCCTTGTCTTGCACATAAATGGTGAAGGAACCTGTAGCATTTTCACCTTCAGTAAGATGTTGAATGCTATCATTATCCACAGTTACTTTGTAATTACCCTTTTCATCAACGGTCACAGTGGCTTTAATGCTGGAGTCAACTGCACCATTCACAGACATTGCAATGGAAAGGTCTGTATCTTCGGCGGTAAGCTTGGTGGTATCAAGAAGTGTAGCATTATCTTGATTTACCTCGCCCACAAAGAACGTTTGTGTATCAGCATTATCAGGGTCCACAACGGTGGATGTTCCCTCAAAGACTAAATTATCTTTTTTATTTGCATCTATATCTTCAGTAAGGACTATGTTGGTAGCGCTCACTGTAAGTATGGGCTGATCATTGGTGCCAACAACTGTCACTGTAAGAGTCGTGGTGGTGGTGCCACCTTTACCGTCAGACACTTGAACGTCAAACTTTATGTCTTTGGTTTGGCCATGTGCTAATGCATCAATCTCTGCTTTGGCAGCCTCTGTTGTGGGAGCAAGAGTAAAGCTATACTCTGCATCTCTATCACCAGCGGCTGTACCATTGGTGATGGTTAAATCACCATATATGGTACTGACAGTATTACCATATGCTTCTGTGGAACCGTCAACGCGCGCTGTGAAAGTAAGATCATCATTGGCGTCCACATCCTTTGCAGACAAAGTACCGCTTGCAACAAAATCACCAGCATAGTCAAGGTTCGGATTGGAACCAGTTACGTCTGTACCATCAGTACCACGACCATCACCGGCTTCGTAAATGATGGCATCACTAGGAGTGGCCACTAAATCCGTGGGGCCATCGTTTTGACCATTCACAGTGACGGTAACGTCTTGGCTTGACCAAGCGCCTTCTTTGTCTTGTACATAGATGGTAAAGGTACCTGTGGCGCTTTCACCTTCGCCAAGATGCTGTACGCTTTTATCATCTACAACAACTTTATATTCACCATTTTTATCAATGGTTACAGTGGCTTTAATAGTAGCATCTGCTTTTCCATTAACAAACATTTCGATACTAAAGTCATCATTTTTGGCAGTAAGACTATCAGTATCAAGAGGTTTAGCATTATCTTGATTTACCTCGCCCACAAAGAACGTTTGTGTATCAGCATTATCAGGGTCCACAACGGTGGATGTTCCCTCAAAGACTAAATTATCTTTTTTATTTGCATCTATATCTTCAGTAAGGACTATGTTGGTAGCGCTCACTGTAAGTATGGGCTGATCATTGGTGCCAACAACTGTCACTGTAAGAGTCGTGGTGGTGGTGCCACCTTTACCGTCAGACACTTGAACGTCAAACTTTATGTCTTTGGTTTGGCCATGTGCTAATGCATCAATCTCTGCTTTGGCAGCCTCTGTTGTGGGAGCAAGAGTAAAGCTATACTCTGCATCTCTATCACCAGCGGCTGTACCATTGGTGATGGTTAAATCACCATATATGGTACTGACAGTATTACCATATGCTTCTGTGGAACCGTCAACGCGCGCTGTGAAAGTAAGATCATCATTGGCGTCCACATCCTTTGCAGACAAAGTACCGCTTGCAACAAAATCACCAGCATAGTCAAGGTTCGGATTGGAACCAGTTACGTCTGTACCATCAGTGGCACGACCATCACCTGCTTCATAAATGATGGCATCAATAGGTGTGACCACTATATTCTTGGGGCCATCGTTTTGCCCGTTCACAGTGACGGTAACGTCTTGGCTTGACCAAGCGCCTTCACTATCTTGCACATAAATGGTAAAGGTACCTGTGGCGCTTTCACCTTCGCCAAGATGCTGTACGCTTTTATCATCTACAACAACTTTATATTCACCATTTTTATCAATGGTTACAGTGGCTTTAATAGTAGCATCTGCTTTTTCATTAACAAACATTTCGATGCTAAAGTCATCATTTTTGGCAGTAAGACTATCAGTATCAAGAGGTTTAGTACTGTCTTGATTGGCTTCACCCACAAAGAATGTTTGTGTATCAGCATTGTCAGGATCCACAACGGTGGATGTTCCCTTAAAGACTAAATTGTCTTTTTTATTTGCATCTATATCTTCAGTGAGGACTATGTTGGTAGCGCTCACTGTAAGTATGGGCTGATCATTGGTGCCAACAACTGTCACTGTAAGAGTCGTGGTGGTGGTGCCACCTTTACCGTCAGACACTTGAACGTCAAACTTTATGTCTTTGGTTTGGCCATGTGCTAATGCATCAATCTCTGCTTTGGCAGCCTCTGTTGTGGGAGCAAGAGTAAAGCTATACTCTGCATCTCTATCACCAGCGGCTGTACCATTGGTGATGGTTAAATCACCATATATGGTACTGACAGTATTACCATATGCTTCTGTGGAACCGTCAACGCGCGCTGTGAAAGTAAGATCATCATTGGCGTCCACATCCTTTGCAGACAAAGTACCGCTTGCAACAAAATCACCAGCATAGTCAAGGTTCGGATTGGAACCAGTTACGTCTGTACCATCAGTACCACGACCATCACCGGCTTCGTAAATGATGGCATCACTAGGAGTGGCCACTAAATCCGTGGGGCCATCGTTTTGACCATTCACAGTGACGGTAACGTCTTGGCTTGACCAAGCGCCTTCTTTGTCTTGTACATAGATGGTAAAGGTACCTGTGGCGCTTTCACCTTCGCCAAGATGCTGTACGCTTTTATCATCTACAACAACTTTATATTCACCATTTTTATCAATGGTTACAGTGGCTTTAATAGTAGCATCTGCTTTTTCATTAACAAACATTTCGATGCTAAAGTCATCATTTTTGGCAGTAAGACTATCAGTATCAAGAGGTTTAGTACTGTCTTGATTGGCTTCACCCACAAAGAATGTTTGTGTATCAGCATTGTCAGGATCCACAACGGTGGATGTTCCCTTAAAGACTAAATTGTCTTTTTTATTTGCATCTATATCTTCAGTGAGGACTAAGTTTTCGCTGCTCACCTTAAGAGTGGGTTGATCGTTGGTACCGGTAAGTGTAATTGTGACCTTTGTGTCTACAACTGCACCACTTGGATCTTTAGCTTGAACAGTATATGTTAAAGTTATGGTTTCGTTATGAGCTAGCTTATTTATGCTCGCAGGGTCAGTTAGCTCAAACTTGTACGTAGCTGTATCATCACTACCGGAAACTCTATCTGCATTTGTAATGCTAAATTTAACGTCACTTAAATCAAAGTCATAATTTGCTGCTGTACCCGCAGAATACGCTACAGTGGGGGCACCCACAACTTCAAAGGTCAATTCATCATTGGCGTCCACATCCTTTGCAGACAAAGTACCGCTTGCAACAAAATCACCAGCATAGTCAAGGTTCGGATTGGAACCAGTTACGTCTGTACCATCAGTACCACGACCATCACCGGCTTCGTAAATGATGGCATCACTAGGAGTGGCCACTAAATCCGTGGGGCCATCGTTAGAACCAGTTATGGTAACAGTGATGGGCTTAGCAACCCATGCGCCGGCTGTGTCTTGTACATATACGTAAAAAGTTTCTTCTCTGGTTTCGCCTTCACCAAGAGCTTGTACTTTATTATAGCGATCAAGGTCTTCAAGATAACGAGGATCTGTGGCATCCCCGTTATAATCAGCCACATCTGGCTTTGCTTGTAAAGTGTACGTATAGGTTGCATTTTCGCTACCAGGAGCTTGTGAAAGGGTAAAAGTACCAAAGTCACCGGTAATTTCTTTACCTAAGCCAGAAAGCGCTAGGTCAGAATTGGCATCTTCACTTTCACTAATAACACCATCATTATTGGTGTCGGCTGCTGCATCGTTATCAAAATAATCAAATGTATCTTTATCGCTTACAAAATATGTTGGCGCATCACCTAAACTACCGCCACGATCCGCATCAGTACTGGAAATTTCGCCGGATATGCTTGCGCTAGTATCTTCGGTTACTCCCAAAACAGGTGCTTCCTCTGCCAATTCAGTACTGTCTGGTGTAACAAATCCTAAAACCGGTCTGTCATTGGTACCAACCACAGCAAGTTTAACATAAGCAGTATCTGTAGCTCCTTGAGAGTCACTCACTGTAACAGTGAAAAACTCTTCAATAACTTGATTGGGGTTAAGACCATTGACCAAATCATTATCATACAGTTTAAATGTTAACACGCCTGTATTAGGATCAATACTTACACTACCATAAGGGCTAGTGCCAGAAACACTATAGGTTAGGCTATCACCATCTGCATCGGTGGCAACAATCTGAATAGATACCTCTAAGTCACCATCATACACTTTATTAGGATTACTATTGTTTAATGAACCAGAATCATCACGGCCAACACCCGCCTCAGTAACAAACATATCAGCATCACTAAGATGAGGATGATTATCATCATTACCGTCTAAAATTTCTCTAAAACCAAGAAGAGTGGGAGCAGCGTTATCAACAACGCCCGCACCTTCAGGAATTTCATCTTCAAAACCAGGATCTGGATATTCTTGATCCAAACGACCTAAGCGATCAATGCCGGCAAGGAGAGAGCCAGCAATGGTATCTACAGAACTACCGCTACCTTGTGGGGTGCCAGCACCAGCACCGGCTGCAGGCATGAGCTCTTCATCAAGAGCAGCAAAGAAAGATTCGCCATCAACCTCAGTTCCTTGAATAAGAAACGTAGGCATATTTTCAGAAGTATAAGAAACATAAAAATCTGTAAGATTAACAGAGGCGCCATCTTCAAAAGACATAACAAGATTATCACCGTCACGGGTGAGAGTGGCCTCAGCAGAATCAAATTCAAAAACTAAACGATCTTCAGATTGAGGTAAAAGACTTGTGGTTTGACCAGCAGCAGGTTTTTGTAACAAAATATCAGCCATGATAATATCCTTCTAGTAAGAAAATACATATT
This sequence comes from uncultured Desulfovibrionaceae bacterium, assembly GCA_964369995.1. Taxonomy (GTDB): domain Bacteria; phylum Desulfobacterota; class Desulfovibrionia; order Desulfovibrionales; family Desulfovibrionaceae; genus CAYJAD01. The sequence continues at coordinate 10,034 of CAYJHH010000089.1, forward strand.
GTACAGGACACGCAAAAAAACATGCCATACACAATGAAAAAAGCGAGCAACGCCGTATACAAAAAAGGGATATAAAGGCATCTAGTAAGAAATTACTAAATGACGAGGATGAAATCCTCAGGCCATGGCATGAAGATGCTGGCCCAAAAAGTTCACTACACGAATGAAGTAGCAAGCTTTGCATAATAAAAGGAGCTTATAAAGCTCACACGTTTGACCACGTAAGTAAACTTTATTGAAATTTTCTCTACTTGTCAATCTTTAACAAAAAAAATGTGAAAAAAATTATAAATAAAAACAAAAAAACTAAGAACATACAGTAAATCTTTAAAAAAAATAATGTTAAATAAGTGGATTTCGATATATATTCACTATTACTACCACAAAACATAGCTCGACCAAGCCACCCAAAAGGTTGTTTTTTGCTAAGTGCATAGTGCGAGCAAAAATTTCCCCAAAGGCGCAAAGCGTGATCGTTGGCACTTTAACACCTTATGGATATAATACGCCTGTACTAGCAAAACCTTGTGCTCGTACGCTCAAAAAAGTGCATCTAACGCAGGGGAAAAGCAAAAGATGAATTCTCCAAAAGTATCTTGATGTAATGTAATACACAGCTTTGCCAAAGATATAATTCACCGTCATGTCATATACTCTACGCCATATTTTTCTTTCTTGCTCCGCAGGGTTAAGGCTTCAACGGGGGCTTTGCCCCCTAGCCAGCCTTAACAAACCGGCTTCCCCCTTATAGTCTGGCAGTGGCCATTCCTTTCAGGGCTTTTTCCCTCATTACATTCGTGAAAAGATCCCTTTCAGGGCATGGAAAGCCAAGGTCTTTCCATGTGGCACTGCTCAGACTTACTCCACTTCGTATGAAATCCATACAGCCTCAAAAATATTTTGCTTAGCTATTGTATACCCAGCACTTTATTATTTTCACAACGCAATTTACGCCACCCGCCCCGAAGGGTTGTTTTTCGCAGAGTGCGATAGCGCGAGCGAAAAACGCGTGGTGCTGGTTATGAAGGCGATTTTGAGTCAATTGTAATGCAAGGGGCGCGGAACGTGCCGCATAAAAAGCTTGCTAGGAAAGGAAAAAATTTCAGTGGCAAAGTAGGCAATCTTACTGCATAAAAGAAGAGCCCCTCGCGCTAAAGCAGCAAGGGCTTTTGAAAAATTTGGCGGCGGCCTACTTGATTACTATCGCTCAGGCGGCGGTACACATGTATGTGAAAGTAAATTCCACATACCCGCCTTTTCACTACAGCGCACTACCGTGCGTGCCTCCGGCGGTTTAAGGTGGGAAAGTAGGCTACTTATCCAAAAGCAAAAAGCCCTCGCGCTAAAGCAGCAAGGGCTTTTGAAAAATTTGGCGGCGGCCTACTTGATTTCTATCGCTCAGGCGGCGGTACACATGTATGTGAAAGTAAATTCCACATACCCGCCTTTTCACTACAGCGCACTACCGTGCGTGCCTCCGGCGGTTTAAGGTGGGAAAGTAGGCTACTTATCCAAAAGCAAAAAGCCCTCGCGCTAAAGCAGCAAGGGCTTTTGAAAAATTTGGCGGCGGCCTACTTGATTTCTATCGCTCAGGCGGCGGTACACATGTATGTGAAAGTAAATTCCACATACCCGCC